>JACMLB010000121.1 GCA_014379805.1 Rhodospirillales bacterium | reverse complement strand
CCCAGGGAATGCTGGGCCAGGATGTCGCCCACCGCGCCCATGACCTTCTTGCGGTCGCTGGCGCCCAGCGACTGGGTCATGTCCGCAAGGTTTTCCATCTTGAGCACGGTAATCTGCGGCCGTCCGCCGGCCCGCTTGAAGGCCAAGGCCCGCTCTGCCGCCAGGGTGACGTAGGACCCTTCGTCCAGCAGGCCGCTATCGTCGTCGCGCTTGATCTCGTCTTCGTCCAGGCGATGGGCCTGCAACGCCGGTTCCATCTTCAGGGCCAGGAAGAAGTGCCCTTGGAAATCGGGCACTCGATAGCCCGCCATGGCGACGTTGGGGCGGCGCAGGCCGGCACCGTTCAGCCGCACCACCACGTCGTCGATGCGCCCTTGGGCGCGGGCGGCGTCCAGCATTTCGCCGGCCAGCCCGCGATCGGTGTCGGCGATCAGTTCAAGGAAGTTGCGGCCCTTCAATGCCTCGGGCGGTTGGCCCAGCAATACCGAGGTCGCCCCGGCGGCAAACACCACGTCATGGTCGTCGTCCAGTTCGAACAACAGATCGGCGCGGCAGAAGGCCAAGGCAACGAAACGATCGCGTTCGAGGTCGGCCATGGTCTCAGATAATCCCCAAGCGAATAAATCCCCATGGCGATGATGAATTCACCAACACTCATTAGCAAGCGGTGCAATGGAGTAATGAGGATTTAAGCCTTTTTCTCAGCGGCCGGGCCAAGCGCCTTGCGGGTGGTCCGCAAAGTGTTGAGGATCAGATCGGCCTGTTCCGAACTGGGTTTGGCGCCGTCCACGTTTTGACGGTTAAGGCAGGTCAGCCACGCCCATTGCCCCGCCGGGCTTTCAATGTAATGCATCAAACGGGTTAGCGCGTGACCCAGCACGGCGCGGGCGCGGGCGTCGTTGAAGAAGACGTCCCAGGCCAGATCATTGCCGTGGACCACCAGCATATCCTGAAAAATCTCGCGCGAGCGTTCGTCATAGGATTTGAATTTCTCGCCGAATGCGGCCTCGACCAACTCGAAGTAATTGGCGAGAAAACAGCGGGGAAAGGCTGGCGGCTCGCCTTCCAGCAGGGTTTCGAACGGTCGCACCATCAGGCGGCGGAACACGTCGTTGCGGCTGGAGGCGTGGCGGCTGGCTGGGCGGAAGGCTTTGCGGCACTTAGCCTCCTGCGTGTCGAAGGCGCGGGCCAGGGGCGAACCGGCGCCCTTGGTCATCTCAAGAATGCGCTTAAGCTCGTCCAATCGCAGCATGCCGTCCTGGGCGCGGTCCTCCGCCAAGGCGGCGATGACGTCGGCCATCATGGACAGCACATCGAAGCAAGGCCTGCGGCTCGTTGCCCCCTCCGTATCTTGTGCCGACATTGGATTCCCCCAAACCCGTCCCCTGAATGCAAGATTACTCATAACCTGCGGTGGAGGTCTATAGGGCTACTGTAAACCGTTATTACGCACAGTCATGGGGCCAATCGTGTTACGCTGTGCGTTGTTGCAGGAGATACGTTCATGACATGTCGCCGTGCCGCCGTCCTTGCCGTGGCCTTATTGGCTGCCTTTCCCGCTTTGGCAGAGGAATCCGAGACATTGCGGCTGGTCTGCCGCGCCGACAACCCGGGCCTGTTGGCCCAACCTTTGGCGTTCTCGGTGGATTTGGCGGCTAAGGATGCGGTGGAAACCCTGTCCGGCGGCCAATATGGCGTCACCGCCAGCCGCGACGGCTTAAGCCTGTGGGACAAGGCCGGCGGCCCCGGCCAAGTGGTGTTCCGCATCGACCGCGTGTCGGGTCGCTTTGCCCGGGTGGACAAGCAGATCAGGCTAGAGGGCACGTGCGACAAGGTGGAGCGGAAGTTCTAAGGACGCTGCCGCCTAGGAATATTTGATCTCGAGCACTTCCAGCGCTTCCATGCCGCCCGGCGTGCGCATGGGCACGGTGTCGCCCTCATAGGCCTTCATCAAAGCGCGGGCGATGGGGGAGACCCAGCTGACCTTGCCATGGGCCAGATCGGCCTCGTCGATGCCGACGATTGTGATGGTCTTCTCAATGCCCTTGGAATTGGCATAGGTGACGGTGGCGCCGAAGAACACCTGATCGCGGTTGGTCTGGTCTGCGGGATTGACCACGCGGGACGCTTCCACCCGCTTGGTCAGGAAGCGGATGCGGCGGTCGATCTCGCGCAGGCGCTTCTTGCCGTAAAGGTAATCGCCATTCTCGGACCGGTCGCCATTGCCGGCGGCCCAATGGACCACCTCGACCACCTTGGGGCGCTCGACGCGGGTCAGCTGGCGCAATTCGTCCTGTAACGCCTGCATGCCGGCGGGGGTGACGTAATTGGGCGAGCCCTTGGGGATGGGCGCCGCGCCCTCGGGCAGATCGTCGTCCTCATCGTCGCTTTCCTTGGTGAAAGCTTTGCTCATCATTCAATCCAGTTGTTAATCACTGTCCATGCCATCCAGCAGCCGCCGGGTCAATGGCCCCGGCTGGCCGTCGCTGATGGGATGGCCGTCCACACTGGCCACCGCGCGGATGGACAGCGCGTTGGTCAGGAAGACTTCCTGTGCACTCAACACCTCGTCCAGGACCACGGGACGCTCGATAACCGGCAATTGCCGCAGCAACTCGGCGCGGCGCACGCCGGGCAGGGCGCCTGACTCCACCGGTGGGGTAACCATGGTGCCGTCCGCAGTGACCATGAACAGATTGGCGATGGTGGTTTCCGCCACAAGCCCGCCGGTGTTGAGCAACAGGGCATCGTCGCCGTCCCGGTCCTCGGCTTCCATGCGGGCCAAGATGTTGTCCAGATAACTCAGCGCCTTGCAGCGCGACAGGGCCGAGTGCTCGTTACGCCTTGTACTATGCGCCACCACCAGCCGCGCCGGACCCATGGCTGGCGGCAGCGGCCCGGCGGTCAGCAGTACGGTGGGGTGGGCCGGCTTGGGCGGCAGCAGGCCGCGCACGCCCGGTCCCCGGCTGACGGTCAGGCGTAGGGCGGCATCGGTAAGGCCGTTGGCCTCCAGCACCTGTGCAATGGCCGCCGCCACGCCGTCTTGGTCCAGCGGCAGCTCCAGCCGCAGGATGGCGGCGCCCGCCTGCAGGCGCTCCATATGGGCATCCAGGCGCAACGGGCGGCCCGCCTTGGCCTTGATGGTTTCGAACAATCCGTCGCCCAGGGTGAAGCCGCGGTCGGTCACCGTCACCGCCGCCATGTCTGCGGGCATCAATTGGCCGTTGAGGTACAGCATTAGGGTGCTCCTCCCGTCAGTGCGGCCAGGATGGGGCCGGCCTTGACCATGGTCTCGTCATATTCGTCCGTGGGCACGGAATCCGAGGTGATGCCGCCACCGGCATGCACCACCGCCATGTCATCGGTCATGGCGGCGATGCGGATGGCGACGGCCAAATCCATGGCGCCGTCATCGCCAAACCAGCCATAGGCGCCGCAATAGGGGCCGCGTGGTGCGGTCTCCAACTCGGCGATGATCTCCATGGCGCGGATCTTGGGTGCGCCGGTGATGGAGCCGGGCGGGAAGCAGGCGCGCAGCAAATCCACGGCATTGAGTCCGGGCCGCAGCTCGCCGGTGACCGCCGAAACCAGATGATGGATGGCGGGGAAGGTCTCTACCGCCATGCGCTGCGGCGCCCGAACACTGCCCATGCGGCACACCCGTGACAAATCGTTGCGCATGAGGTCCAGGATCATCAGGTTCTCGGCACGGTCCTTGGCGCTGGCGGCCAGCTCGGCGGCCAGGGCGGCGTCTTCGGCAGGGGTGCTGCCACGGCGCCGCGTGCCCTTGATGGGGCGGGTTTCCACTTGGCCGGCGGTGTCCAGGGTCAGGAACCGTTCGGGCGACACCGCCGCCACATGGCAATGGCCGCCGGTGATGAAGGCGGAGAACGGCCCCGGCGCCCGCGCCCGCATGCGGCGATACACGGTGAAGGGCGATATTTCCCCAAGCGGGGCGGTGAAGCGCTGGGCCAGATTGGCCTGGAAGACATCGCCGGCGCGGATGTATTCCACCACACGGGCGATGCGGGCTTCATAAGCCCTGCGGTCCAGATCGGCGGACCATTGGGTGCCGGTGGTCCAGTCCAGCGGTGGTAATGCGGCCTCGCTCAAGCGGCGGTGCAGCCGGCGGGCGGCGCTGGGTTCGCCGATGACCCAGGCCTTGTTGGCAATATGGTCGAAAGCGGCGACGGCGTTGAACACGCCCAGCACCATTTGGGGGAACACAGGTGCGGCGTGCGCGGGGGCGGGCACGCGTTCCAGATGGCGGCCAAGGTCATAGGACAGCCAGCCGGCCACTCCACCCTGGAAGGGCGGCAGACCGGGCATTGCCGCGCGGCGGCGGCGCTTCAGCAGGCGGGCAAGGGCCGGGAATGGGTCGCCGTCATGGCGCACCACCAGGGCGTCCACCGGATCGGCGGCGATGTAGGAAAAGCGGGCGCGGGGATCGCCCCTGGCGGCGCTGTCCAGCAGCACAGCCAGGGGGTCTTCGGCGATTACGGCGAAGGCGGCAACTGGATCGGTTGCCGCAAGGTCGAGAACCGCGCGGACCACCGTTACAGCATGCTGGCGAGCACGCGGTCCGGCGGGTTGTGGCCGTCGGCGAAGGTCTTGATGTTGATCAGGACTTTCTCGCCCATCTCGATGCGGCCCTCGAGCGTCGCCGAGCCCAGGTGCGGCAGCAGGACGGCATTGTCGAGTTCGAGCAGCCTGGGATTGACCTGCGGCTCGTGCT
>JACMLB010000120.1 GCA_014379805.1 Rhodospirillales bacterium | reverse complement strand
TCGGAAGATGGGCCTCAAGCCGCGCAAATTGCTCAGCGCTCAGCCAGAAATAGCTTCGATCCATCAATAGGCTCCCTTCGGGAACCTTGAATCACAAACCGGCTTCGCTGGGAATCCAATTTATGGGTCCGGAGCCTAGGCGCACGCAACCGCATCACCGCCATCCAACTGACCGGCCGGGGAACCCGAGACGAACTCCAGCGGATGGCCTCCAAGTACGACGACATCATCATTGACGTTGGTGGCCGCGATACCACTACCCAGCGGGCAGCGCTGACAGTGGCCGATGTCTTGCTGCTGCCCTTTCCGCCGCGCGGGCCGGACATCTGGACCGCCGAGAAGGTGACCGTCATGGTCAAGGAAGTGCGTGGGGTCAATCACGGCTTGCGCGCCTTGGCCTTCCTCAATCGCGCCGATCGGGTCGGTGGCGACAATGTGGCGGCGGCAGAGCTTCTCGGGCAAGCCGAGGGCATCGAACTGCTCAATGCGCGAGTGGGGGACCGCAAGGCGTTTCCCAACGCCTTTACCGCCGGCCTAGGCGTGGCCGAACTGAAGCGGCCCAACCCCAAAGCGGTGGCCGAGATTGCCGGCCTGTATCAGGCCCTGTATGGGGCCGATCCGGTATAAAGCTGGTATCGGAGGGATACGAGAATGGCACTGCGCCCGCCCGCCAAGCCACTCAACCCGGCTGATGAAGCGGCAATCCAGCAGGTGATCTCCGGCGGCAGCGACACCCTGGCCGACAGGCAGGGCCGGGAGGGAAAGAAGCCTCCGCCCGCCGAATCCCGTGACATCGCCTTCACCATGACCATTCCGCCGGGCTTGGCCGTGCTGATCGACCGTCACCGCGCGCCGACCAAGACCAGCCGCCGCGCTTGGCTGCTGCAGGCGGCGGAGGAAAAGCTGAAGCGGGAAGGATTGGTGTGAGCACGGATTAGATCGATGCAGGGTAAGGCTGCCTTCGCCGTTGATTGGCGGCGGGTCGGCGCCTACATTGTATTCGAATTTATTCACTGCGAATCCGAGGCTGGCCATGCACAAGGATGTCACCATCACCGCCCGTATCGACGGCGAGCTTTCCGAGCGGCTGGGCCGGCTGTCGGCCATGCAGGGACGCAGCAAGTCATGGGTGGTAGGCCGGGCGTTGAAATCCTACCTCGACGCTGAACTGGCCTTTGCCGAACAGGTCGAGGAAGGCCGAGCCGATCTGCGTGAGGGCCGCACCGTTTCCCATGATGAGGTCGCCGCCCGCTTCAAGGCTCGCTTCGGTGGCGCCAGCGAATGAAGGTGCGGTGGACAAGGCGGGCCGAGGACGACCTGCTTGCCCAATGTGATTACATCGCCCGCGAAGATCCCCGTCTGGCCGAGCGCATCGGCAGCGAAGTGCTTGTCCGTGTCGCCGGCCTGTCCGATCACCCCCATCGCGGCCGCTCCGGACGGGTGGAAGGCACCCGGGAATTGCCGTTGCCCGGCCTGCCGTGGCTTGCCGTCTACACCATCGAGGATGACGCGGTGTTCATTCTCCGCCTGCTTCATGGCACGCAGGCCTGGCCTCCGGAATAGAACCGATCCCGTATGAGGTCGGTATCAAAGGCATACGAAGATGATGCCGTGCCCGGCCTTGGTCGATACCATGCCGACGGTCGGCGCAGGGCGCCGACCGATGCCGAGCCACACGAACCGGGAAGCGCGGACGGGTCAAGGCCGTGAGCCGCGCAGCGGGCGCGCCCTGGCGCGCGCCTTGACGCGGAGCACACCCGGTTCATCGCCCCTTTTCCAGTACCGCTTTGTTACCGTTCCGGGCTGGAACCGGCGTCGGGTTGGGCCAAGGTTTGTGTCGGACCGATACCAGCCTTGGCCTCGTCGGGAACCCGGCACCGGGCTGACGCAGACCACCTGGGCGAGGTGCTTGGGCCGCAGCAGCACGGCAACCCGCCGTGGCAAGGCCAGCACGGTGTTGATGGGGATCAGCGCTTCTTCCTGGTCGGCCAGCATGCGTTGGCGGGCCCAGCTTTCGCCGCCGGAGCGGTTGATCTCGGTGCGCTCGAAGCGGGTGATCTTCTTCATGCGGGTGCCCGAGGCCTCGGCGACGTATTCGGCGGTGTCGGGATCGGTGCCGCCGAAGATCAGCTTGATCTGGGAATTGACCTGCACCGCCTGCAGCACGGCGCGGCCGTCCAGGCGGGAATCGTCGGGATTGAGCAGATCGCCGAAATTCTGGTAAGCGGTGATGATCTCGGCATCGAAGCCGGCGATGGTGGCCAGGGCCTTGACGATGGTGTCCGAGGCGAGGAATTTCAGCTCGTCGATGAACAGGCACAGATGGCTGCCGCGCTGGTGCTGGAGGCGGCGCGCCTCCTGGTTGGGTCGAACAGGGCATTGCAGCCCTGAGCGCCCGTTGCAGCCGGACGAGCCCGATTAAGGGCATCCGGCTACGGCTGGTGCTGGTCCGGGGTTGGTGGCCCCGAACCTGCCTGGGCTGGTCAGGCCCAGGCGTGGCCCCGAAGGGGGGCAAGCTGGTGAAGGCAGTCGGGAAGGGGTTGGGCACATCCTCCAAGCTCGCGGCGATCTCCTTTCTGCGTGCGCGATGTCCCCTTGTACGGGGCGGCCCTAGGCCGGGAGGGAAGGGCGCGAGACGGCTTTCCCCCACCACTTCATGGAGGAGCGTTATGACCCTTGCGGGGCTGCCGCCCCGGCCCCTGCTTGGAGGCGATGCCTCCAAACCTCCCTTTTGTTTATCCAATAGAATCAAAGGGGGTCTGGGGTTCACCCCAGATGGGCTCGGGCGATAGCCCGATATACGGTCACATCGAGTTTGGGCGACACGGACACGGGACCTGTGGCGACACAGGCAAACCCTGCCAGGAGGGAGAGACGGTAACCAGTCCGTCCGAGGGGCGGCCAGCAATGGTCGAACCTCTGCCGCACACGTGGGCGTCACCGCGCCCGGGGAAACCCGGGCGAGCCCGAGAGGAGAAATGCACATTCGCCGTCGCGCTCCCCCGACCACGCTGCTGTGCTGTTGTGTCGGGTTCCGCCAGGTCATCCTTTCCTTGGGCTTGGTGACGCCGTCGGGCTCGGGGGATCAGCACGCGGGGGAGGGATGCCAGCTCGAAGGCGGCTTGCTCCGCCCCCAGCACGCTCCACCCAGGCACGGAAATGAGCCTGCCCGGAAACTCTGCCGTCGGGTCTGCCTGCAAATCCATTTCGCAGATGGCTTATCCCCTTTCGCGTTGGAACCTCATTTTATGATTCTTACTTCCTTCCAGCTTTTTCCTGCTTTCGCTTCAATTATGTTGTCAACTCATGCGGGTTCATCTGCGCAAGACCGGGGCCATGCAGGCCATGCTCACCGCCATCGCCCGTGGCGCGCATTGGCATGTCTCGGGACAGGTGGCCGCTGAGCGTGCCGGTGTCCTGATCGACAAATTCACTGAGCGCTATGAGATCGGCCTGCCGTGGTGGACGGTGGCGCGGCGGCGCAAGACCGGGCAGGCCAATGCGCGGCTGTTCCTGCATCCCGTCCACGACAAGCCGGTATTCGATGCTGCTGCTGACCGATGGCACCCATGCGGCGCGCGACCACGAGCGGCTGCGCGATGCCCGCGAGCGGCGCCAGCGTCTGGTGTTCCAGACTCAGTTCGAGGCGGTGCGTCGGCCGGCTCCCGGCGGCCAGCCGCGCTGAACCTGGCGGATCGCCCAGGAGCCTTATGACGAGTTCGCCGCCCGTATCCGCGAAGCCATCCGTCATCGCCGTGATGATCGCGACCTCAGGGCGCTCATGGTTGCCGTGCACCACCTGCCGGGGTTTCGCGGCGTGCGCAATCAAATGAGCGCCCTGCGCCGGTTCACCCTCGCCGAATGGGGACGGGTTCACGGCGATAAAGAGTGCGCCGCCCTCCCCAAAGCGGTGCAGCCGTTCGAGCGCTTCCACGCCTACCATACGGTCGAATGGGATTTGGTGCGTGACCGCCTGCTCGCCGGCAAGACGCCGTTTGCCCGGGAATGGCGGACCCGCACCGAAGGCGGCGGAGCGACGGATGGCGCAGAAGGAAGCGGCGGAACTGCTGGCCCATTACGGGATGCCGATCCGGGCCTTCCTTGACGACCCGGACATCACCGAGATCTGCGTCAATGCCTGGAATGACGTCTGGATCGAAAAGGCCGGGGCTGATCCCGACCGATGCGCGCTGGTCGAGCGAAACCGAGTTGGTGACCTTCATCCGGCAGGTGGCCAATGCCTTGGGTCAGGAGGTTGACGAGCAGCGCCGGCCCTTGCTCGATGCGCGACTGGAGGACGGTACCCGGCTCAATGCCACGCTGCGGCCTATCGCCGTGTTCGGTCCCTGTGTCTCGATCCGGCCCTTTCCCAAGCGGGTGTTCGATCTCGACGATTTGCTCCGCCTTGGGGCGGTGACCGCCGATATGCTCGAGATATTTCGCGTGGCCGTGACGGCCCGGCTCAACGTGCTGGTGTCGGGCGGTACCGGTAGCGGCAAGACCACCCTGCTGCGCTGTTTCTGCCGCTTCGTGCCCGAGGACGAGCGCACCATCACCATCGAAGACACCGCCGAAAATCTGCTGCCCGATCATCCCCATCGCCTGTCCTTCGAGGCGCCGAAGCGCCGCCAGGGCGACGGTATGACGTGGTCACCATGGGGCTGCTGATCGAGAACGCTCTGCGCCAGCGCCCCGACCGCATCATCGTCGGCGAGATCCGCAGCGCCGAGGCGGCCGCCGCCTTCATCGACGCCGTCAACACCGGTCACGCCGGCACCATGAGCACCATCCACGCCAATGGCGCCACCGATGCCCTGGCCGGCTCGACGTGCTCTATGCCCGCCAGGCCGGCAATTTCAGCCGTCATGGCAGAGGGGGCGCTTCCTACATAAAGGAACAGCGCCATGTGGGCCGACTTCGACATGACAGGCCGAATCATCCGGGTGACCGATCTGACCGATCGGAAGGCCGCCACCGCCTTTCTCGTGACCTTGGCCACGACGCGGAGCTGGAAGGAAAAGCGCCAGTGGAAGGAGAAGACCTTCTTCCACACGCTGACCATCTATGACGGCTTCGACGATCTGGCCAACGGGCTCGAGATTGGCGATCTGGTACGGTTCAAAGGCGAGATCGATTCTTGGAGCACCAAGATCGACGGAACCGATGACTATCGCCAGGGGGTGACCTTGGTCGCCCGTTCCCGCCGTATCATCGCGCGCAAGCGTAAAGGCGAGGACGAAGCGCCTGACGGCTCACCCGCCGTGGATCAGGCCGCCCCGGTCGATTTTGCCGACGAAGACATCCCTTATTAGGGTTCGGTTTGCAGCAAAGGACGCGGGGCTTCGGCTTCGCGTCCTTTCTTCACATGTTATCGAAGTTGAGTTTAGGGAGACATTTTTTCGCGATCCCGCACCGTCAACATCCGGCCGGTGACGGCGGTCAGGTGGTGTTCATGACCCAACAGGCGCTCTTGCGGCTTCCATATTTCCACCAGCCAGACGACTGGCATGTGATCATTAATGAGATTCCGGCACCCGATCTCGTGTTCGCCAAACACTTGCCCCACAATCACGAGATCATCACGTCGGCCATCTCATGGAGTGACTTCAGCGCCGATAATGTGGGTGGACATGACCGTGCGGTAACCGATAAGTTCCTCCGAGGAACAATTCCATAGGGCTGCACACGTATCGTGCATGATGAGTGTCCCCCATGGCAGGCAAACAAGCGAAGACCCTGACCCCGGCCCAAGTCACCACGGTGCTGACGCATCTTTCGACCTCGCGGCATGCTGTACGAGATCGGGTGATGTTCCTGCTGAGCGTCAAGGCCGGGATGCGGGCAAAGGAGATTGCCTCAATCACCTGGGCGATGGTGACCGACTCGGCTGGCGAAGTCGGGCAGGTGATCGCACTCGAAGATCGCGCCACCAAGCGAGCATCCGGTCGGTCGATCCCGATGAGCCGCGAGTTGCGCGGCGCGCTGGTCGAACTGCACGCCCGTGGCATCCGCCACATTGATGCGCCTGTAATTTTCAGCGAGCGCGGTATCGGCATGTCCGCGAATACCGTGGCCGCGTGGTTCGGGCGTATGTACGAGCGTTTGGGATTTGTCGGTTGCAGCAGTCATAGCGGTCGCCGCACGTTTGTCACTTCCGCCGCCCGTAAGGTTGGGCAGGCCGGTGGCTCGCTACGGGACGTTCAGCAGCTTGCCGGTCACCGCTCTTTGGCGATGACCGCCCGCTACATCGACTGCGACACCGACGCGCAGCGTAAGCTGGTAAACCTGATTTGAGGGCTGAGGTTTGGTCAAGCTGGCGTGACGCCTCTTTCGGGCGTTGACCTGCTCTGGAACTCTCATCCGGCTGAAAGTAGAGCCTTGGCCGAAGTTACGCCATCGGGCGCGGTTTGGGCAATGGGGCCAGGATTGGAGCCCGGAACGGGCGGAGATCCTGGCCCCATTGCCTTGAGTTTGGCGGC
>JACMLB010000119.1 GCA_014379805.1 Rhodospirillales bacterium | reverse complement strand
GTCGGAAGATGGGCCTCAAGCCGCGCAAATTGCTCAGCGCTCAGCCAGAAATAGCTTCGATCCATCAATAGGCTCCCTTCGGGAACCTTGAATCACAAACCGGCTTCGCTGGGAATCCAATTTATGGGTCCGGAGCCTAGTGCCGTTATTGTCGTAGACCTGCCCCGAGACAAAGAGCTGGCCCGGCGGGTTCGACTGCCATGTGACGACGAATCCGCCAGTCGGCAATGCGGTCACCTCGGGCATGTCCTGCTGGCTCTCGGTCACGGTATTGACCAGGAACTCGCCGCCGACCTTGCCACCATTGGCATCGAATAATTGGCCGTAGATATCGGAGTGGACGTCGCCGTTCTGATACCACGAGGCCCAGGTCGCGACGAAGCCGCCATTGGAAAGCGCGGCGATCTGGGGATAGGTCTGGCTGTTGGCGGTGAAGGTGTTGACCAGGAATTCGCCGGTCAGCGCATTGCCGTTAATGTCGAAGATGCGGCCGTAATGGTCGCCCACACCGTCCACGTTGTTGGATTGCCACACAGCGGCAATGTGGCCGTTGGATAATTGCGTCTGCACCAACCACATCTGGTTTTCCGCGGTCGTGCTGTTGATTTGGTAGCCCGCCGCGAGCGCCGTGCAATCGGCCGAATAGCGGCGCGCATAGGCCTCCGAGGAGGTGGCGCTTTTGCCTTCATACGACACCAGGAAGCCGCCATCCGACAAAGACGTTACTGACGGTTCCGTCCCCTGGCCGCCCGAAACGCCGACGGTGAATTCGCTGCCCGTCTTGGTTCCATCCGCCGCGAACACTTGACCCATGGTCTGCCAGGTGCCGCTGTGCTGCGACTGCCAGGTGGCGACGAAGCCGCCTCCGGTCAGGCCGGCAAGGGCGCCCTTGTTCTGGGAGTTGGTGGTCGAGGTATTGATGAGGAACTCGCCGCCGGCGGTGCTGCCATCGGCGTTGTAACGCTGGCCGTAAAGACCATAGTTGCTGCCGTCCTGATTAAGGGACCACCACGAGATGACGAAGCCGCCATCGCTCAGGCGGGTCACGTCGGAATCGGTCTGGGTATTCCAGCCGCCTAGAACGTTGGCGCCGGTGGGATCGGTCGAGGCGGCCACGTCGGCGCCGGTGGCTGCAGCGATCTGCGCCAGCAAGTCTTCGCCCGCGCCGTCCGCCACGTCGCAGCCATAGATCAGGATGTCGCCTTCGGACGACAGCGACTCGCCGATGGTCTGAAGTTCGCTCAGCCGTCCGGTAATGGTTTCCGAGGTCAGTAGGGTGGAGCCCAACTGGATCGTCCCGGCGTCGCCATGGGAGAAGATATGGATGGAATTGATGTTGCTGCGGCCGTCCAGAGCGGCGGCAATCTGCGTCAGCCCGTCGCCTTCGGTCAGTCGAATGATCTCGGCGTTGGCCGGTGCGCTGTTGGCGATGGCATCGGGGTCGGCCACATTGGCGTCGATAATCACCACCACATGAGTGGCCGATTCTGACGGAAGGGCAGAGGGAAGCGCGTCGGTCGGCGTGATTGCGACATCACCGCCATTGTCGGCGGCCGGTTCGGGCGGCGGCGCGGCGGCGGCCAGATCGGCCGCCATGGCGCCATCGAACATCATACGCGGTTCCAAAAGGTCAAACCGCATGGGCCGCGTTGATAAAACAGCATTGTTTGCCGAGGCTGCAGCCTCGAACCCGCGATTCACCATGTTCCCTCTCCCATTCTGGGTAGGTTTATTCCGCCATTTCTGGGCGGTGATGTAAGCGTGAAGCAGCTTTTCGTTGCACGTTAACGCACTCATGAATTGTGCGCAACAAAGGCATTTTTAGAAAATTTGTATGGTTTAATCGACCTCGCCCATGGCAGTGACGAAAATGACGGTTGTCCCCTCGCTCCATTGCATCCTTGACTCTGCTACCCATGTTCATGGAACGTTGGGGGAACAATAATGGAGTCAGCCCATGCCGACAGCCCTCGATATCGGCCAGTTGCGCTCTCGCATCGCCGCCCTGGAAGGGGTGGGACACGAGATGGCTGCGGGAGCAGAGCCGCTTGGTATCGCCGAGATCGACGCGACTCTGCCGTGGAACGGTTTGCCCCTGGGCTGCCTGCATGAGGTGGCACCGTATTCCCATGCCGACGGCATCCAAGACGGTGCCGCCCTTGGCTTCGGCGCCTTTCTGCTGGGGCGGCTGGCGGCGGGGGCGGGCAAGCCGGTGCTGTGGGTGGCGGCGGGGGACGAACCTTATGCGCCCGGCTTGGCCGCCTTGGGGCTGACCCCGGAGCGGCTGGTGACGGTGCGTTCGTTCCGGGCGGCGGAAGTGTTGTGGGCGGTGGAAGAG
Organism: Rhodospirillales bacterium; assembly: GCA_014379805.1. Classification (GTDB taxonomy): domain Bacteria; phylum Pseudomonadota; class Alphaproteobacteria; order Rhodospirillales; family Magnetospirillaceae; genus Magnetospirillum. The sequence goes on along the minus strand of JACMLB010000119.1, from coordinate 827 downwards.
GGGCTGCGTTGCCGTGCCTTGGGCGGCGTTTTGGCCGAATTGTGGAAGTTGGATCTGACCGCCGCCCGTCGTCTGCAACTGGCCGCTCGCAATTCCGGCGTAACCGCCGTGGTGCTGAACCATGGCGAGGCCATCGGGCCGGCGGTGACGCGCTGGCGGGCGCAAAGCATCCCCAGTCAGGCGCCGCCGGGCGAAGGGGTCGGGACGTGGAGCTGGCGGTTGGAATTGCTGCGCTGTCGGGGACGCAGCGTCGGCGACCACGGCATTGTCGCCGCCTGGGATGTGGAATGGGATGATGAAACGCGTGGTCTCCGTCTGGCTGCCGCTGCTGGCGACCGAGCGATTGAACAGGATAGCTGGCGGGCGGCGGGATGATCGTCCGTTCGCAACCGCGTCCAGCGGCAATGTGCGCCGCATCCAGGCGGTGGACCGCGCCGCCCGCCGTGCCGGCATCAAGCCCGGCATGAGCGTGGCCGACGCCTTGGCGGTGGCGCCGGGGCTGGAACTGGCCCCGGCTGATCCGGCGGCTGACCGCGCTTTGCTGGATCGTTTGGCCGATTGGTGCAGCCATTACACCCCATGGGCCGCCGCTGATGGTTGGAGCGAGGGCGCGGACGGTGGCGGCCTCTGGCTAGACGTCAGCGGCTGCGCCCATCTGTTCGGCGGCGAGGGTGGCTTGCTGTCCCATCTGACGGCTCGGCTGCAGCGCCTGGGATTCACCGCCCGCGCCGCCATGGCCGACACGCCGGGCGCCGCCTGGGCCTGGGCACGGTTCGGCGCCCGGGAAAGCCCCAGCTTGGCGGAAAAGGGCCAGCGCGACGCACTCG
>JACMLB010000018.1 GCA_014379805.1 Rhodospirillales bacterium | reverse complement strand
CGTGGCGGCAAAGCCGCCTCCGTGATCTCCGTGTTTCATGGCGAACCGAAAGCCATAGAGGGCAGGCTGGCAGTGCTCTCCAATGCCTCTCGGCCAAACTTGACCGGAAACCCGCGGGTCAACCGCGCATGACGATAAGACGATAAAATGTGGGGTATGCGCTTAAGGCAGCCCTCAAGGCGCCCAACCCGGACAGCCGAGGGGCTTAGGCGATGATGTCCGGGATCAGCTGGTTTTCCAGCCGGGCCATTTGGTCCTTCAGCATCAGCTTGCGTTTTTTCAAACGCTGCAGACGCAGTTGATCCATGAACGGGTCAGCGGCCATGCGGGCGATGACGTCGTCCAAATCCCGGTGTTCTGTGCTGAGATCCGCCAATTGGCGGCGGATCTCTTGAATGTTCTCATCAATCATGACGGAAGTAGGACACTTGCGGCTGTGTGCGGCCTTGACAGTAGCAGAACTCGTCGTGAAACGGTATGGGTAAGGTCGTACGGCCCGCAGGAGGACTCATGGCAGAAAAACGTATCGGCATTCTCACCAGTGGTGGCGACTGTGCAGGCTTGAATGCCGCCTTGCGCGCGGTGGTCCATCGCGCCATTCGTGGCTATGGCTGGCGCGTCTTCGGCATCCGCGACGGCAGTATGGGTTTGATGAACCGCCCGTTGGATTATGTCGAGTTCGACCTGTCGGTGGTTTCCGGTGAGATGCTGCGTCTGGGCGGCACCATTCTGGGCACCATCAACAAGGGCGACCCCTTCGCCTATCCCATGCCCGACGGCACCAAGAAGGACCGCTCGTCCGAATTCGTCGAGGGCTATCAAGAATTGGGCCTGGATGCGCTGATCGTCATCGGCGGCGACGGCTCCATGCGCATCCTGAACAAGCTGTGCAAGCTGGGCAACGTGCCCATGGTCGGCATTCCCAAGACCATCGACAACGACGTGGCGCACACCGATTACGCCATCGGCTACGTCACCGCTTTGTCGGTGGCGACCGAAGCCATCGACCGCCTTGCCCCCACGGCGGCCAGTCATCACCGCGTGATGATCCTGGAAGTCATGGGCCGCGACGTGGGCCATATCGCCTTGTCTTCGGGCATCGGCGGCGGTGCCGACGTCATCCTGATCCCGGAAATTCCCTACAGCTTGGAAGGCATCGTCGCCAAGATCGACGACGTGCGCTCTGAAGGCCGCAACCACGCTTTGGTGGTCGTGGCCGAGGGCTGCAAGACCGAGAGCGGCAAGTCGCTGACCCAGCTGCAGACCGGCGGCGAGGCCCGTTACGGCGGCATCGGCCAGTATTTGGCCGACAAGCTGGGCGGTCTGATCGAGGCCGAGACCCGTGTCACCGTGCTGGGCCATGTGCAGCGCGGCGGCACTCCGGGCATGCGTGACCGCCTGATCGCCTCGGCCTTCGGCGTCCACGCGGTGGATCTGATCGCCCAGGGTAAGGTGGACCGCATGGTGGCGTGGCAGCACGGCCAAGTGGTCGACGTGCCGCTGGCGGAAATCGCCGGCATCACCCGCGGCGTCGATCCCTACGGCACCCTGGCCCACACCGCTCGGGGGCTGGGCATCTATATCGGCGAGTCGAAAGCCTGAGGTGAGGCGGGGCTGAGCGCCCTGTTTCAGCTTGGGAACCGGCGAACTTCTCGGCTTGAGAACACGGAAATCACGGAAGGCGGCGTTGCCGCCCACGGAATGCACGGATAAGAAATTTTCTTTCTTCTCTTTCCGTGTCTTCCGTGGCCGCGTCAGTGGCATCCGTGATTTCCGTGTTCAAATGCCGTGAAATTGGCCGGTTGGCACGTTTGCCAACAGCCCGCTCTACTCCCCCCAGCGCTTCACCAGCCCGGTATCCAGTCCGAACAGATCCAACATGCGGCCCACCGTGTGGTCGATCATGGAGTCCAGGTTGTCGGGGCGGGCATAGAAGGCGGGGACCGGCGGGGCGACCACGGCGCCCATTTCCGACAAATTCAGCATGGTGCGCAGATGGCCGGTGTGCAGCGGGGTTTCGCGCACCATCAGCACCAGCCGGCGGCGTTCCTTCAGGGCCACGTCGGCGGCGCGGGTCAGTAGCGAGGTGGTGACGCCCGTGGCGATCTCACTCAT
>JACMLB010000118.1 GCA_014379805.1 Rhodospirillales bacterium | reverse complement strand
GCCGAATGCTTCATCGCCCCCAACGCCACGGTGATCGGCGATGTGGTCATCGGCAAGGGCACCAATGTGTGGTTCGGCTGCGTCATTCGCGGCGACGTGCACGAAATCCGCATCGGTGAACGCACCAATATTCAGGACGGCACCGTCATCCACGTTACCGGCGGCAAGCTGGGCACCTATATCGGCTCGGACATCACCATCGGCCACGGCGCAGTGCTGCATGCCTGCACCCTGGAGGACGCGTGCTTCATCGGCATGGGCGCCACCATCTTGGACGGCGTCGTGGTGGAATCCGGTGCCATGGTCGCCGCCGGGGCAGTGGTGACTCCGGGCAAGCGGATCAAGGCGGGCGAGTTGTGGGCGGGCAATCCGGCCAAGCCCCTGCGCCAGCTGAAGCCCGAGGAAATCGCCTTCTTCCCGCGCTCTGCCGAAAAATATGTCGAGTTGGCGAACCAATACCGGACCGAACTCGGTTCCTGAAAGGAACTGACATGAGCGAGAAAGGCCAGAGAAGCGGCCTGTTGTCGCGCCTTGCCGCCCCCATCGCCAATGCCGCGCGCCGGGTGGTGGGCCGTGGCAAAGAGCTGGACACGGAAGACGAGATCAAGCGCCTGATGGAAATGGCGCTGAGCGGAGCCGCGCCCACGCCCGCCCAGCTAACCGACGACGCCTTCCAGATGGCCACCAAGCAGATGCTGAGCCAGGATGACGGCGCCTTTCAGGTCAAGCTGCACGTCATCTCGCTGGTGGAATTCCGCGAGGCCGTGGGCGACAAATGGTCCCGCGTCGCCGACAAGGTGATGATGATCGCCGAAGGCGTCATCAACCTGCATATGGGCGCCGGCAATATATTTGGGCGCCAGGGCACCGACTTCTTCGTATTGCTGTTCCGCACCGTGGACAATGACGAAGCCCGGCGCCGCGCCCTGATCATCGCGCAGGAACTGGGCACCCGGCTGGTGGGCGATCAGTTCATCGGCGACGAACGCCCGCTGGCCCTGGCTGCGGAAATCTCGCTTGAAGATGGCCTCAATGAGGACGGCTCGCTCAATCTTGGTGCCGTGGACAAGGCGGTCGGCGAAATCCGCTCCATGATCGCCAGCCAGACCAAGGGCGAGGCACCGGCCCCACGGGCATGGATGCGGTCAGCCGCCGCGGCGGCGGACGATAACGCGCCCCGCCGCCATTTACAGCCCGCCGCCCCGCCGCCCCGGCCCAAGGCCGACAAACGTCCGCCCATCGCATTGCCCCCCGAAGCAGCCCCCAAGCCGCCGCCCCGGGACCCGCTATGGAAGCCGCTGGACAGCGTGGAGAAAGCGCCGGTCAAGGACCCGACATGGGTGATCCTGGACGCGGGCGAAAAGCCCCTGCCGCCCGAGTTCCACGCCGAGGAATTGGGGCCGGAGCCCCTGCCCGCCGATGCCCGTCTTGCCCTGCTGTGGCGCCCGACCTGGGTGGCGGCGGGTGAGGCCATCGGCGCCTATAAGGCCCGCATTCAGCGCTTCGACACCGAGGGCGCCACGGCGTTGGAGGGCTTCAAGGCCTATGCCCGCAACGACGAAGCCGGCACCAATTCCATAGACCGCTTTTGCATCGCCAACGCCATCCGCGACTTCCGGGCGTCAGAAGCCACCGGCAACGGCTCCACCATCGTCATTCCCATGCATTGGGCGACGCTGACCGCCGAAAACCGCATGGAGTTCCTGGCCCCCTTCGCCGATCTGACCCCGCAATCACGAAGCAGCCGGGTCATCATCGAATTGTTCGGCGTGCCCGCCGATGTAAAGCCCATAATCCTGGGCACCGTCATCCAGGGCGCCAAGACGCTGTGCCGCGACGTGGCCCTGCGTTGCCGCCTGTCCTTGCCCCAGGCCGCCATGGCCGCCGATTGCGGCGCCGCCATGATCGGTCTGGATTTGTCCGGGTTGGCGCTGACCGAACGCACCGACGACGACAGCCTGCTGGACGCCCTCAAGACCTTCCTCGCCACTGCCGGCAAGGCGCGCATGGGCGCCTATCTGTGGGGCGTGCGGCGGCGCAAGGTGCTGATGGGCGCCGTCCAGGGCGGCTTTGCCATGGTCAACGGCTCGGCCCTGATGAAGGACATCCCCAAGCCTGCCAAGGTGCTGCCCGCCCCCAAGGCGCGCTTCGCCGCTAGCTGACCCATGCCTCCAGCTGACCCATGAGAGAAAAAGCCGCCACCCTGGCGTTACTCGCGGTCATCCTCGGTTCCATCGGCCGCGCGGTGTGGGAGTGGCACTGGGCCGGCGATTTAGCCGCCTTGGCGTTGATCCTGTATCTGCTGCTGGAAGGCTGGTCCACCCGCAGCGGCCCGCGCCGCGTCCTGCTGGCGGCATTGCTGTCCGCCGTGGCCGCACTGGCCTTCCACCCCGCGCCCGCTACCCTGCTGGTGACTGCGGGCACCCTGGCCGCGGCCATCATCGGTCTGTTCGCTTCCTTGGGTTTCTTGCGCGAGGCGGCGGGAACCTCGCCCCTGATCCAGCGCTGCGGCAAATTGATGGTGCACCAGCCGCCGGGACGCCGCTATGCCGTGCTGTCGTTGGGCAGCCACCTGATCGGACTGGTGCTCAATTTCGGCGTGCTGTCCTTGCTGGGCACCATGGTGGTGCGCGGCAACACCGCTGAAGCGGCGGGTGGCGATGCCCGCATCGTCGCCATCCGGTCCCAGCGCATGTTCAACGCCATCCTTCGCGGCTTCGCCACCATCACCATCTGGTCGCCGCTATCGGTGTCCTTCGCCGTGGTCCAGACAGCCGTGCACGGGCTGGCATGGTGGCCGCTGCTGGGATTGCAGGTGGGTCTGGCTGTGATCATGCAGGCCTTGGGCTGGGCCATGGACCGCGCCGCCTTCCCCCGCATTGCCCGCAGTGAGCAGCCCACCGATTGGCGCCCGCTGCTGGCCTTATCGGCCCTGGTGGGCACGGTGGTGGCGGCCTCGGTGCTGGCCGCCGAGCTGCTGTCGGTGCGCATGGTAGTAGGCGCCATGGTGGTGGTGCCACCGTCGGCGCTGATCTGGCTGTGGGCACAGCATCGCCGGGCCATCCCGGCGCTCAAGCATTTGGCCGGCCAGCTGACCGTCTCCATGCCCGGCTTCCGCGACGAGGTCGCCATGCTGGGCGGCGCCATGTTCCTGGGCACGGTCTTGAGCGCCTTCGTGCCGCCGGAAGAGACCGCCCGCCTGATCGCCATGGCCCATCTGCCGCCCGCCGTGCTGGTGGTGTTGCTGTCGTGGTCGGTGATGCTGTTCGCGCAGTTGGGCCTGTCGCAAATCGTCAGCGTCACCCTGCTGGGCGGCGCCCTCACTAACCTGTCCCAATTGGGCCTGCCGCCCTTGGTCATGGCCAGCGGCCTGATGGGCGCCTGGGCATTGTCGGCGTGCTCGACCCCGGTGGGTGCCGCCGTGCTGACCATCGCGCGCATGGGCGGCGTGGAAATGTCCGTGGTGGCGCGTCAATGGAATGGCCGTTTCGTCCTGGTCGGCGCCTTGGTGCTGGCGGCCTGGCTGGTGGCGCTGCTGGCAATTCTAGACGCACTCTAACCCTTAGTATAAGGTCTGTGCGCAAAGCAGCGTTTTAGGAGAGTGGAATGACGGAGTCCGAGAAATCCCTGGACCACCGTGTCTCCACGGCCTTGGAACGGCTGGAACGCCTGACCGAGAAGACCGGCGACGACGGCGAAGCCCACATCCATCCGACCACCGTGGAAGAAGCGGTGGTCCGGCTGAAGCGCAAAGTCGCCCACAAGGACGACTGACCCTACCCCCAACGCACCCATCCGCCCAGCGGGGTGGGCATCCTATCTGTTGGGGATGGATGCGCTTGTGCCCGTTGCCCCACCCAAACCTTTCGCCCAAACCCGAGCCTCCAGCGCCGAACAACCGTGCGCTGACCGGGCTGCTGGCGGTGCCGCTGCTGGTCATCTTCAAAGTGGCGGCGGACCATATTGAGGCGTTGCACCCGTTGGCCCCCTTCCTTGGCGGGACCAACTGTGGGAAGAGTGTGGTGGGCAAATTCGCGCGCCCAAGGAGATTGGATTCATGAGAAATACGGCCCTGATCGTCTCCGCGGTGCTTGCCGCCCTGATCGTGCTGGCGGTCGCCGTCCCGGCGCTGATCGATTGGAGCCGCTACAAGGACCAGATCATCGCCCGTGCCGAGCGCGCCACCGGGCGGCCGGTGACCATCTCAGGGCCCATCAGCCTGCGCCTGCTGCCCTCGCCTGCCATGTCGGCGAAGGGCTTGGCGGTGGGCAATCCGCCCGGCACCGAAGGCCAGTTGGCAACAGCGGAAAGCCTGCGGCTGCGCCTAGCCTTGCTGCCCTTGCTGGTGGGCCGGGTCGAGATCACCTCCCTTGAATTGGATCGTCCGGTCCTGCGCCTTGCCCGCCTGCCCGACGGCCGCCCCAATTGGCAGTTGGAAAAAGCCGAGGAGCCGGGCGACCCCACCGCCCCCCGCCGTGCCGCCAAGGCCGAACCGCCACCGCCGCCCGAAGAGGGCAAAGACGTGCCGGTGGAGCAGGTCTCCATCCATCAGGGCAGTGTCACCTATGCCGGCGATAAGGGATCGCCCATCAGCCTGGAAGCCATCGACGCCAATCTGTCCATGGGCGGGCGCTCGGGGCCGTTCCAGGCCAAGGGAGACGCCAAGCTGGCCGGCACCGACATCGCCTTCGACGCCGCCATGGACCGTATCGCAGCAGGCCGTGGCTCGCCCGCCACCGTGACGCTCAGCCTGCCCGGCAGCGACGCCAAGGCGGAATTCTCCGGGCTGGTGACGCGCCTGTCGGGGGGCGAGACGCTGAAAGGCCGCCTGACCGCCAACGCCTCGGACCTTGGCCGCACTCTCGCCCGGCTGGGCGTGACCGCCGCCGTGCCGGAGGGCGCCTTGGCCGCCGATACGGAACTGACCGTTTCCGCCGAGGAAATTGCCGCCAGCAATCTGGTGGTCTCGGTGGGCGACACCCGCGCCACCGGCGCTGTCACCACCGCGCTGGGGCAATCCGCGCAGGTGGATGTGCGTTTGAACGTCGCCAGTCTGGATCTCGACAAATGGCAGGCGCCAGCCAAGACCGCCGCCCCCGTGAAAGCCGCCGAACAACCCGGCGCCAGCGCCCCCGCCCCGGCGGCAACGCCCAAGGCGGGCGGCTTTGCCTTGCCGCGCTCGCCCTTCGTGTCCGCCGCCTTGTCGGTGGACACCCTGTCCTGGCGCGGTCAAGTGGCTCGCGACGTTCAGTTGGAAGCGGTGCTGGACCAGGGGGAGGTGATGGTGCACAAAGCCGCCGCCCAACTCCCCGGCGGCTCGATAGCGTCCATGGACGGCGCCTTGACCGCCGAGAACGGCCAGCCGGTATTCGACGGCAAGGCGCAATTGCGCTCGGACAATCTGCGTGCGTTGTTGGCATGGGCGCAAATTGACCCGCCATCGGTGCCGGAGAACCGCCTGCGGGCGCTGGACTTCGCCTCACCCGTGCGGCTGGCATGGCCCGAATTGCAGCTGGCCGATTTCCGGCTGACCCTGGACGGCGCCCAGGCACGCGGTGCACTGAGCGCCCATCTGACCGACCGCATGGCCATCGCCCTGGACGCCAGCGTGGACAGCCTGAATGTGGATTCCTATTCCGGCGCCAAACCCGCCGCCGAAGCCAAACCGGCCCAAGCACCCACCAACCAAACCGCCGCTAAGACCGAGACCGCTGCGGCCCCCAACGCGCTGTCCACCTTCGACGCCAATGTGAAACTGGCGGTGCGGCGCTTGGTGCTGAACGACGTCACTGCCGAAGCGGTCGTCTTGGACGGCGCGCTGCAAGCGGGGCAACTAACCCTGCACCAACTGTCCGCCGGCAATATCGGCGGCGCCCAGGCCAAGGTCCAAGGCCGGGTGTTGGGCTTGGCCGAGAACGCGCCCCGGGTGGACAAGCTGGCGTTCCAGGTGACCAGCCCGCAACCGGCCCGCCTGCTGCGCTTCCTGGGCGTCAAACCGCCGGCATTGACCGAACGCCTGGGCACGCTGACCGCCAACGGCACGGCGACCGGCGATGCAGATAATCTGACGGTGGATGCCCGCGCCGAGACCGGGGGGCTGGAACTGACTGCGCGGGGCGCCGTCACCCCGCGCGCCGATGTGACAGTGCAAGCCCGCCATGCCAGCACCGCCCAACTGATCCGCCTCTTCTCACCCGATTCCCGCCCCAAGGGGACCATCGGCGCCTTCGCCCTGGATGCCAAGGTCACCGGCGACGGCAAGGTGGTGGATGTCTCGGGCCTGACCCTAACCGCCGGTCCGGCGCGCCTGACCGGCCAAGGCCGCGTGGACATAAGTGGGGCCAAACCGCAAATCACCGCCGATCTGACCGGCAATGCCCTGGCGCTGGACCCGTTCCTAGGGGCGGAGCGTACCGGCATGCTGTTGCCCGGCGGACCACGCCTGCCGCCCAATTCACCGCCCAACCCCACCATGGCGATCCCCGCAGCCGCCGTGGGCGCCGGCCCGTCGCCGTTCTCAAACGAGCAGCTGGATTTGACGGCCCTGCAAGGTTTCGACGCCCGCGTCGGTTTTAAGGCCGAAACCATCAGCGCCAAGGGCTGGCGGCTCGACCAGCCGGTGGCCCAATTGGCCGTGTTGAACGGCACCGCCAGCATCGAACGCCTGACCGGCAAGCTGCTGGGCGGCGACATGACCGCCACCGCCAAGCTGTCGTCAGGCGCCACCCCCGCTTTGTCGGGCCAACTCAGCGTGCTGGGGGCCGATGTGGGCGCCGCCAAACCCGGTGCCGGCGGCATCAACGTCACCAAGGGCAGGCTGGATGCCGAAACGCGCTTCGCTACCTCGGGCCGTTCGTCACAGGACATGGCGGCGCATTTGAATGGCGACGGCAAGCTGCTGGTGCGCGACGGCATCATCGACGGCTTCGACCTGCCGGCAGTGAACCAGCGGCTGAACAATCTGGACAATGTGGGCAGCCTGCTGGGCGTCGCCCAAGCGGGACTGTCGGGCGGCCAGACCCCGTTCTCTCAGCTTTACGGCACCTTCCGCGCCGAGAACGGCATCGTCACCAGCCGCGATTTGAAGCTTGAAGCCCAAGGCGGCGGCGCCACCGTGGAAACCGTCAACGATCTGCCACGCTGGACCACCAACACCCGTATCGCCTTCAGTTTAGCCAATGCGGCCCAGACCCCGCTGGGGGTGCGGTTGGAAGGCCCGCTGGACAACCCGCGCAAGATCATCGACGTCAACGCGCTTCAGCAATATCTGGTGTCGCGCGGGCTGGGCCGGGCGTTGAAGGGCAAAGGCGGCGAGACGCTTCAGGGCCTGTTCGGCAAGGGTGAACAGCCGGCCCCGCCTCCGGGCGAGGCCCAGCCATCGGAACAGCCGCGCGAAAAGAACACGGGCAAAGCCATCCTCAGGGATTTGCTGAAGGGGCTGGGCGGGCAGTAAAAGCCCCCGCAGCCCCTCCGTCTGGTTACCCCACCTGCGGCAGCACCGCCAAGGCCGCTTCCAGTTCGTGTTCCTCAAGCGGAGTATCGCGCAGGTTCCCGGCGAAGAAGTCGGTATAGGCCTGCATGTCGAAATGGCCGTGGCCCGACAGGTTGAACAGGATGGTTTCGGCCTTGCCCTCGGCCTTGCAGCGCAGGGCCTCGTCGATGGCGCCCTTGATGGCGTGCGACGATTCCGGCGCCGGCACGATGCCTTCGGCGCGGGCGAATTGCACGGCGGCGGCGAAGCACTCGGTCTGCCAATAGGCCCGGCTTTCCATCAGGCTCAGTTCCTTGACGTGGCTGACCATGGCCGACATGCCGTGATAGCGCAGACCGCCGGAATGCGACCCCGGCGGCATGAAGGTCGAGCCCAAAGTGTGCATCTTGGTCAGCGGCGTCAGGTTGGCGGTATCACCGAAGTCATAGGCATAGCGGCCGCGCGTCAAGCTGGGACAAGACGCCGGCTCCACACCGATGATCCGGGTCTTGCCGCCATTCTTCAGGTTCTCGCGGATATAAGGGAAAGCCAGACCGGCGAAGTTGGAGCCGCCGCCGGTGCAGGCGATGACGATGTCGGGACTGTCATCGGCCATCTCCATCTGAAGCATGGCTTCCTCGCCGATCACCGTCTGGTGCAGGCAGACATGGTTTAGCACGCTGCCCAGCGCATATTTGGTGTCGTCGCGGGTGGCGGCGATTTCCACCGCTTCCGAGATGGCGATACCCAGCGAGCCGTTTGACTCGGGCCAACGTTCAAGAATATTGCGCCCCGAATTGGTCAGGGTCGACGGGCTGGCGATGCAGCGGGCGCCATAGGTTTCCATCAGCGCACGGCGATAGGGCTTCTGGTTATAGGAAATCTTCACCATGAAGATCTCCACTTCCAGATCGAACAGCGAGCCGGCAAACGCCAGCGAGCAGCCCCACTGGCCGGCTCCGGTCTCGGTCACCAGACGTTTGACGCCTTCCTGCTTGTTGTAGAAGGCCTGCGGCACCGCCGAGTTAGGCTTGTGGCTGCCGGCAGGCGAAACGCCCTCATACTTGAAATAGATCCGCGCCGGGGTGCCCAGCGCCTTCTCCAGCCGCCGGGCCCGGATCATGGGCGCGGGCCGCCACAGACGATAAACCTCGCGCACCGGCTCGGGGATATCGACCCAACGCTCGGTGGTCATCTCCTGCTCGATCACCGCCTTGGGGAAGATGAGCGCCAGATCGTCGGCCGCCAGCGGCTGATGCGTGCCCGGATGCAAAGGCGGCGGCAACGGCACCGGCAGATCGGCAGCCAGATTGTACCAAGCCTTGGGCATCTTATCTTCGGGCAGGAGAAACTTGACGGAACCGGTCATCGTCGGCGGACCCCTTGCTGTATTCCATAGTTGAGCGTGTTTTACCCCGCCCAGCGACAGGCGCCAAGCCACGGCTACTCCCCCCGCGAAAAACGATTTCACAAAGACGAAATTTTCCCCTTGCCAGCCCAGAACGTTCGACATATAAAGCCGACCTCCCCGGCGGACACGACGCGCCGCCGACCTGGGGGCGCTTAGCTCAGTTGGTAGAGCAGCTGACTCTTAATCAGCGGGCCGTAGGTTCGAAT
>JACMLB010000117.1 GCA_014379805.1 Rhodospirillales bacterium | reverse complement strand
GCGTTGGACGGTGGTGGTCCGTGGCCAGGCTGTCGCGGATTTGGGCCACCTTGCGCTCGGCCTCGGCGGCGCCGAACAGACGGGTGAGCACCACCAGGGCCGCGCCTTCCCGGCCCTTGGCCACCAGGTAGCGCGGGCTCTCCGGGATCATCAGCAGGGTGAGGAGGAAGATGCCGGCCGGGATCACCTGCATCCAGAACATCCAGCGCCAGGCCGGATAGCCCAGCCAGAACGCGCTGGTCGACCCGCCGGCCGTTTTGGCCAGGGCGTAGTTCGCCACGAAAGCCCCGGTGAGGCCGGTGATGATCATGATCTGCTGGACGCTGGAGAGACGCCCGCGGATGTTGGCCGGCGTCACCTCGGAGATGTAGACGGGGGACAGCACGCTGGCTGCCCCGACGCCCAGCCCGCCGATGAAGCGGGCGATGATGAACACCATCGAGCTGTCCGCCGCCCCGGTTCCCAGAGCGCTGACGATGAACAGGCCCGCGGCGATCATCATCACCGTGCGCCGCCCGACAACGGGCGGCCCGCGCTGGCCCCGGTGGTGTTATTCAAGATGCTGTTCATCGGCTACCTGTTCGGGGTGCGCTCGGAGCGGCAGTTGATGCGCGAGATCCAGGTCAATGTGGCCTATCGCTGGTTTCTGGGGCTGCGGCTGACCGACAAGGTGGCCGACGCCTCACGATTTACCAGGATATCTTCGACGAGATCGTGCTGCGCGCCATCCAAGGCGGCATGGTGGATGGCACGGTGCTGTACACCGACAGCACCCATCTGAAGGGCCAACGCCAACAAGAACAAGTACGATCTGGCCATGGTGGCGAAGTCTCGGGCCGACTACCTGGACGCCCTGGACCAGGCTATTGACGGCGACCGCGCCGCCCACGGCAAGGCACCGCTGAAGGCGAAAGAGCGCGCGCCCGAGGTCAAGGAAACCAAGGTCAGCCGCACCGATGCGGAGGCCGGCTACATGGTGCGCGACGGCAAGCCCAAGGGCTTCTTCTACCTCGACCACCGCACCGTCGACCGCAAGCACGCCATCATCACCGACAGCTTCGTCACGCCGGGCAACGTCCACGACAGCATCCCCTATCTCGGCCGGCTCGACCGCCAGCGTGACCGCTTCGGCCTGGACGTGCGCGCCGTCGGCCTGGACGCCGGCTATTCCACCGCCGGCATCTGCAAAGGGCTGGAGGACCGCGGCATAGCCGGTGTGATCGGCTACTCGCGCCCCACCCATCGTGACGGTTTCTTGCGCAAGCGCGACTTCGTCTACGACCGTGCGCTGGACGGCTACCGCTGCCCCGGCGGCCAGCTTTTGCCCTACGCCACCACCAACCGCGAGGGTTACCGCGAGTACAAGAGCGACCCTACCAAATGCCGCGCCTGCCCACTGCTGGCGTCGTGCACCAGCAGCGCCAACGCCACCAAGGTGGTGACCCGCCACGTCTGGCAAGATGCCAAAGAACGCATCGGCGCCAACCGTCTGACGCCGTGGGGAAAGCGGGCCGACGAGCGGCGCAAGGAAACGGTGGAACGCAGCTTCGCCGACGCCAAGCAACTCCATGGCCATCGCTACGCACGCATGCGCGGACTGGCCAAGGTCGCCGAGCAATGCCTGCTCGCCGCCGCCTGCCAGAACATGAAGAAAATCGCCCTCATCCTGGCCCGGACAGCGCCTGTCACCGGAAAACGCCGCCTCTGGCGCCTAATCACGGCGCTCATGCGCGTCGTCATCGCGCCGCACGCCGTAAATCCGATGACGGATGCCACTGCCGCCTGAAAACGCGCAAAAACAAACCCCGCCGGAAAACGACGGGGTTTG
>JACMLB010000017.1 GCA_014379805.1 Rhodospirillales bacterium | reverse complement strand
ACCACATGGGCGGTGGTGGCGACGTTGTAATCCCAATCGGACGGGGTCTTGCCGTCTTCGCGCAAGGAACCGTCCATCATGACCGACGAGAAGCCGGACTGGATGGCGCGGGCGCAGATTGCGGGGCTGGTGCCGTGGTCCTGGTGCATGCACAGCGGCAGGTCCGGGTAGGATTCCAGGGCGCCCAGGATCAGGTGGCGCAGGAAGGGCTCGCCGGCATACTTGCGGGCGCCAGCCGAGGCCTGAAGGATCACCGGGCTATCGGTGGCCGAAGCGGCCTCCATGATGGCCTTGACCTGCTCTAAATTGTTCACGTTGAAGGCGGGGATGCCGTAGCTGTACTCAGCCGCGTGATCCAGAAGCTGGCGCATGGAAACGAGAGGCATATTAATCTCCCTAAGTCTTATTAGTCTTAAAGCCGCGCGAGGGCTGTATCAGCCATGGCACGGGCGGTAATGCCGAAATGCTCATACAGCTTGTCCGCCGGAGCCGAGGCGCCGAAGCCGGTCATGCCGATGACTGCGCCGTCCAAGCCGACATAGCGCTCCCAGCCGAAGGTGCCCAGCGCCTCGGCGGCGACACGGACGGTGCCCTCACCAAGGACAGAAGAACGATACTCCTTCGACTGGCGGTCGAACAGCTCCCAGCACGGCATGGATACAACCGCCGCCTGGATGCCGCGTTCGGCCAGCAGCTTGCGGGCGTCCATGGCCATGGACACCTCGGAGCCGGTGGCGAGCAGGGTGACCTGACGCTTGCCTTCAGCTTCGGCCAGCACATAGCCGCCCTTACCGGTCAGATTGTCGTCGGTATGGGTGGTGCGCAGGGTCGGCAGGTTCTGGCGCGACAGGGCGAACACCGACGGGCCGGTGGTGTTGAGCAGCGCGGCTTCGTAGGCTTCGGCGGTTTCCACCGCGTCGGCGGGGCGGAACACCAGCACGTTGGGGGTGGCGCGCAGGGCGGCCAAGGTCTCGATGGGCTGATGGGTCGGGCCGTCTTCGCCCAAACCGATGGAATCATGGGTCAGCACGTACAAAACGCGCTGGCCCATCATGGCGCTCATGCGCAGGGCCGGCCACAGGTAGTTGGCGAAAATCAGGAAGGTGCCGCCATAGGGGATGAAGCCGCCATGTAGCGCCAGACCGTTCATGGCCGCGGCCATGCCGTGCTCGCGGATGCCGTAATGGATGTAGCGGCCAGCATAGTCGCCGGGTTTGATGGACGGCGCGCAGGCCTTGGTGTTGGTCAGGTTGGAATGGGTCAGGTCAGCCGAACCGCCGATCATCTCGGGGATGGCGGCGGTGATGACCTCCAGCACGTCCTGGCTGGCCTTGCGGGTGGCAACTTTGGGAAGATCGGCGGAAATCTTCTGCTTGAAGGCGGAAATGGTCTTCTGCCAGCCCTCGGGCAGGGTGCCGTCCTGGGTGCGGGCGAATTCGGCCTTGGCAGCCTCGCCCAGCTTGCCGAAACGACCTTCCCAGGCGGCGCGCTCGGTCTGGCCGCGCGAACCGGCGGCGCGCCAGGCGGACAGCACATGCTCGGGGATCTCGAACGGGCCGTAAGGCCAGTTGGCGGCGTCGCGGGCGGCCTTGATCTCGTCAGCACCCAGCGGAGCACCGTGCACCTTTTCGGTGCCGCTCTTGTTGGGGGCGCCCTTGCCGATGATGGTGCGGCAGGCGATCAGGGTGGGCTTGTCGGCCTTGCGCGCGGCCTCGATGGCGGCGGCAATGGCCTCGGCGTCGTGGCCGTCACAGGCCAGGGTGTTCCAGCCGGCAGCGATGAAGCGGCCCTTCTGGTCGTCCGAGGTGGACAAGGCGGTGTCACCGTCGATGCAGATGTGGTTATCGTCCCACAGCACGATCAGCTTGTTCAGCTTCAGATGGCCGGCCTGGGTGATGGCTTCCTGACTGATGCCTTCCATCAGGCAGCCGTCGCCGGCGATGT
>JACMLB010000116.1 GCA_014379805.1 Rhodospirillales bacterium | reverse complement strand
TCTTCAGGCCGGCTGCACCCATGCCCATGGTAGCGCGCAAACCGGCACCGCCGGCGCCCACGACTACCACGTCATAGGTGTGATCAACGATCTTATAGGCAGCCATGTCGTCAGACTCCGACAGCGACTTTGAGGATCGACACCGTCATGAAGACGGCGAGGAAGGCGGCGACCAGCTTAGTGGCGATCAGCGTGCCGGACTTCAGGCCCTCGCCGTGCACATAGTCCTCGGTCACCATCTGAATGCCCAGCTGGGCATGGTAGATGACCATCAGAACGGTCAGCACGAACATGGAG
This sequence comes from Rhodospirillales bacterium, assembly GCA_014379805.1. Lineage (GTDB taxonomy): Bacteria > Pseudomonadota > Alphaproteobacteria > Rhodospirillales > Magnetospirillaceae > Magnetospirillum. The sequence continues at coordinate 4,106 of JACMLB010000116.1, read as the reverse complement.
GCGTTGAAGGGACGCGACAGCCAGCCCTTGAAGGTGGCGTAGTCGGCGCCAACCAGTCCGATCACCGAGATGACGAACCACAGGCTAAGCGGGATCAGGCCGACGGCGGTGAAGACGGTGGCCCAATGATGGCTCACGCCTTCTTTCGCCGAGCCGAGGCCGCGCGCGCGGCCAAGCGGATTACGGAGCGTCATGACATCCTCCCTCAGGCGAGACCAGCGACCCAGGCGACAACCGTCAGCACAGCGGCGGCGACCAGCGCCACCTTGGCCGAGGCGTAAGCCTGCGGGATCTCGTAGCCCCAGCCGGTGTCCCACAGGATGTGGCGAATACCGTGGCAAAGATGGAAGAACAGGGCGACCGTCCAGCCGAACAGCAGGACGTAGCCGATGGGCGAACCCAAGAAAGACTGGGCGGTAGCGAACGCCTCGGGGCCCGAGGCGGCCGAACCCAGCCAATAAGCGAGGACGACAAGTCCCAACACCAAACCCATGCCGGTAATGCGATGGGTGATGGATATCAGCGCCAAAAGAGGCAGCCGATAGATCTGCAGGTGTGGGGAAAGCGGCCGGTTGCGCGTGGTCATGGCAATAAGCCCCCGAAAACGGTCGATGGCAGGCCCAAAAGGCCCTACTTGCGGCAATGGGACGAGTGTTTAGCTCTTGAGAGGCTTTGAGTCAACCGCCCCAAGCCACACTTTCTGGCAGGTTTTGCCAACACCGCCCTACCCGAGAGGGTGGGACAGGGTGGCGCAGTTGGGGCGAGTGGCGCGGGAATCCTGACTTTTTGGTAAGGTTTCGGGACTGTGACACTAAGAGTTGTCATGGCGGCCATGCCGTTGCGCCGGGCCTGACGGGCACCCCATCGGCAGGCGGGCGTAAGGTCTATTGGACACGAATGAACACGAATGAACACGAATGGGCCAGTGCGGACGGAGACGGCAGTGCGCCCCGGATTCGTTTTCATTCGTGTCTGAATTCAAAATGCCTTCCGACGCCGTGACCCTTGAGGCCAGCATGACCTACCCCGCCATGGATGACCTGCCGCCCATCCATCCCGGCGAAATCCTGAAAGACGAGTTGGAGGCGCTGCCGTTAAGCGTGGGTGCATTCGCGGAACACATCCGGGCTTCACCCACTGAAGTGACCGCCATCCTGAACGGCGAGCGCGGCGTTACCGCCCAAATGGCGTTACGCCTGGGCAAGGCTTTCGGCACCGGGCTGGGGTATTGGATGCGCTTGCAGGACATCTATGAGGAGAAATGCGCCCGCGTGGAACTGGCCGGTGTGCTGGAGGGGATCGGGCAGTTGGGTGGCGGGGTTAAGCAGTAAACAAATGGGGAGCGCGAGGGGACAAGTCCCCTCGCATCCTGCCTCTTACCCCCGACGCGGCATCAGCACCATGTAGTCGAAGTCCAGCACTACCGACGGATCGTAATCCTTGCCGTTCTCCTGCTTGAACGCAAACCCGCTGGCGGGCTGGTTCTTCAACGCCACCAGACGCAGGCGCAGGGCGCCCATATCCTTGCGGCCCGGCAGCTCGATCCGTTCCAGAACTTCCGACCACGCATAGATGGTGTCGCCGGCGAAGGTGGGGCTGACGTGGCGGCCGCCGTTGATGGCGGCGACTTTGAAGGCGTTGCCCAAGCCGTTGAACGACAAGGCGCGGGCCATGGAGATGATGTGGCCGCCATAGATCAGGCGGCGGCCAAAGCGGCCCTGGCCTTCGGTGTGCTGGTTGAAATGCACCTTGGCGGTGTTCTGCCACAGCCGCGTGGCCATCATGTGCTCGGCTTCCTCGATGGTCATGCCGTCCACATGGTCGATCTTTTCGCCCACCGCGTAATCGTCCCACAGATGGGGGCTGCCAGCCAAGACCGTGTCATACTTGGCGGTGCCCAAATGCTGCGGGATAACCAGATCGGCGGCGGCGACGGAGCCCGGCAGTTCGGGGATTTTTTCCTCGGTCTGGGCGTTGGTGTCGCGCTTACGCACCATGACCCAGCGGATGTAATCCACCACCATCTCACCGCGCTGGTTCGACCCCACCGAACGCACATAGACCACGCCGGTCTGCTTGTTGGAGTTTTCCTTCAAGCCGATGACGGTGGACACGGTGGTCAGGGTGTCGCCGGGATAGACCGGCACGCCGAAGCGGCCAGCGGCATAGCCCAGGTTCGCCACGGCGTTCAGGCTGACATCGGGGACGGTCTTGCCGAACACCACATGGAAGGCGGCGAAATCGTCCAGGGGCGCGCCGGGCAGCCCCAAGCTCTTGGCAAATTCCGTCGACGAGTTGAAGGCGAAGCGCGAGCCATACAGCGCCGTGTACAGCGCCACGTCGCCCGAGGTCACCGTGCGCGGGGTGGCGTGGCGGATTTCCTGGCCGAGGCGGAAGTCCTCGAAGAAGTTGCCGGTGTTGGTCTTGGTCATGGAATGCCTCAAGAAAAAATAACCACAGAGGCACAGAGACACAGAGAGAGCGTCCAGAATGTCCCCTTCAAGCCCCACCGGGTCCATTAGGGCAAGGCGTTCTCAGCGGAACACCATCTCTGTGCCTCTGTGTCTCTGTGGTGAATTCCTTACTTCTTCAGATCCGCCGCCAGCGCGGCGATCTGTTCGGCCAGCCGCACCAGGCGCTTGGCGTTTTCCACGTGCAGGTTTTCCACCAGCTTGCCGTCCACCACCACCACGCCCTTACCGGCGGCGGCGGCTTCGGCATGGGCGGCGATGATCTTTTGCGACCACGCCACTTCCGTCTCGGACGGGGCGAACACCCGGTTGGCGGCGTCGATGGTCTTGGGGTGGATCAGGGTCTTGCCGTCGAAGCCCAGTTCCAGACCCTGGCGGCAGGAATATTCAAAGCCCTCGTCGTCATTGAGGTCCAGATACACGCCGTCCAGCACGGCCAGCCCATAGGCCCGCGCCGCCAGCAGGCACAGGCCCAGGCTGGTGATCATGGGCAGGCGCTCACGCGTATGATGGCAGTGCAAATCCTTGGCAAGGTCCGAGGTGCCCATGACGAAGCCGCCCATGCGGGCCGAGGAATTGGCGATTTCCTCGGTTTTCAGGATGCCGCGCGGGGTTTCCATCATGCACCAGATGGCCATGGAGGCGGGGGCGCCATGGGCGTCCATGATGGCTTCCACCTGACGCACGGCATCGGCGCTTTCCACCTTGGGGATCAGGATGGCGTCGGCGCCGCTGGTGGCCGCAGCCGCCACGTCGGCGAAGAACCACGGAGTGTTGAGGCCGTTGACGCGCACCAGCAGCTCGCGCCCGCCATAGCCACCGGCGCGGGTGGCGTCGCAGACCTGACGGCGGGCCTCGTCCTTGGCATCGGGCGACACCGCGTCCTCAAGGTCGAGGATCAGGCCGTCGGCAGCCAGACCACGGGCTTTCTCAAGCGCGCGGGCGTTGGAGCCGGGCATGTACAGCACGCTACGGCGCGGACGGGTGACGGTCGCCATGGATCAATGCCTCCAAATGAACGTATGCTGGCGGACCCTAGCAATTTGGAACCGCTCAGGCAAGGTTGCAGCGCAACAATCCTTCGTCTTAAGCGTCAAAAAATGAACATTCTTTCGCTACAATCCGCTGTCGCTTACGGCTATGTGGGCAATTCCGCCGCCGTCTTCCCCTTGCAGCGCCTGGGGTTCGAGGTCTGGCCGGTGGATACGGTGCAGTTCTCGAACCATCCCGGCTATGGGCAATTGGGCGGCGACATGCTGTCGCCCCATTTGGTGCACGCGGTCATCGACGGCCTGATCCGGCTGGGCGTTTTGGGCCAATGCGACGCAGTGCTGACGGGCTATCTGGGCGACGCCGCCACCGCTCCGGCGGCGCTGGAGGCGGTGGAGCGGGTGCGCGCCCACCGGCCCGGCGCCCTGTTCCTGTGCGACCCGGTCATGGGCGACCACAGCACGGGGCGCTATGTGCGCGACGGCATTCCCCAATTCATGGCCGAGCATCTGGTGCCAGCCGCCGACTTCATCACCCCCAATTGCTTCGAGCTGGAGCGCCTGACCGGGCTGAAGGCGACGGATATGCAAGCCACCGTCGCCGCCGCCCGCACCCTGCTGGCGCGCGGCCCGCGCATGGTGGTGG
>JACMLB010000004.1 GCA_014379805.1 Rhodospirillales bacterium | reverse complement strand
CGCGAGGCGCTGGGGTCCTAAGCGGGTTACTTCTTGACGGCGGAACCGGGGGTGACGGCGGAACCGGGGGCGGCGTGGGTCTCGGCCATCTCGCTCGCCTTGTCGGCGGGCTTCTTCACCTGCTTCTTTTCCATCTTCTCGACCTTCTTCTCGACCGCCTTCTCGGCGGCCGGCTGAGCAGCCACGGCAGGGCTGGCCGGAGTCGCCGGGGTCGCGCTTTGGGCCAGGGCGGCGAACGGCATCAGCGAGGCGGAAATCAGGGCGGCGGCGAGGATATGGGTGACGCGCATGGGAGTAATCCCTTCCTTAATCTTGGACCGGCGGGGACATCCCCTCCGGCAAGACAGATAATCCCCCACCGCCATGGCGGGATTACGGAGCGATCATGATCCTTTCGCGGCAAGTTCTACCCCCTTCGCGCAACCGCGAAAGCGGCGCGGCGCGTTGCATTCCGGGCCACGGCATTCCATCTGCCGCCTTGGAAATGCCTCAAAGCCGCCCGAGGACATCATGACCAATCCGGTCCGCCGCATTCTGGATTATTATGAAGCCGACAATCCCGGCTGTAAGGCCAACCTCGCCCGCATGCTGTTGCATGGCCGGTTGGGCGGCACCGGCAAACTGGTCATCCTGCCGGTGGATCAGGGCTTCGAGCACGGCCCGGCGCGCAGCTTCGCCGTCAACCCACCGGCCTACGACCCGCATTACCATTTCCGCCTTGCCCTGGACGCCGGGTGCAGCGCCTATGCGGCGCCCCTGGGCATGATCGAGGCCGGGGCCGACAGCTTTGCCGGTCAGCTTCCGTTGATCCTCAAGCTCAACAGCGCCAATTCCCTGATGTTCGACAAGGAAGGCGCCACCCAGGCGGTAACCGCGGGGATCGACGACGCCCTGCGCCTGGGCTGCGGCGCGGTGGGCTTCACCCTCTATCCCGGTTCGGACAACGCCTATTCCATGATGGAGGAACTGCGCGAACTGGCGGCGGAAGCCAAAGCCGCCGGGCTGGCCGTGGTGGTGTGGTCCTATCCGCGCGGCGGCGAGCTGTCCTCCGCCGCCGAGACCGCCTTGGACGTGGTGGCCTATGGTGCCCACATGGCCTGCCTGCTGGGCGCCCACATCGTCAAGGTCAAGCTGCCCACCGACCGGCTGGACCAGCCCGAGGCCAAGAAAGCCTATGACAAGGCGGGTTTCGACGGCTCCACCCTCGCCAAACGGGTTGCGCATGTGGTTCAGTCGTGTTTCAACGGTCGGCGCATGGTCATATTCTCGGGCGGTGCCGCCAAGGAAGATCTGAATGCGGTCTATGACGAGGCCCGCTCCATCCGCGACGGTGGCGGCTGGGGCTGCATCATCGGCCGCAACAGCTTCCAGCGCCCCCACGACGAAGCCGTGACCATGCTGACGACCATCATGGACATTCTAGCCGGAAGGGCCTGAGCCATTTCCAAGAACATCTGCCGCCTCTACCTCATCACCCCGCCGGTCATCGAGAAGCCCTATGAATGGGTGAATACCTGGGAAGCCGCCCTGGATGCCGGTGACGTCGCCTGCGCCCAAATCCGGCTGAAGGGCCTGTCCGACGACGAGATCGCCCGGGTGGTGGACGTGCTGCGGCCACCGGCCCAGAAGCGCGGCGTTGCCGTGCTGCTGAACGACCGCCCCGATCTGGCCTTTGAAACCGGCTGCGACGGCGTCCATATCGGCCAGGAAGATGCCTCCTACAAGGATGCCCGCAAGGCGTTGGGCGACGGCATCGTCGGCGTGACCTGCCACGATTCGCGCCACCTGGCCATGGAAGCCGGCGAGGCGGGTGCGGACTACGTGGCCTTCGGCGCCTTTTTCCCCACCGAAACCAAGGACGCCAAGGGCCACGCCGATCTGGACCTGCTGCGCTGGTGGACCGAACTGTTCACCGTGCCGGTGGTCGCCATCGGCGGCATCACCGTGGACAATTGCCCGCCGCTGGTGGAAGCCGGGGCCGACTTCCTGGCGGTGTGCGGCGGCATCTGGAACCACCCCGAGGGTCCGGAAGCAGCCATCAAGGCATTCAACCGGATCATGACCGGCGAGTAATGCCTGTGATGAAACGCATCTGCGTGTTCTGCGGCTCCAGCATGGGGGCCAAGCCCGACTATGCCCAGGCCGCCAAGGCCTTGGGCCGGCTGCTGGCCGAACGCGGATTGGGGCTGGTCTATGGCGGCGGCGATGTGGGCCTGATGGGCGTGCTCGCCAAAGCCGCCCTCGCCGCCGGCGGCGAGGTGATCGGCGTCATTCCCGCAGCGTTGCAGAAAATGGAAGGCGTCGGCCATCTTGACCTGACCGCCTTGCACGTGGTCGAAACCATGCACGAGCGCAAGGCGCTGATGGCCGATCTGGCCGACGCCTTCATCGCCCTGCCCGGCGGCATCGGCACCATGGAGGAATTGTTCGAGGTCTGGACCTGGGGCCAGCTTGGCCTACACCCCAAGCCTTTGGGCTTCCTGGACGTGGCCGGCTATTACGACCATCTGCACGCCTTCCTGGACCACGCCCAGACAGAAGGCTTCCTGCGCGAGCGCCACCGCGCCATGGCGGCAGTGGAGCCCGACCCCGCCACCCTGCTTGCCCGGCTGGAGGGTTATGAGCCGCCAGCCATTGTCCAAGTCATCGCCCGCGACACTGCCTGAATTTATCCGTTTCTCCCCGCTTGACAGGGTGAAACGGACCCAATATAAAGCGGCCTCCCACGAGGGAATGGGCGATTAGCTCAGCGGTAGAGCACACCCTTCACACGGGTGGGGTCGCAGGTTCAATCCCTGCATCGCCCACCATTTCCTCGGGTTACGATAGGCCGCCTTCGGGTGGCCTATGTCGTTTCTGGCGAGGCAAGCTCCTTCGCCTCACGCCCCCAAACCAACAGGGCCACTCAGCGAAGCTACAATTCGCTTCGCAGGCCCTTTCGGCAATGTCCTGTTCGCGGATGGCGCGACCAACCAGCCTAAGGACATGCGGCAGCAGCCCCACTTGCCCTGATTATCTAAAGAGCTCCGGCGCATTTGAAAATACAAGTGTTGCACATGTACCAGGGCTGCGCGCATTTTCAGTTGATTAACGCCGCGCGCACCCCGCCCTGGAATTTCCCATGCCCCATGACTTCGCCCAGTTGGTGGACTTGAAGCAGATCAAGTCGCTGATGGAGGCTTTCTATGATGTGACGGGCATCCCCTCGACGCTGACCGATCTGGCGGGCAATCTGTTGCGTACCGAGGATGGCGCCATTGTGGGCGCCGGGTGGAAGCGCATCTGCCTGGACTTTCACCGCAGCCATCCCGGCACCGCCGAAGCGTGCGTGACAAGCGACACCGTGCTGGCGCGCTCGGTCGGGTGTGGTCAGGCGGGACTATACGAATGCCTCAACGGCTTGGTGGATGTGGCCATCCCGGTGGTCATCGACGGCGATCATCTGGTCAATCTGTTCACCGGCCAATTCCTGCTGGCGGCGCCCGACCGCGAGGCTTTCCGTCAACGCGCCCGCCAATTCGGCTTCGACGAGGCGGATTACCTGCGTGCCTTGGACGAGGTGCCGGTGTTCTCCCACGACTTCGTCAATAAAGGGCTGCGCTTCCTGGAAATGCTGGCGGCCAACATTGCCGATATGGGGCTGAAGCAAAAGCGGCTGCTAGTGGAATTGGAACGCAGCCAACGGGCGCAAGCCGAGGCCTTGCACGCACAGCAGGCGGTGGAAAAGGCATCGCGCGCCAGTTCCCGCTTCTTCGCCTCGGCCAGCCATGATTTGCGCCAACCCTTGCAGGCCCTGCGGCTGTTCATCGACGTGCTGTCGGACAAGCTGGCGGGCACCGAGCACCAGCCTGTGGTCGAGCGCGCCTGCCAGGGTCTGGCCAGCGCCGAGGGCCTGCTGACCTCGCTGTTCGACGTGGCCCGCATCGAGGCCGGGGCCACGACGCCGTCCTTGACCGAGGTTTCGCTGGATGAGTGCTTCGCCGTCCTTGCCAAGGAAGTGTGGCCCCAGGCCATGGCCAAGGGTCTTTCCTTCGTCTGCCGGCCGACCCCGGTCAAGCTGCACACCGACCAAGCCATGCTGGAACGCATCCTGCGCAATTTACTGACCAACGCCCTGCGCTATACCAATGGCGGCGGCGTGGTGCTGCGCTGCCGCCGCCGCACCAGTGCCGTGGTCATCGAGGTTTGGGATTCCGGCCAGGGCATCGGCCCCGAGCACATCACCGAAATTTGGCAGGCTTTCTACCAGATCGGCAACCCGCAACGCGACCGCGCCGAGGGTCTGGGGTTGGGCCTGTCCATTGCCCAAAAGCTGGCCACCACTCTGGGATTTCGCATGGACGTAACATCCCGCATGGGCCGAGGCACCGTGTTCCGCGTATTCGTGCCAAACGCAGCGGTCATGCAGGATGAAAGCAGTACTTACCAATAAGAGCAGCGATTTAGTAAATGTTATTTTTAGATGCCGCCAACTTCAAAACAACTGACATTTGTGACGACCATTCGAAGAAAGACGTTTTATTCAACGCCCCGCACGCACTACACTTTTGGTGAGACCTCTTAAGGGGCGGTGCGGGCCATGCAGCAACACCTTGTGGACGACTTCATAACTGGTCTGACCACCGTTACCACGGTAGACAGCGCGCGGGAGCTGTTCACCAAAACCCTGCACTGCCTGGATGTGGGCCATTACGCCTATCTGGGCCTGCGCTTCCGCAATGCCGGCCCGCGCGGCAAGCCCTTCTTCATCACCACCTACCCGCAGCCCTGGGTCGAGCATTACGACAACAACAACTACCTGCAAATCGACCCGGTTATGCAAGACGCGCCATCGCGCAGCACCCCCATGCATTGGGGCACCCGCGAACACCGCAAGCAGATGAGCCCGCGCCAGAAGCGGTTCCTCAACGAGGCGGCAGAGATGGGACTGTGCCAAGGCGCCGCCATTCCCATCCATGCCGCCGGCGGCGAGTTCGGTTTGGTCAGCGTCGCCGTGGATGCCACGCCGCGCCAATTCGACACCATGATGCGGACCCACCAGCACCAGCTGCACCTGATCTCGCTGTACTACCACGCCCATGTGGCTGAGAAGTTCATCAGCAACGAAAGCCCCAAGGTCTCGGTCACAACCCGCGAGCGCGAATGCCTGCTGTGGTCGGCCCTGGGTAAAAGCTCGTGGGAGATTTCGGAAATCCTCACCATTTCCGAGGCGACGGTGAATTTCCACATGCAGAACGCCATGCGGAAGCTGGAGGTCTATTCCCGCCCGCACGCCATCGTCAAAGCGGTCATGATGGGCATCATCAGCCCCTGACGGGGCGCCCCTCCTCCCCCTTCAAAATTCCATAAGCTATTGATTCCGTGGAGATGATCCGGCGGACGGCAAGCCGTCCGCCGGATCATCTCCATTTGCGCACATGCAGGCAACCTATCAGTTCTGCTAGCACCCAAAAGGCGCGGAAACAGGCCAAATCCCCCCATCGAAACGGTTATTCGGGGGATAAGAAATGGGCATCGGCGTGTACGGAGCGGACTACTTCCATCCCTCGCAACAGGTGCTGAACTCCATCTACGGCCTGCGCCACAAGGTGTTCAAGGAACGCCTGGATTGGGAAGTGAACAGCCGCGACGGTTTGGAGCGGGACGAGTTCGACGACGAGCAGCCGGTCTATCTGGCCTATCACGGACAGTCGGGCGACGTGATCGGCTGTGTCCGCCTGCTGCCCACCACCGGCCCCAACATGATCCGCGACGTCTTCCCCGACCTGTCCGATGAGCCTATCCCGGCCAAGACCAAAGTATGGGAAGTAAGCCGCTTTGGCATTGAAATGGACGATGCGGCGCTGCTGGGCGCCGGAAATATCAATGCCATTACCTATTCATTGGTTGCAGGCATCCATGAAGTCGGCTTGGATTACGCCATAACGCATATGGTGGCCGTCATGGACGTGCGCATCGAACGCATCTTACGGCGTGCTGGTTGTGTCATGCGTCGTATTGGGAAGCCGCGCCGCATGGGCAACTGCGTCGCGTTGGCTGTGGAATTTGAAGTTAGCCGCCAGGCTCTGGCGGATATACGCCGCAATGGCGGCTTGGTTGGGCGGGTCGCCCAGTACCCAATGGCGCAAGCCGCTTAAAAGAGGAGACAGACAATGTCCAGTGCCAAGGAAATCGAGATCGCCCTCTATTACCTGCAATCCGAATGCTACAAGGCGGGCTATCCCGAGACCGGCTATCTGCTGGAAGTGGCACGGCTGTCCCTGGAAGACGTCAAACCGGCAAAGCGTCCGGAAAGCGCTCCGAAGAGCAACGTCATTCAATTGCGGGCGCGCGCATAAACTTAAAAACACGTCTGGAAACGCACACGGCCCCACCTCCCCAGGTGGAGCCGCGTGCAGTTTGCCGGCTTTATCAGCCCTCGGTCACGGCGCCCAGCGCCTTGGCGAGGTCAAGCACGCGGCGGCGCACTTGCGGATCGGTGATCCGGTAATAGGCGCGCACCAGTTCCAGAGTCTCACGCTTGGTCAGCGGGTCGGCTTCGAAGCTCGCAGGCTCCTCGGACAGGCCCGAGATCAAACGCGGGGACAACGCTTCCACTTCGCCCGACATGTCGTCGAAGAAGAAGCTGACCGGAACGTCAAGCACACGCGACAGATCGAACAGGCGGGACGCACCGACACGGTTGGCGCCACGCTCGTACTTTTGCACCTGCTGGAAGGTGAGGCCCAGGGCCTCGCCCAGCTTTTCCTGGCTCATGCCCAAGAGGGTACGACGCAGACGAACGCGCGCACCCACATGGACGTCAACGGGGTTGGGTTTGCCCGAGGCCGTACGGCCGCGGCTGGAGTGACGACGGGTGGCAACATTTTCAGCCAGTTTGGCGGTAGCAGTCATAAGCAATTCCTGTAACAAAGCCCCAGTTGCAGTGTCTCACATTTATTCCTTTAAAGGCAACTGCTTGCTTAAGATTCACTACCGAATACCTGACCTTATCCTAAAGTAGCACGCCACGTCTACGCGTTACGTCCTCGTCATTTTGCGCAATAGCTAGATGAAACGAATGCATCACAATTTGGTTAGACTAATTCCTAAGTACCACTACGTTCGCTTCTAACTCTTGCCATAACGGTCTTGCAGGAATGCCTAACCGGTGCCTATGCTGCTTACCTTTGGCAGCACTGCCCCAAACTAAGGTCATAGTGCATTAGTTTGGGCAACAACCGTAGGCAGAGCGAAAATGACGAAGCGAAAACTGATCACTGTAGATGGCAACGAGGCCTGCGCCTCGGTGGCATACCGCGTCAGTGAGGTGGCGGCGATCTATCCCATCACCCCGTCTTCGACCATGGGCGAGCTTGCCGACCAGTGGGCGTCCGAACACAAACCCAATTTGTGGGGCCAGATTCCCGAAATAGCCGAGATGCAGCACGAGGGCGGCGCCGCCGGCGCGGTCCATGGCGCATTGCAGGCGGGCGCGCTGGCGACCACATTTACGGCCTCGCAGGGCCTGCTGCTGATGATCCCCAACATGTACAAGATCGCCGGCGAGTTGTCGGCCTTCACCATGCATGTGACGGCGCGCACCCTGGCGACCCACGCTTTGTCCATTTTCGGCGACCATTCCGACGTCATGGCCTGCCGCCAGACCGGTTTTGCCATGCTGGCCTCCAACAGCGTCCAGGAAGCCCACGACATGGCTGCGGTGGCCCATGCCTCCAGCCTGGAGTCGCGGGTACCGTTCCTGCACTTCTTCGACGGCTTCCGCACCTCGCACGAAGTGGCGAAGATGGAGGAACTGACCGACGACGATCTGCGCCAGTTCATCGACGAGGATCTGGTCAAGGCCCATCGCGACCGCGCTTTGTCGCCCGACCACCCCACCCTACGCGGCACGGCGCAGAACCCGGACACCTTCTTCCAGGCTCAGGAAGCCCGCAATCCCTGGCATCTGGCCTGCCCCGGCATCGTCCAGGCGGCCATGGACCGCTTCGCCAAGCTGACCGGCCGCGCCTATAAGCTGTTCGACTATCACGGCGCCCCTGACGCCGAGCGGGTCATCATCATCATGGGCTCGGGCGCCGAGACCTGCCATGAGACCGTGGATTACCTCAACGCCCAGGGCGCCAAGCTGGGCATCCTGAAGGTCCGCCTGTTCCGGCCCTTCTCCATCGACGCCTTCGTCGCCGCCCTGCCGCCCACCGTTCGCGCCATCGCCGTGCTGGACCGCACCAAGGAAGCCGGCAGCATCGGTGAGCCCTTATATATGGACGTGCTGGCGGCGCTGATGGAGGCCAAGGCCCAAGGCCTGCGCGCCACCGCTGCCGACCCGGTGATCATCGGCGGGCGCTACGGCCTTGCCAGCAAGGAATTCACCCCCGCCATGGTCAAGGCGGTGTTCGACGAATTGGCCCGCCCCAAGCCGCGCCTGCACTTCACCGTGGGCATCAATGACGATGTGACCGGCCTGTCCCTGCCGGTGGACAGCGCCTTCCACCTGCCCCACGGCCCGGTCAAGCGCGCCCTGTTCTTCGGCCTGGGCGCCGACGGCACGGTGGGCGCCAACAAGAACTCCATCAAGATCATCGCCGAACAGGCCGGCTTCCAGGGCCAGGGCTACTTCGTCTACGATTCCAAGAAATCGGGCGCGGTCACCATCTCGCATCTGCGCTTCAGCCCCGATCCCATCCGCAGCGCCTATCTGCTGGACGAGGCCGATTTCGTCGCCTGCCACCACTTCGTCTTCCTCGACAAATACGACGTGCTGGAACACGCCGCACCGGGCGCCAAATTCCTGCTGAATTCGCCCTACACCAAGGACGAGCTGTGGGAGCAGTTGCCGCGCGAAGTGCAGCAGGAGATCCTGAACAAGGACATCCAGGTCTACACCATCGACGCCCGCAAGGTGGCCCAGGCCGCCGGCATGGGTCAGCGCATCAACACCATCATGCAGACGTGCTTCTTCGCCCTGTCCGAGGTTCTACCCAAGGACGAGGCCATCAAGCACATCAAGAAAGCCATCGAGAAGACCTACGGCCGCAAATCCGACAAGCTGGTGGCCAAGAACTTCGAAGCCGTGGACATGGCCCTGGCCCATCTGGAGCAGGTAGACGTGCCCGGCAAGGTGACCGCCACCCGCACCCGCCCGTCCATGGTGCCCCAGCACGCCCCGGAATTCGTCCAGCGGGTCACCGCCACCATGCTGGCGGGCAAGGGCGATCTGCTGCCGGTCTCGGCCTTCCCGCCCGACGGCATCTGGCCCGTGGGCACCGCGCAATACGAGCGCCGCAACATTGCCGCCGAGCTGCCGGTGTGGGATGCCAGCATCTGCATCCAGTGTAACAAGTGCGCCATGGTCTGCCCCCACGCCGCCATCCGCGCCAAGGTGGCCGAGCCCGCCTTGCTGGAAAAGGCACCGGGCGCGCTGAAGCACGTTCCTTATAAAGGTGGCGAGTTCAAGGGCGCCGAATACCTGTTGCAGGTGGCGCCCGAGGATTGCACCGGCTGTTCCCTGTGCGTGAAGGTGTGCCCCGCCAAGGACAAGAAGGACCCGACGCGGTTCGCCCTGCACATGGT
>JACMLB010000115.1 GCA_014379805.1 Rhodospirillales bacterium | reverse complement strand
CTTGGCCGCCGCGCGAATGCGGTCGAACAGGCCGATCTCGGCCCAGCGCTGCAGCAGCCGGGGCTCAAGTTCGGGCAGGCCGGCCTTCATGGGGAAGTCGGTCTTGGGCAGGAAGACGGTCGTCTTATAGTCCACGCTCATCGGGGCGGCTCTTTTAGTTGTCGGACACCGGCACCATTGGGCCGGCATTCTCGGGGAAATGGTGGGCGGCCAGCAGGACGCGGGCGGCCTCGATATCGGCGGCGATGTGAATCTTAAGCTCGTTCATGCCGGAGAATTTGCGTTCCGGGCGCAGATGCTCGATCAGCGCCACGCGAAGGTGCTTGCCGTAGAGGTCTTCGTCGGTGTCCAGCAGATGGACCTCCAACAATTCGTCGGTCTTGTCGAAAGTGGGGCGGCGGCCGAAATTGGCAACGCCGTTGCGCCACACGGTGGTGGCCCCGTGGTCGATGCCGGCGCGCACGGCATAAACGCCGGTGGCCGGGCGCTGATAGGCGTCCAGCGGCAGATTGGCGGTGGGGAAGCCCAAGGTGCGGCCACGGGCATCGCCATGCTCGACCCGGCCCTCGATTTCCCAATAATGGCCCAGCAGCTTGGCGGCTTCGCCCGGCTTGGCGGCGGTCAGGTACTCGCGCACGCGGGTCGAGGAATAGACGTCGCCATTGGGGGACATCTCGGGCGGCACGGCGGTGAAGCCGAAATTGCCCTCGTCCGACAGCTTCTGCAACAGCGCCCCGGTGCCCTGGCGGCCCTTGCCGAAGACGTAATCGTAGCCCACCACCACATGGCGCGCGGCCAGACATCCCACCAGAATGTCGCCGACGAATTCCAGGGCGGTCATGTCGGCGAAGCGCTGATCGAATTGCTGCATGTACAGCAGGTCGGTGCCCAACGCCTCGATCAGCCGCGCTTTGACGCGGAACGGGGTCAGGCGGAAATGGGGCTGGGTGGGGTTGAAGAAGGCACGCGGATGGGGCTCGAACGTCATAACCGCCAGGGGCACGCCTAAGTCGGCGGCGATGCGCTTGGCGGCCAGGATGACGGCTTGATGACCCTTATGCACCCCATCGAAATTGCCAAGCGCCACCACACACCCTTTCAGGTCGGGTGTCAGCTCGCCGCAATGTCGGATCAGGCGCATGGGAGACAACAAGATTTTCCCGCAAAACCGTGGACGGTAAGGGGTATCCGATGCCGGTGCGAATCGCAACCGGTTATGGGGGGAGAAGCGGGAGACGCTTACCGCGCCGCCCTCTGCGCCGCCGTGATCGCCGAGGCGTTGAAACAAAAAGGCCGCCGGATTGCTCCGGCGGCCAGTTTTGGCTAACTCGACAGTCTTCAGACCTAGTGCAGGTTCTTCCAGATCTGACGCTTGAGCGCGTACATCAACGCGGTCAGCACAGCCAGGAACAACATGACCTTGAGGCCCATGGACTTGCGCTGATCCAACTCGGGCTCGGCTGCCCAATTGAGGAAGGTCACCACGTCGTGAGTGATCTGCTCCTTGGTCGCCTTGGTGCCGTCGGCATACGTGACCAGATCGTCCATGACCTGGGGCGGCATGCTGATGGCGTTGCCTGGGAAGATATGGTTGAAGGACTTGCCCTCGGGAATCGGATGATCCGCGGGAGCTTCGTCTTCATAGCCCAGCAGCAGCGAGTAGATGTAGTTCGGACCACCCACGCGGGCCTTCGCCATGAGCGAGAGGTCCGGCGGCAGCGCTCCGCCATTGGCGGCCGCAGCGGCCTGATCGTTGGGGAACGGCGAGATGTACTTGTCGGACGCCCGGCCCGCACGGGGGCTGATCATGCCCTCGTCATTGGGCACATCCGGCAATTCGCGCTCGGCAGCCACCGCCTTGATCTCGTCTTCGGTCAGACCGACGGCGGACAGGTTGCGGTAGGCGACAAGCTTGAGCCCGTGGCAGTTGGAGCAGATGTCGTGAAACACCTGATAACCACGCTTCAGGGCGGCTTTGTCATACTGGCCGAACACACCTTCCCACGAGAAGCCGGGCTTGGTCAGAACCGCACCCGAGGCGGCGTTCGCGGTGCCCGCAGCAGCCACCACAGAGGTGGCCACCAGGGCGGACAGGATCAGCTTACGCATTACGCCTTCTCCATCGACTGAGCGGAGGCACCGGCGGTGGCGGCAACGCCACCCTTGAGCACGGGGGCCGAGATGCTGGCCGGCAGGGCCTTGGGCTTCTCGAACTTACCGAGCAGGGGCATCAGCACCAGGAAGTGGAAGAAGTAGTACGCGGTCGCCAGCTGGCCGATGATCAAATAGGCACCTTCAGCCGGCTTGCCGCCGATGTAGCCCAGCAGCAGGCAGTCCGCGAGGAACAGCCAGAAGAACTGCTTGTACAGCGGACGGAACTTGGCCGAACGCACTTTGGAAGTGTCAAGCCAAGGCAGCGCGAACAGGATCAGGATGGCCGAGAACATGGCGATAACGCCACCCAGCTTGTCCGGGATCGAGCGCAGGATCGCGTAGAACGGCAGGTAGTACCATTCCGGCACGATGTGCGGCGGGGTCACCATCGGGTTCGCCGGGATATAGTTGTCCGGCTCGCCGAAGAAGTTCGGCGCCCAGAACACGAAGGCCAAGTAGAACATCAGGAAGACGCCGATGCCGAACAGGTCCTTAATCGTGTAATAGGGGTGGAACGGGATGGCGTCGGCCGGGGTCTTGATGTCGATACCCAGGGGGTTGTTCGACTTCACGCTATGCAGCGCCCACACATGCAGAACCACCAGGCCGAAGATCACGAACGGCAGCAGGTAATGCAGCGCGAAGAACCGGTTCAAAGTGGGGTTATCCACCGAGAAGCCGCCCCACAGCCAGGTGACGATGGGGTCACCGATGATGGGGAAGGCCGAGAACAGGTTGGTGATGACGGTGGCGCCCCAGAAGGACATCTGGCCCCAG
>JACMLB010000114.1 GCA_014379805.1 Rhodospirillales bacterium | reverse complement strand
GTCAGCCGATTGAAGCAATTCGCCGAAACATTGAAGACGCCTTTCTTCGGCGCCTTGGTGGATTACGCCGAGGAGGGTAACCAGCTGTGGACCTGTCCCGGCCATAACGGCGGCATCTTCTACAACCGCAGCCCCATCGGCCGGATTTTCGTGGAGCATCTGGGCGAAGCGGTGTTCCGCGACGATTTGGACAATTCCGTCCTCGAACTGGGCGATCTGCTGATCCATGAAGGCCCCGCCCTTCAGGCGCAGAAGGAAGCCGCCGCCATCTTCGGCGCGGAAAAGACCTATTTCGTCCTGAATGGCACCTCGTCCTCCAACAAGATCGTACTGTCGTCCCTGGTGGCCGAGGACGATCTTGTCCTGTTCGATCGCAACAATCACAAGGCCGCCCATCACGGCGCGCTGATCCTGGGTGGCGGCATTCCCATCTTCCTGGAGACCAACCGCAATCCCCAGGGTTTGATCGGCCCGATCTACACCGAGGCGCTGAACGAAGAGGCCATCCGCGAGAAGATCCGGACCAATCCGCTGGTGAAGGACCGTGACGCCTGGAAGCGGCCCCGGCCGTTCCGCGTTGCGGTGATCGAGCAGTGCACCTATGACGGCACCATCTACAATGCACAGATGATCGTCGAACGCATCGGCCACCTTTGCGATTACATTCTGTTCGACGAGGCCTGGGCCGGCTTCCTGAAGTTCCATCCGCTATTCGCCGGGTGCTACGCCATGGGACTAACGAATCTGGGTGAGGATGCGCCCGGAATCGTAGCCACTCAGTCCACCCACAAGCAGATGGCAAGCTTCTCGCAGGCTTCGCAGATTCACATCCGCGACCGTCACATCAAGGGGCAAACGCGCCGGATCGAGCATCGCCGTTTCAACGAAACCTTCATGCTGCACGCCTCGACGTCGCCCTTCTATCCCCTGTTCGCGTCGCTGGACGTGGGGGCGCAGATGATGCGCGGACGCTCGGGCGAAGTGCTGTGGGACGATACCGTTCGCCTGGGCATCGAATTGCGCAAGAAGGTCCGGGCCATCAAGCGCGAATTCCAGGAGAAGGAAAAGGATCCGGCGCGGCATTGGTTCTTCGAGCCTTTCGTTCCCGACCGGGTCACCGTGCATGCCGCCGACGGCACGCAATCGGACATGGCGTGGGAGGAACTGCCCACCGATGATCTGGCGTCCAATGCACGCTATTGGGAATTGTCCCCTGGTGCGCGGTGGCATGGGTTCAAGCACGTTACCGGCGCTGGCTATGCCATGACCGATCCCAACAAGCTGACCTTGCTGACGCCCGGCTTTGACCGCGAGACCGGAACCTACGCCGATTACGGCATTCCCGCCCCGGTCGTAGCCCAATATTTGCGCGAAAACCGCGTGGTGCCCGAAAAGAACGATTTGAATTCGCTGCTGTTCCTACTTACGCCCGGCGTCGAGTCCAGCAAGGCGGGAACCCTGCTCAGCACCCTGGTCGCCTTCAAGCGCCGTCACGACGACAACGCCTTGCTTGACGATGCCATTCCCGAATTCGTCGCCCGCCGGCCCAAGCGCTATAGCGGCCTGCGTTTGCAGGATTTGTGCAGGGACATGCATGCCTTTTTCCGCGAGGAGAATGTGAGTGCCTTGCAGCGGGCGCAATTCGCCCCCGAACACCGGCCTCACATGGTGCTTCGCCCCAATGACGCGGTGCGCAAGCTGACCAGGAACCAAGTGGATTACCTGCCGCTGGATCAGGTCGATGGCCGCATCGCCACCACCTTGTGGGTGGTCTATCCGCCGGGCATCGCCACCATCGTTCCCGGCGAGCGGCTGTGCGAACGGGCCAAGCCCATGCTCGACTATCTGAAGATGTTCCAGAAAAGCGCCAATCTGTTCCCCGGCTTCGAGGCCGAAATCCAGGGACTTTACCGCGAGATCGAACCGGATGGCTCGACCCGCTTCTATACCTATGTGGCCAAGGAATAAGCCTTGAACGTCCTGCTTCGCTCCTCCACCGATGACGACGTCGAGGCCATGCTGGACATTTATCGCCAGCATATCCAGCAAGGCATCGGCGATCTGGGGGAATACGAAGCAGAGCCGCTGCGGGCCGAGGATTTGAAGCAGCGGCGCAAGAACATGCGTAAGCGGCGGCTGCCCCATCTGGTCGCGGATGTGGATGGGGTAGTGGCCGGCTATGCCTATGTGGTGCCGTTCCGTAAGCGCCCGGCCTATCGCTATGCGCTCAAGCACTCCATCTACGTCCACAGCGATTTCCGCCGCGCCGGAATCGGCCGCCAGTTGCTGCCCGCCTTGATCCATGCCTGTGCCCAGGCAAATTATCTGCAGATGATCGGCTATATCGACAGCACCAACGCAGCGTCATTGCGCTTGCACGAGGCCTGTGGGTTTCAGCGCGTCGGATTGCTGAAATCGGTCGGCTTCAAATACGGCCAATGGACGGACAGCATCATGGTCCAGCGTTCGTTGGGGCAAGGCGACGGCGCAATTCCCGCGCCCTGACCGATTGGCGCCGCTACGCCGCCTTATTCGCTTCGAAGCGGCGCTGATAGCGGCTGCTGATGGCAGCGGTGTCCATCACCACCAGCACATCGGTGGTGTTGAAATGGTGGTCGATCACCGCCCCCTCGCCCACCCAGGCGCCGGCACGCAGATAGCCCTTCAGCAAGGGCGGCAAGGCGCAGAAAATCCGGCGAAGGTCGGCGCTGCTTCCCGCTTCCGCGGTGGTGTGGGCGGGAGCATGGGCCCGCGCCCGAAATTCAGCCGGCGCCAGATGGTGGTCGCGCAAATATGCCAGTTGCGCCACGTGGCGTTCGGCATCGGCCCCCGGCAAACTGGCACAGCCGAACAGCAGGTCGATGCGATGCTCGACGATGTAGGCGGCCAAACCTTGCCAGAGGGCTTGCACGGCACCGCGGCTGCGCCAGCGGGCATCCACGCATGACCGGCCAAGCTCCAGCACATTGCCGGGATGATCCAGCAACGGCCTAATGTCGAACTCATCCGCCGAATAGAACCCACCCACCGTCTCGGCGGCTTGGCGCCCGATAAGGCGATAGGTCCCCACCACCGCGCCGTCGGCGAAGGCCAGAAGGTGATCGCAAACCGCGTCAAATTTATCCAGGTCGCGGCCCGAGGCCTGCGCGGCGGGACAGGGCTTGGCCCCCATTTCCTCGAAGAAGACCCGGTAGCGCAGCCGCTGGGCCGCAGCTACCTCATCTTCCGAGCGTGCAAGCCTCACCTCGACCTCGACGGACGTGGCGGGCAGATCCAGGGAGCTGAATTGATGGGTCATGGCTACATCACGGATGAAATTGGCGGGGAAATCGAAAAGTCCGAAAACCTGCTCACCATGAGACACCGTGTGTAATGCCTGTGTATCAAATCAAATGAACACCCGCGCCATATCTTCGTCAAATGAAGCATATATTACAAACTTGGCAATCTCCATGCGATGGCCACGTAACGCACAGGCTCCAGCCGGAGGCATAACGCCAACTCAACCTAGCAATAGAATCATGTGCAATCTAAATAGCCGTATGATTTTGCAATTTTTGTGCTATCACGCTTTAACTGGAGCACTAATTCTGCATTGTGACGGTTTTATTACAACGTGTGGGCAATTATCACCCTGGGGAGGGGGAGATGCTTACCTGGATACGCAGCAGCATTGCGCGCGAACTTATTGTCACGCTCCTGCTTGTGCTGGGGCTGACCATCGGCGCGTCTTTCGCCATCGCCCACTACACCATGGCTGCCATCGAGGCCAGCTATGAGGGCATCATTTTCGGGCGCATCATCCCCGACATACAGCACATGGGCGATGCCGGCTTCGACGCAGAGGAACAGGCCATCGCCCGCGAAGAGGCGGCGCTGGGCAACCACTTGCTGGTGGATGCCGTAGACAAGGCGACCGCGCGCCACGACGAGGTTTATGGTGAAAACGACTTCCGCAACCAGATCGCTGACCGCCGCACCCGTGGCGGCATCGACAAGCTGGGCTCGCTGTTCGTGGTCGCCGACGAGGCCAAGGGCATCGTCTGGATCTATCGGGGCGTACACGATACCGATGGCCGTTTCCAAGGCGTCAAGGCCAGCGCCTTCACCATGGCCGAGCCTGCCAGCGCAGCCGAGACCTTGCGCGCCACCCATCTGGAACGCACCTCCGCCTTTACCCAGCGGCGTACGGATTTGGCCGACAAGCGTCTGGCCTTCGCCAAGGTGAAGGGCGTGGTGGATACCACCATCGACAACATTCAGGCATCGCGCGGCGAGTTGGCGGAATTCAAGCGGCGCCACCGGTTTAACGGAGCACTGGCGGTTCTGGCCATGGCCGTCCTTGGCGGGACATTGCTGGGATTGCTGCTTTATAGCCTGGCACGCGGCATCGTGCGCCAGGGTGCCGCCATAGAAAGCATCATTGCAGCCGCCCACGACCCGGACGGCCTGGACGCGCTGGTGGTTCCCGATACCGCCAAGATCAATCAATTGGGCGTCGTCGCCCGTGGTATCGCCCGTGCACGCGACGCCTTTCGCCGGGTCCACCAGTTGGAACAGGATCGCCTTCATGCCGACCGAGCCGCAGACGAGGACAAGGCTCGTGCATTGCAGGAACTGGCGGATGACTTGAAGAAATCCGTGCAGAACGGTGTCGACCACATCAGCGAAACCGCCCAATGCCTGCATGCCGGGGCCGAGATCATGATCGACGCCGTCGCCCATACCACGGGGGCGACAGGCACTGCGTCCGACGCTTCCTCTGCCGCCAGCATCAGCGTGCAGAGTGTTGCCTCCGCCGCCGAGCAATTATCGCTGTCCATCCGTGAGGTCAGCCGGCAGATCGGCCAATCAGTGGAAATCGCCAGCCGGGCTGAGCATGCCGCCGAATCCTCGGCCCAGACGGTTCAGTCGCTGGCCCATGCAGCTAGCCGTATCGACCAAGTAGTCGAGTTAATCAACGCCATCGCCTCTCAGACCAATCTGCTGGCGCTTAACGCCACCATCGAGGCCGCCCGAGCGGGCGAGGCGGGAAAAGGGTTCGCCGTGGTGGCAGGGGAAGTCAAGGCGCTGGCCAACCAGACCGCCAAAGCAACCGGAGAGATTGGCGCGCAAATCCAAGCCATCCAGAATGGTGCGCGTCAGACCGTCACTGAGATCCAGTGCTTCGCCCAGGTGGTTGGCGAGGTGGCGGAGTTGTCGCGGGCGGTGGCTGAAGCCATGGCG
>JACMLB010000113.1 GCA_014379805.1 Rhodospirillales bacterium | reverse complement strand
TCGGAAGATGGGCCTCAAGCCGCGCAAATTGCTCAGCGCTCAGCCAGAAATAGCTTCGATCCATCAATAGGCTCCCTTCGGGAACCTTGAATCACAAACCGGCTTCGCTGGGAATCCAATTTATGGGTCCGGAGCCTAGGGGAAGAGAGAGAGGGATTCGCGAATGAGAAAAATCAGTCATGCCGTGGTGTTCGCTACGGCAGCCATGGTCCTGTCCTCGTGCAGCTCGTCGGCAAACAAGCCAGCCACCAGCAGCACGGTGATCCTGAAATCGACCACCACGGGCGACGGCATCCCCCTGGTCTATCCCACCGGCACGCCGCAAATCACCTCACGCATCACCATCTTCCCGCCGGGCGCGGAAACCCCGCTGCACCGCCACCCCACGCCACTTTACGCCTACATCCTGGAAGGCGAGTTGACCCTGTTGGCCGAGGGCCAACCGGTACGCCACGTGAAAGCAGGCGAGGCGTTCATGGAAACGGCGCAGTGGCATGTGGGCCGCAACGACGGCAACACGCCCATCAAACTGCTGTCAGTCTATGCCGGCTCTACGGAATTGCCGCTGTCCGAACTGGCTTCGGAGCATAAACACTAATAGGGCCACCAAGCGGGCGCCTGCGCTGTTGATAATGCGCAGAGCGCCCGCCGCGACTACAACGTCCGATGGCCCGGGAAATCGACGGGCGGGCCGTGATGACGCCCACCAAGTCCCATGGCATAATCCCTCTTTCATCCCCCCATGCCGGTGGTTGACACAATTTTTGACTGATCCATGAACGACTTCATCACCGTCATTCTGCCCGCCGGCCGCTCGGCCATGGAGCTGTCGCTGTTCGTGCTGTTGCCGGTCATGGTGGTCATGCTGACCATCATGCGCCTGCTGGAAGCCACCGGAGTTCTGGACTGGCTGGTGGCGCGCATCGCCCCGCTGCTGCGGCCGTTCGGCCTGACCGGGTTGGGCGTGTTCGCCGCCCTGCAGGTCAATTTCGTCAACTTCGCCGCCCCCATCGCCACCCTTGCCATGATGGAACAACGGGGCAGTTCCGACCGCCATCTGGCGGCAGTTTTCGCCATGGTTCTGGCCATGTCCCAGGCCAACACGGTGTTCCCCATGGCCGCCATGGGCCTGAGAGTGGGGCCGGTGCTGGCGTTCTCGCTGATGGGCGGCTTGGCGGCGGCGGCGGCCACCTATTACCTGTTCGGGCGCCGCCTGTCGGCCAAGGAAATGGTGCTGGACGAGACCTTGCGCCATCCAGTGGCCGACACCCCCAAGGGCGTGCTGGACGTCATCAACCGCGCCGGCGCCGAGGCCTTCAAGATCGCCGTGGGCGCCATTCCCATGCTGGTGCTGGCCCTGGTGGCGGTGACCGCGCTACGCCAGGCGGGGGCCATGGATGCCCTGACCCGGTGGTTGGCGCCGGCCCTGACCATGGCCGGCATCGACGCGGCGCTGGTGCTGCCCACCATGACCAAATATCTGGCCGGCGGCACCGCCATGCTGGGCGTGGTGGACGAACAATTGCGCCAGGGCCGCCTGTCCGCCGAGCTGCTGAACCTCAGCGCCGGCTTCCTGATCCATCCCATGGATTTGCCCGGCGTGGCGGTCCTGATGGCGGCGGGCCGGCGGGTGGCCGCCACATGGCGCCCAGCGGTTCTGGGAGCCTGCGTCGGCATTGCCGTGCGCGGCGTGGGGCATGTGCTTATTGCACTCTGATAAACAAATGGGACGCGGCGAGCGCAGCCTCAGGTACGGCCTTGAAGGCGGCGTCCAACAGCTCCGGTGCTTGGCCTAACTCGGGCAGGGCGGCGTTGCTGGCCCCGTCCACCGCATAGCAGCGCAATTCACCCATGCCGGGCGGCGGGGTGGCGGCGACCTGAACCGCCATCTTGTCGCCGGGAATGCGCATTTCCTGATGGTCGGCCAGATCGGTCCAGCCTGAGGCGGTGGGGAAAAGCCGGGTCATGGCGCCGTTCTTGATAAGCACACAGGCCAGATGGGCCGGGCGGTTGGCTTGCAGGATCAACGTCACTTGCTCGCCGATGGCATAGCGCGGCGTCAGGCCCCGGTCGGTGGCAAGGTACAGCGAGAACGGCGTCGTACTGGCGCCGACCTGACGTAAAACCGGCCCAGCCTGGGCCAAACACCCGGCGCGGGCCAGACGGAACAGGCTGGCATCCTCCATGAGACGGAACCGCAGGGGCATGACCCCGTTTGCGCCGTGGACCAGGAAGGTGGCGCCGTCGGTGATGGGCACCGGCCAGGGTTGGCCGGCGGAAATGGGGATCAGCCGTCCGGTGGAAGTGTCCTTTATGGCGCCATCGTTGGCGGCGCGCACACGGGCCTGGGGCGTCACGCACCACGTTCCCGCACGGTGAAGATCGACGCTGACATTGCCCCCCGGCGCCGGCAAAGCAGCGGTCAACTCGCCCCGCGTGCCGCCCAAAGCGGATACGTCCACCCCACTCCAGCCGCCCGATGCCGAGGCGGATGCCATCTGCTCGCCGGCGCCCAATTGCGCCACCTTGCCCTCTGCCGGGCCGCGCAGTTTCAGCACGCGGCCATCGGCGAGCAGCACGGTGGTCAGGGTGGCATCGGGCAGCGACACGGTCTCGTCATCGGCCAGCACCCGGCCCACTTTCATGCCCGGCGCGGTCGAGGACAACACCACCGCCTCGGCCCAGGCCGGGCCGCTGGCGATGATCATCAGCAAGAGTGCCATGCGTAAGCTGTCCATTGCCCCAGGCTAGGGGGGACGGCCCCGCCCGGTCCATTGTCCGAAGGTGCATCGCCCAAGGGCAAAGGCCACCGGTGCTAATCCCCATGCCACGCCGATATTGAAATGGTGCGGCGCCATATGAGGGCGAGCATTTCTGGAGGCAGCATGCGCATCGCCATGATCGCCGCTTTGGCCGTCCTGCTGACCGCCCCGGCGGCATGGGCTCAGGAAGCCCACACGCCGCACCCGGCCCCTGCGGGCGCCAAGCTGTACATCATCTGGCCCCGCGACAGCCAAGTGGTGAAGGGCGGGAAATTGTGGCTGCGCATGGGGCTGAAGGGCATGGGCGTCGCCCCCGCCGGGGTGGTGTGGCCCAACGCCGGCCATCACCACGTGCTGGTGGACGTGCCGCCGCCGCCCATCGACGAGCCCATTCCCAACGACCGCAACCACCTGCATTTCGGCAAGGGCCAGACCGAGGCGCGCATCGAATTGCCGCCCGGCAAGCACACCCTGCAACTGATGCTGGGCGACGAAAAGCACTTCCCCTTCGATCCGCCGCTGCTGTCCAACAAGATCACCATCACCGTGACCGAGTGAGGAGGCGTCCATGAAGCACCTTGCCCTGGCCGTCGCCCTGCTGGCGTTTCCCGCTTGTGCCGAGACCGTTAAGGCCCCCGCCGACGTGCACCTTTACATCGGCTGGCCCAATAACGGCGAGGTGGTGCGCAGCCCGTTCAAGGTGTGGTTCGGCCTGCGCGGCATGGGCGTGGCCCCCAAGGATGTGCGTGCCCCCGATACCGGTCACCACCATTTGCTGATCGACACCCCCTTGCCGCCCCTGGACGAGCCCATCCCATCCGACCGCAAACACCTTCATTTCGGCAAGGGCCAGACCGAGGCGCGCATCGAATTGCCGCCCGGCAAGCACACCCTGCAACTGATGCTGGGCGACGAAAAGCACTTCCCCTTCGAT
>JACMLB010000003.1 GCA_014379805.1 Rhodospirillales bacterium | reverse complement strand
GTCGAAATGGTCTTCCAGAGCGGTCTTGCCGCGTCCGGTGACGAAGATGAAATGCTCGATCCCGGCGGCGGCGGCTTCTTCGACCGCATACTGGATCAAGGGCTTGTCCACCACCGGCAGCATTTCCTTGGGCATCGCCTTGGTAGCGGGCAGGAAGCGGGTGCCCATGCCCCCCACTGGGAACACGGCCTTGCGCACGCGACGAGCCATAGGAAACTCCTTACGGTTAGTTCATTCGGGCCGAGGCGCGCCGGTTCAGGCGGGCGCGCGAACATACCGGCCGCGATTGTTTTGCCATGCCCGCGCGCGGGACGCAACGGGGGCAACGGGGGTCATAGGCGTTACGGGGAAATTGATAGGCCGATTAGGCCCCCAGCAGCAGGTCGCGCGCCTGATTGATTCGCGCCGCAATCCAGGTCGAGCCGCCATGATCGGGATGATTGGCCAGCATCAGCCGGCGATGGGCGGCACGGATATCGTCTGGCCCGGCATCGGCGCCCACGCCAAGTATCTCGCGGGCTTCATCCGGGGTCATGCCGGATTTGGACGGCTGAGAAGGCTGTGGCTCGTCACGCCATCCGTCCTCACGCCATTCAGGCCAAGCCCGTTCCAGCCACGCTTCCAGCACGCGGGCGGACTCCGCATCCGTCTGGACTTCGCGCCACAGCTCCACCGCCTGAGCCTCGGACAGCTGGCTTAGGCGGCGGCCCTGATAGGTGCCCTGAAGGATGTCGCCATCCAGCCGGCCACTATCGTGGTCCAGCTCCATGCGCAGGAAGCGGGTTTCCACCTGACTGGCCTTACCGGGGCTGGGGGCACCGCCGCGCATCTGGATGCCGAACCGGCGCAGCAGTTGATACAGCCCATGCAGCCGGGCGGCCCGCATGACCCACGGCATCAGGCCCACCGCCACGGCGAACAGCCCGGCCAGCTTGCCGGTCAGCACCAGCCACAGGCCCAGCACCACCAACACGGCATAGCCCGATCGCTTCAGCACCCGCGCCGCCACGGACGGCTTGGCCCGCGCGAACCAGTTGGACAGCAGCCAGAGGGCCAACAAGGCCCCGACGAGAATAATGAGTTGTGGCAGCATCACTTGCCCATCTGATTGGTGAGCTGCAATACCATGCCGCCCTGCTTGCGGCCATAATCCATCAGCGCCTTGCGCCCGCCGGTGGCGAACACCGCCACCGCGC
Organism: Rhodospirillales bacterium; assembly: GCA_014379805.1. Taxonomy (GTDB): domain Bacteria; phylum Pseudomonadota; class Alphaproteobacteria; order Rhodospirillales; family Magnetospirillaceae; genus Magnetospirillum. Next base: position 7,383 of record JACMLB010000003.1, on the reverse strand, counting down.
GGAGCAGGTCGCGCAATTGGTCGGGCGCCGAGGCGTCGAAGCGGCAGCACGCCCCGCCCGACAGCTTGGCTATCTGGGCAAAAGTACGCGCCGCCGCCGGGTCTTGGCCTTCGTGGAACAGGAAAGCCGGCACCCCCAGCACGCCCATTTCGCCCGCCAGCTTGCACAGCTGGTCCACATCCTCTTCCATGCAATCGCCGACGAACACCAAAGCGTGGACCTTGGCCTTGCGGGTTTCATCCAGCACGTGGCGCAATACCTTGCGTATCTGAGTCTCGCCGCCCAGGCAGGCAACCTTGCCCAGCAGGGCCAGCAGCTTGTCGGGATCGGCGCTCCACGGCCCGGCCTTGCATTCGCCCATGCCGCGATAATAGACCAACTGGACGTCCAGCCCGCCCACGCCCGCCGCCTGAAACATCTCGGCGTGCAGGGATTGGGCCTGACGCCACGTGGCTTCGCGGCTGGCGGTGGCGTCCAAGGCAAAGACCAGCCGCCCGCGCCCGGCGGGGCTGGTCACCGGTGCTGTGGCCACCTTGTTGAGGAACGCGTCGATCTCTGCGCGGCCCCCCACCTTCGAATTTTTGTCTGCGCTGGGAAGCTTGTCTGCCATGGCTATTAGATAAGCGTAAGCGTGGCTTGGCGCCAGATGACAACGAACCCACATGGGCGGCAGGAGGTGGCATATGCCCAAACCCGTGACCACGCCCCTGCCCGATCACACGCCGCTGATCGACCCCGAGAATGCCCGCTTTTACCATTCCGGCGCGGAAACCCCCTCGTTCGACCAGATGCCCGATGCCGAGGCCGCCCCGCCCGAAGAGGGAGCGCGATCGGTCCATCGCGGCGGCTCGCCCGAGCCCGACGAGATGATGCTGGCCACCGCCCGCATCTACCGGCGCTCACCCAACCCCATGCAGCAGGGCCGCGCCCGCATGGGTGAATGGATCGTCGAGTTCGAACCCCATCTGAAACCGGGCATCGACCCGCTGATGGGGTGGATCAGTTCGGGCGACCCGCTGCAACAGGTGCGCATGACGTTTTCCAGCGCAGAGGAAGCGGTCGCCTATTGCCGCCGCCAGAAGCTGGCCTTCGATCTGGAAAAGCCGGCGGTGCACAAGCCCAAGCCGAAAAGCTACACGGCCAATTTCATTCCGTTCGACGACGGGACGCCGAAGCCGATCTATCCGCATTGACCGAAAATGCCCACCGGCAAAATCTGCCCAGCGCAAAGCCCCGGTGGAAATATCTCCACCGGGGCTTTGGCATTCAGCCGGATCAGAAGGGCAGGATCACGTCCAGCAGCTGCTGACCGTAGCGCGGCTGGGTGACGTCCGAGGCGACGCCGCGGCCGCCGTAATGGATGCGGGCTTCGGCGATCTTGTCATAGGTGACCGAATTGCTGCTGCTGATGTCTTCCGGGCGGATGATGCCCTGGACCGACAATTCGCGCATTTCGTAGTTCACCCGGATTTCCTGCTTGCCCGAGATCACCAGATTGCCGTTGGGCAGGACCTGGGTGATAACGGCGGCCATGTTGACCGACATGCTTTCGGAACGACCGGTCTGCCCGGTATTGGTGTTGCCGCTGGTGCCGGTGACATCCACCAGATTGGCGGGATTGTTGCCGTCGGGCAGGATCTTGTTCAGCTGGTTCTCGAAACCAAGCAGGCTGAAATTGCTGCCCATGCCCTCGTTACCGCTGCGGGCGCGGGACATGTCGGTGGCGAAGGTGGCGCTTTCGTTGTTGATCTCCACCGCCACGGTCAGGATGTCGCCCACATCCTTGGCGCGCTGATCCTTGAAGAACGCCCGCGAGCCCGGACGCCACAGGGAATTGGCGTTTTGCGGCGGGGCGACCGCCTGGGGCATGGGCATGCTGACCGGCTGGTAGCCCGCCTTCTGGGTCGGGTTCTGGATGGCCGAAACCTGGGGGCCTTCACCCACTTCGGACAGGCGGGTCAGCGCGTTGCAGGCCGACAGGGAGCCCACGGCGACGGCCATTGCCCCAGCGCGTAGCGCGATTTTCAGGAATGACACTCGGAACAACGTGGTGCGGATGGGGGAGGTCATGGCTCGCTCCTCTTATTTTCGTTCAGTTGGCCAAGGACCGGGTGCCGGCCTGAGCAACGGTCACCGTACCGGGACCGTCGACGATGGCTTCGACGACGCGCTTGGTCTGAAGATTGGTCACGTGGATCAGGTCGCCCTTGCCACCTTCTTCGGTGGCGCGGCCCTGGGTCGCCAGGCTCATGAACGGGGTCTTGAGCGTGATGGTGACCATGGAATTACGCGTCACCAGCACGGGGCGCTGCAATTCGGTGGACCGCAGGGGGGCGCCCGGGCGCAGCTGGTAGCGCGGCTCTTGGCCGATGATCTGGCGGGCGTCGGTAACGATGTCGCGACGCACGTTCTCGGCCCGGGCATCCACCCATTCCACGTCGCGCTCGCCAATGACTTCGCCCCGGCTCATGGCCCGGTTCAGCACTGGAATGCGGGCCACGGTGAAGACGCGGCCATTGACGCGCTGGCGCACGGCAGAGGGGGAACCGGCGGGAACTTCCACGGTGGCGGTGAAGCGGCTGGTGCGGCTGTCCCAAACCACGTCGCGCACGGCCACACCAGCCGGGGCACCCGACGACGGAATGGTGATGTTCAGCGCGCTGCGGTTGGCGATTTCGAAGTCGAAGGGGCCGGGCACACCTTCCATACCCAGGGCTTCCTTGATCTCGCTCTCGATCAGCTTGACGTCCACCATCTGGCCGGAACGCTCGATGACGATGCGGTCGAAGGCCGAGGCGGGCTGCCAACCGATGCCGTAATTCTGCGCCACGGCGGCCAGCCAGCGGGCGTCGGCGGTGATGCGCTTGCCCGGCTGCGGCGCGTTGGCGATGACGGTATCGCCCTTGGCGCCCAGGTTCTCCCACAGATCACCCAGCTTGACCGTGTCCGCCTCGATGGTGGCGGCGGATTTGAGGTTGGCGGGCAATCCCTCGGCAAAGGCCGAAGCGCTGACCAGCAGGGCGAAAGCGGTGGCGAACATAAGGCGCTTCATGGCGGCAGCCCTCGTTACTTCATCTGATTGATGGTGCCCAGCATCTCGTCGGATGTCTGGATCACCTTGGAATTCATTTCATAGGCGCGCTGGGCGGAGATCAGATTGGTCACCTCGGCCACCACGTTGACGTTCGAGGTTTCCAGGTAGCCCTGCAGCACCGAACCGTAACCCGGAGCCGCCGGCTTGCCGTTCACCGCAGCGCCCGAAGCCGGGGTTTCCATGAACAGATTATCGCCGCGGGCTTCCAGTCCGGCTTCGTTGGGGAACACCGCAAGCTGCAGCTGGCCCACTTCCGCCTGGTCGATCTGGCCGTCCTTCTTCACCAGCACCTGGCCCGAAGCGTTGATGGACACGCCCACGGAGTCGGAGGGAACGGTGATGCCGGGCAGCACCTGATAGCCTTCGTGGGTGACCACTTCGCCCTTGTCGGACAGCTGGAACGAGCCGTCACGGGTATAGGCGGTCTCACCCGAGGGCAGCTTGATCTGGAAGTAGCCCTTGCCTTGGATGGCCATGTCCAAGGTGTTGTCGGTGGCCTGGACCGAACCCTGCTCGGTGATGCGGTACACGGCGCTGGTCTTGACGCCCAGGCCCAGCTGCACGCCGGTCGGCACGATGGTGCCGGCGTCGGACGAGGCGGCGCCCACGCGGCGCAGGTTCTGGTACAGCAAATCGCTGAATTCCGGCCGCCGACGGGTGAAGGCGGTGGTGTTCATGTTGGCGATATTATTCGAGATGACTTCGACGTTGGTCTGCTGGGCCAGCATGCCCGTGGCGGCGATGTTAAGCGAACGCATGGCTAATTCTCCTACGGGACTTTATTAGGCGCGGGGCACCAGGGCTTCGATCGTCTTCATCTGACGCTCATGCTCTTTGTCGATCATCTGCTGGGCCGCTTGGTACTGACGCAGCAGTTCGGTCATCTTGGTAATCTCGATCACCGGCTGGACGTTGGATTCCTCCATCATCCCCTGGACCACCTGCGGGCGCTGGACCACTTCCGGCTCGTCCGAGGATTCGTACAGGCTGTCGCCGGTCTTGCGCATGCTCTGTTCATTGGCGAAACGCACCACCTTGAGCTGGGCGACGGTGCCGTTCTCAGTAGAGACCGTGCCGTCGCCGGCGATCTCGATGCGGGTCTCGTTGGGGGCGAAAATGATGGGGTTGTCGGCGGTATCCATCACGGCGAAACCCTGGGAATTCACCAGCATGCCGGCTTCATCCATGCGGAAGTGACCATTGCGGGTGTAGCGCATGCCGGCCTGGGTCTCGATCTCGTAATAGCCCTCGCCGTGGATGCCCACATCCAGCGGGTTGTCGGTCTTGGTCAGCGGGCCTTCGCGGGTATCGCGCAGCACGCCCACATCCTGGACATAAGAGAGTTTGGTGCCGGTAGCCCGGTCGGACGACCGCGTATCCATCAGGAACTCGCGGAACATCATCTGCTCGCCCTTATAGGCGGGAGTGTTCGCATTCGCCATGTTGTTGGCGACCACGTCCAGCTGGCGCCAAAGGGCCGACTGACGTGAGAGAGCGATGTAAGACGTGGTTTCCATGGTTTGATACCTGGCTAACGGAACCTGCCCCACATCTCTTGCAGGCACCGTGCCAAGTGCAAAAATTGGCAGAAACCCTAAGCTTCACCGAAAAGCACCCCTCGCCGATGCAGGCTCTGCCGGGCAGTTATTGCCGGGCGGGTGGCGGAACGGTATGGTCGCGGCGCGCCAAAGGGGTCCGCCCGGAAAAACAGTTCTCCCCCATTCGCGTTCGGGAGCTCAACCTTCTGTTAACCGGGGCGGCGTACCTTTACAGTCGAACACGTGCGGCAACCGTGCCCAACGCATGGCCGTCGCACACACCCGGGTGGGGAAATGGCAGAAGATCTGGAAGAGGATTTTGACGAGGGCGAGGGCTCTGAGGAGCAACCCGAGTCTCCATCTAGCAAGCTGCCGATCAAGAAGATCCTTCTTCTGGTTCTGCCGATCCTGTTGCTGCTGGGCGCCGGCGCCGGTCTGTACTTCACCGGCGTCATCGACGCCGCGATGGGCAAGATGAAGGGCGGCGAGGCTGAGCAGGCTGCACCGAAGACCGAGGGCGTCAAGCCCGCGGGGCCGGCTGCCTTCATGGATCTGCCCGAGATGCTGGTCAATTTGCAGACGCAAGGACGCAAGCAGACCTTCCTCAAGATCCGCGTGGCGCTGGAATTGGAAAGCCCCTTGGACGAGCCGCGTGTCACCCAGGTAATGCCGCGCATCGTCGATTCGTTCCAGGTCTACCTGCGCGAGTTGCGAGTCGAGGATTTGCAGGGCGCCGCCGGTGTACATCTGCTGCGTGAAGAATTGCTGACCCGGGTGAACGCCTCGGTCAAACCGGTCAAAGTCAACGACGTGCTGTTCCGGGAAATGTTGGTCCAGTAGGCGCAGGAAGCGGATGGCAATGGACGAGGATGGGGGCGAAAGTCGGTCTAACGACGACGAAGAAGCCCTAATGAAGGAATGGGCCGCCATGGCCGGGGGGGACACCCCCGGTGATGGCGGAGCCGCCCCTGCGGGCGAAGAAAGCGACGCCATGGCCGCCGAGTGGGAAGCCATGCTCGGCGCTGGCGACGGCGATGGCGACGGCGGCGGTGATGCCGGCGGCGGCGAAGCCCCCAACTCGACCCGCGTGCTGAATCAGGACGAAATCGACTCCCTGCTGGGCTTCGATGACGACCATGGGCACGGCGACGACAAGTCGGGCATCCAGGCCATCCTCAATTCGGCCCTGGTTTCCTACGAACGTCTGCCCATGCTCGAGGTGGTGTTCGACCGCCTTGTCCGCATGATGTCCACCTCCATGCGTAACTTCACCTCGGACAACGTCGAAGTTTCGCTGGACAACATTCTGTCGCTTCGCTTCGGCGACTATCTGAACTCCATCCCGCTGCCCGCCATGCTGGCGGTGTTCAAGGCCGAGGAATGGGACAATTACGGTCTGCTGACCGTGGACTCGTCCCTGATCTACTCCATCGTCGACGTGCTGCTGGGTGGCCGGCGCGGCACCGCCGCCATGCGCATTGAAGGCCGCCCCTACACCACCATCGAACGCAATCTGGTGGAGCGCATGGTGCACGTGGTCCTGTCGGACCTGTCCGCCGCCTTCGATCCGCTCTCGCCCGTCACCTTCCGCTTCGACCGGCTGGAAACCAATCCGCGCTTCGCCACCATTTCACGCCCCAGCAACGCCGCCATCGTCGCCAAGCTGCGCATCGACATGGAAGACCGTGGCGGACGATTGGAATTGCTGCTGCCCTACGCCACCCTGGAACCCGTCCGCGAGCTGCTGCTGCAGATGTTCATGGGTGAAAAGTTCGGTCGTGACTCCATCTGGGAGACTCACTTGGCCGAAGAGCTGTGGCTGACCGACGTGCAGATGGAAGCGGTGCTGGACGAGCAGGTGATGAACCTGCGCGACGTGCTGCGCTGGAAGGTGGGCACCAAGATCATGCTGAACGCCTCGCCCAATTCGTCCGTCGATCTGCGCTGTGGCGACGTTTCCATGTTCCGCGGGCGGATGGGCCGTAAGGGCCAGCACATCGCCATCCGCGTCGACGACAAGATCAAGGGGTAAGGCCCGTGGACTGGAAAATTTTCCTGGACCTGGTGGTGTCCATCCTGCTGATAGCCACCATCGGCTATGCGGTGATGCTGAACCAGCGCCTGACCCAGTTGCGCAAGAACCGCGACGATCTGGCCAAGATCATCGTCAGTTTCAACGAAGCCACCGTGCGCGCCGAATCCTCCATCCCCAAGCTGCGCAAGGCGGCCGAGGACGCCGGCATGTCGCTGCAGGAGCGGGTTGAAAAGGCGCAATCCCTGCGCGACGATTTGGCCTTCATGATCGAGCGCGCCGATACCATGGCGAACCGGCTCGAGAATGGCGTCCGTTCCGCCCGCACCGAAGTGCGCGCCCCCGCCGCCGCCAAGGACACGCCCCGCGTCAGCAACGGCAACGGCAACAGCCCCGAGCGCCCGTCGCAGAACTCGCGCGCTGCCACCGTCGCCGCAGCAGCAGCAGCCAGCGAACTGGACGTGGATGAACGTTCGGAAGCCGAACGCGAGCTGTTGCGCGCCCTGCAGTCCATGAGGTGACGCCATGGCAAAAAGCCCCAAGCCGAAACCTCAACGCACCCCGTTCCTTCGACTGCTGCCGCTGCTGATCGCCGGCGCGGCGTTGATGCTGACCATCCGGGTGAACGACATCCGCCAGGGCTTCCTGGACGGCGCCACCGTGGGCGTCGCCGGCGTATTGCAGGCCCAGCAGCCCGAGCCCAAGGCTCCCGCCGCTGC
>JACMLB010000112.1 GCA_014379805.1 Rhodospirillales bacterium | reverse complement strand
TCGCCCCCCACCATCAAATCCACGCGCTTACGGGCAAACCTTGGCGACGATCTGCAACAGCTTATCGGGGCTGAACGGCTTGACGATCCAGCCGGTGGCACCGGCGGCGCGGCCCTCGTCCTTCTTGGACTGGTCGCTTTCCGTGGTCAGGATCAGGATGGGGGTGCCGACCTGGGTGGGCAGGGTGCGGATTCTGCGGGTCAGGGTGATGCCGTCCATTTCGGGCATGTTGACGTCGGTGATGATCACATCGACCTTCTGGCCCTGCAGCACCTTCAGCGCGGCGACGCCATGCTCGGCCTCGACCACGGTATAGCCGGCTCCACGCAAGGTGAAGGAGACCATGTCGCGCATCGTCTTTGAATCATCGACGGCGAGAACGCACTTAGCCATGACTTATCCCCTGTCAGGAAACAATAAGGTTATCAAAATCTTCCGCCAAACCAAGATGGCGGAAGGTCGCCGCAAGGGCTTCCTGCGCATTCTCGATTTCCAGCCGGCGGGCGGCGAGGCGAAAGGCGTTCGCAGCCGCCAGCAACACCTGGATGGCGGCGGTGGAAGCGCGCTCGACCATGGCGGCTTTCAGCACCACATCGGCCGCGCTGTCGCGCGCCAGGGCGTCGAGCAGCACATCACGCAATTCTCCCGCCACCGCGAGGTCGACCGCATTTGGAAGTTCGACTTCCAGTCTGCCGCTATTTTCCTTGAGCTCCATGCCCGTCGACTGCTTTTCCCTGTGGACCGGACGGGGATAATACGGCAAATTCCAGCCCGTAGTACAGAGGCGAAGAGCAGAGACTTTATGCCGACAATCGCCACCCAGGCCGGACCGTGGAATATGACCGTTTTCGCTTATGGCGAAAGCGATCCCGAGAATCCGCTGTCCAACCTTGCCTCCAGCGAGGTTTCGCGGCTGCCCTTCGGCGCGGCCGAACTGGATCGCGACGGCAAGGTGGTGGCTTATAATGATACCGAGCCGGATGACGGCGCCGCCGCACGTCCGTCCTTGGTCGGCCGCGACTTCTTCGCCGAAGTTGCCCGCTGGGCCGGCACCTCGAAAATCGCCGAAGAATTCCGCCGTGGCGTGGTGAGCAGCGACCTTAATTCGGTGTTCGATTGCGCCGTGCCGCACCTTGCGTTCAAGGTGCGCATCCACCTCAAGGTCAGCCCTATCCTGGGCACCTTCTGGGTCTTCATCAAAAAGTTGGAAGCCCGCTAAGGCGGGGTGTTTTCACTACACCAGTGTCATGCGCGGGGTTGACTCGCGGTTGTCAGTTTAGCGAGACATGGCGGGTTTTCGGCATTGAGATGCCATCCCCAAGGTCGTCATGGCCGGGCTTGTCCCACGGCTGTCCGGTTTAAATTTTGGTGTCGCCCGGAAAGGCATGGGCAGCGCGCCTTTGCGGACCCATCAGTCAAATGGGACGCGGGAAATTAACCACAGAGACACAGAGGCACAGAGAGGCTTTACCAGACGGAGCCCGATCGGGTTCCGCTTGCTCGGTATCTCTGTGCCTCTGTGTCTCTGTGGTTAACTAACGATGCCCGCTAAGGGGCAAGTCGTTGATTTTCTGATAGTTTGTCATCCCGAGCGAACGCGAGGGATCTCATCCTGGCACATTGGGGTCCAGTTCTGACACGGTGTGCCAAGCGGAGATCCCTCCTCCCGTTGGTCGTTCGGGATGACAGCCTGACTTAAACCGGACAGTCGTGGGTCAAGCCCGCGCATGACGAGTTTGGTTTACCGGCGATGAGAGGCGATCAAACAAAAAGCCCGCGACACCTTCCAGCATCGCGGGCTTTTCGTTTTGATCGGTATCAGCCCTGGCGGATTTCCTGGACGAAGCGGTCCACCTGACTGGTCAGGGTGTCGGAGTTCTGGGTCAGGCTGACCGCCGAGGTCAGCACTTCCCGCGCCGCATTGCCGGTTTCAAAAGCGGCGGCGGACACGCGGGCGATGGTGCCGGTGACCTCCTGGGTGCCCATGGCGGCCTGCTGGACGTTGCGGGCGATTTCCTGGGTGGCGGCGCCCTGTTCCTCGACGGCGGCGGCGATGGAGCCGGCGATGTCGTTGATCTGGCCGATGGTGTTGGCGATGCCGCCGATGGCGCCCACGGCGTCACGGGTGGCGCTTTGCACCGAGGCGATCTGCGAGGCGATTTCCTCGGTGGCCTTGGCGGTCTGATTGGCCAGCGACTTGACCTCGTTGGCGACCACGGCAAAGCCCTTGCCGGCGTCACCGGCGCGCGCCGCTTCGATGGTGGCGTTCAGGGCCAACAGGTTGGTCTGGCTGGCGATATCGTTGATCAGCTTGACCACCGCACCGATCTTGGCGGCGGCTTCGGCCAGGCTTTGGACCATCTGGTTGGTGCGGTTAGCCTCATCCATGGCGCTCGACGCGATGGCGGCCGAGGACGACACCTGACGGCTGATTTCCGAGATGGAGCTGGACAGCTCCTCGGCGGCGGCGGCCACGGTCTGGATGTTGGTGGTGGCTTCCTCGGCGGCAGCGGCCACGGTGGTGGACTGCATGGAGGTCTCTTCCGCATTGCCCGACATGGTGCGCGCATTGGCTTCCATCTGGGACGCGGCGGCGGCCACCATGGCGACCACGCCCTTGACGTCGCGCTCGAAGCTGTCGGCTTTGGCGCCCAATTCGCGGGCGATGATGGCGGCGGTGTTGGTTTCGATATAGACCGAGGTTGCCAGATCCATGTCCAGGAAGGCGGCCTTATTAACGGCGGCAATCACTTGGGCCAGCTTTTCGGGCTTTTTACGGTAGGTCTCAACCGCCAGGGCCAGCACCTTGTTCAGGACGAAGCAATAGCCGGCGGTGTACCAGCGCGGTTCCAGGCCGATGCGCTGATGGACCTTGCCGATTTCGGTCACATTGGCGAAGTAGCGGTCGTCGAAATTGCCGGCGAACACGCTTTCCAGCCAATGCTTCTTCTGCATGGCGCGGGCATGGGCGATCCGCTCGGGCGAACCGAACTTAGCGGCGGTGGCAGGGTTCTTGCCGACGTACCGGTAAAATTCTTCCAACAGTCCATCGACCTTAGTCGCCAGCACGTCACGGAATTCGCGCAAGGTGCGGCAGACTTCGTCGTCTATCTGAAGGAACGCCAAACGTCCGTTACGGTCCAAATCCATCGCTTTGCCCCAAACTATCGTATTGTCCCATTTCGCAGTATGGCTGGACGCCTGCGATTTACAACGCTGTTTTTTCTGAGGACTTACGCTAAAAATTCACGTTTTGCGTGGTCCTGCACCTGATCCCTACCTCTTGTACTAAGGTATAAGGCGCTGCGCGATAGTATTAAATTTTCCAGCCTTGGCAATATGGTTTCTGCACGCTTAAAGCGATAATGGCGTCTCTGGAGATTTCGTTGCACAAGGCCTGTATCACCGCACCTGTCTATGCTATAGACCTCGGTTCCGGCGGGCCGGCCCTTGGGTCGCGCACCTGCTTACGCGGGCGTGGTGGAATTGGTAGACACACTGGCTTTAGGTGCCAGCGGCGTAAGCCATGGGGGTTCAAGTCCCTCCGCCCGCACCAGCAGGTCTGGTCGCACTAGGGGGCGTTGTGCCTGCCGGGATTCTTCAACGAATTGATTCGATTGGCGAAACACTGATGCAGGTAACCGAGACCAATGCTGACGGCCTGAAGCGCGAGTTCAAGGTCGTCGTCCCCGCGGCACAACTCGAGACGCGCACCGAAGGCCGTTT
>JACMLB010000111.1 GCA_014379805.1 Rhodospirillales bacterium | reverse complement strand
TCCCCTACTCAAACAGACTTGACGCCATCGGCCGCGAGGACGTGGCCGCAACCCAATCGTATCGCCTCGGCCACATCGTCGACCGCCGGCACCAACCCCGCCACCGTCACCCAACCCTGGGCGCGCAACGCCTGGGCCCACGGCCTGGGCGTTCCGGCGGGAACGAAGATGCGGCGCGGCGGGTTTGACCCCGGCAACGCGGCCAGCACCGAATCCATGAACAAGGTGGCACCGGTGGCGGGCTCGAACCCGCCGGCCAGATAGCGCCCGCCCCGTCCCAGCTCGCCCGAAAGCGTGCGGCAGAACAGGGTGAAGCCGATGCCCGTATGATATTCGAAGCCCCGGTTTTCCACCGGGTCCACCGTCAGCACCACGTCCGGCGCCGCATCGCGGATCAGCGCCACCACTTGGGTCAGCCGCTCACGCACGGCTGCAGCGGCGGGCGGCAAATCCAGGCCGGCCAAAATGGACAACGCACGATCGGCGGGGCCGACGGACGACAGCAAAGCCGAAAGCAGGGGGGCAGCGGGACCGCCCATGGCAGCCACGGCGGCGGCGTCCTTGTGGTCGAGGCTGCCGCGCAGGGACTCGCCCGCGTTCAGCTTCAACTCGTCCAGCAGGGTCGGCACCAAAGTGGGCAGGGACAAATCGATGGAAACACCGGCCACGCCCAAATCCACCAGGGCTTCAGCCGACAGCACCGCCACTTCGGCATCGGCGGCAGCGGAATCCATACCGATCAGCTCGATACCGGCTTGGCCGAACTGACGCTCGGGGCGCAGCATGGAGCCCTTCACCCGCAGCACCTGACCGGCATAGGACAGACGCAGGGGGCGGGCCGCACCGGCCAGACGGGTTACCGCAATGCGGGCGACCTGGGGCGTCATGTCGGCGCGCACGCCCATCATCTTTTGGGACAACGGGTCCATGACGCGGAAGGATTGAGACGCAGTTGCGGCGCCGGCGCCAGCCAGCAGCGTTTCCTCGAACTCGATCAGCGGCGGCTTCACCCGTTCATAGCCCTGGGCGGCAAAATGCGCCATCAGGCGCCCAACGACGCCGGCTTCATGCTCGGCATCAAGGGGAAGGATGTCGCGCAGGCCCGCGGGAAGCAGCGCCCGGTTGGCAAAATCGTTCATTCGAAGACGTCTGGCTCGGTGTTTGGAGCGGCCTTCCGCCGGGTTGGCGGAGGAGCATCAGCCCGGTTTATCGTGTTTGCTTGATGACGGCAAACACAATGTGCGCGCGTCAGCTACGCGCGTCCAGACTCGGTCAGAACTTCCCACGCGTGCCAAGCGCGTCCAGCGCGGCCATCACACCCTTGGATGCCTCACCGGCCTTGGCGACACAGTCCAGCGCACCGTCCAGATCGCCGTGCTGATAACGCTTCGCCGCCTCGATGCCATGCAGATGGACCAGACGATGGGGTTCCTCCATGGCCTTATAGGCGGGATGACCAAGGATCGAGGAATCGGTCAAAGTGGCGCACCACTTGCCCAGACGGCATTGGGTATGGTCGGACAACTCCGCCGGGTTCAGGCTTTCGCGCCCCACCAGCATGTCCGACAGCCGCTTGCGCCAGATCATGTGATCGGATTTGGCCATGTGGATGGTCAGATCCTCAATCTCCAGCTTGGCCATGTCTTGCAGCGTGGCGGCGATCAGCTTGGACGAATTGTCCATGACGTCGGCCACACACGCGATCGAGCCCACGTTGCGGCTGGACATGTCGGCGATGACGGCCACGCCCTCGGCAATCTCCTGCGAGGAACTGGTCTGCTGGGTTAGTATGGCGGCAATGTCGCCCATCTTGGCGGTGACATGGGCCACCTGATCAGCCACCTGACGCATGGTGTCGCCAGTGGCCAGGATGACGTCCTGGCCCTGCTCGACGGCCCGGGCACCCTCTTCCATAGTCTGGACGATGGCCCCCATTTCCGCGCGCAGATGTTCAATGCGCGAGCGAATGTCCACCGTGGCCTTAGCGGTTTGGTTGGCGAGTCCCTTGACCTCATGGGCCACCACGGCAAAGCCCTTGCCGGCCTCGCCGGCACGGGCGGCCTCGATGGTGGCGTTCAGGGCCAGCAGGTTGGTCTGCCGCGCAATGGCCTCGATCTGATTGATGATTCCGCCGATCTCCGCCGAGGCATGGGCCAGGGCGTCCACCTTGGTCACCGCCTCTTCCACCGCCCGGGCGATGGTGGACATGCTGGCGACCGCCTGATCCGCCGCCGCCTGTCCATGGACCGCCGCCTCGTGGGCAGCGCGGGTATCGGTAGCGGCCTCGCCCGAACTGCGGGCGATCTCGCCGACACTGGCGACCATTTCCTCGGACGCTGCGGCGATGGTCTGGCTGCGGCGATCCACCTCGTGAATGTCGCGCATCATGGTGGCGGTCTGGGTCACCGCCTCGTTCACATTGATGGACATGTTGACGTTCTGCTTAAGCAAGCCCTGGGCTTGGCCCTCCAGCTGCCGCGCCATGTCCTTGATCTTATGGGTAATGGGGCACTGGCCGTCGGGAACCGAGTGATAGCGTCCGGCCAAAACCATATCGACCATATGTTCAATGGCGCTCAGGCGGTCGGCATCCGCATCGGTTCCTTGGATAATCATCTATTCCCCAATTTCCATCAGGCATTTATTCGAGAGAATCCTTATACAAACAATACGTAAACCGATTGTAAATTAACAAACAAAAAAGGGGGCCACGCGGCCCCCTTTGATTCACCCAGTTTTAGCTAGAAGGACAGCGCCTTGGCCTGCACCACCTGGGGCAAAGCGCGCACTTCCTCAAGGATGGCGTCGGTCAGCGGCTGGTCCACCTGAGTCAGCAGGATGGCGTCACCACCGGCGGCGTTGCGGCCCAGATGGAAGGTGGCGATGTTGACGCCATGCTGGCCCAGCAACGACCCCAAGGCGCCGATGAAGCCCGGCTTGTCCTTGTTGGTGACGTACAGCATATGGGTGCCCAACTCGGCCTCAATGGGAATGCCCTTGATGGAGACCACGCGGGGCTTGTCGCCGCCAAACAGGGTGCCCGCAACCGAACGCGAGCGCGCTTCCGTGACCACGGTGACGCTGATCAGGGTGTGATAGTCCCCTTCCCGCTCGTTCGTGGTCTCGGACACGTTGATGTTGCGCTCTTTCGCCAGCACCGGGGCGTTGACCATGTTGACCGCTTCCACCATGGGCTTGAGCAGCCCTTCCAGGATGATGGCGGTCAGCGGCTTGGTGTTCAGGCCGGCGACGGTGCCTTCATACTCGATGGAGACAGCGGTGATGGCGTGCTCGGTCAACTGACCGGCAAAGCTGCCCAACTGACCGGACAGCTGCATGTAGGGACGCAGCTTGGGCGCGTCCTCCGCCGACACCGACGGCATGTTCAGCGCGTTGGTGACGGCGCCGGACAGCAGGTAATCGGCCATCTGCTCGGCCACCTGCAGGGCGACGTTCTCCTGCGCCTCGGACGTCGAGGCACCAAGATGGGGCGTGCAGACCACCTTTTCGTTGCCGAACAGCTGGTTTTCCTTAGCCGGCTCGGCCTTGAACACGTCCAACGCGGCACCGGCCACATGGCCCGAATCGATGGCCGCCCTCAAATCGTCTTCCACCACCAGACCACCACGGGCGCAGTTGATGATGCGCACGCCCTTCTTCATCTTGGCGATGGAATCGGCGCTGATGATGTTCTTGGTCGCCTCGGTCAAAGGCGTGTGCAGGGTAATGAAGTCCGAACGGGCGAACAGGCCGTCCAGATCCACCTTGTCGATGCCCAAATCCTTAGCGCGATCGGCGGACAGGAAGGGGTCATAGGCCACCACCTTCATGCGCAGGCCCAAGGCGCGGTCGGCGACGATGGCGCCGATATTGCCGCAGCCGACGATGCCCAGCGTCTTGCCGGTCAGTTCCACGCCCATGAATTTGGACTTTTCCCACTTGCCCGCATGGGTCGAGGCATTGGCCTGGGGAATGTCGCGGGCCAGGGCGAACATCATGGCGATGGCGTGTTCGGCGGTGGTCACCGAATTGCCGAACGGAGTGTTCATGACGACGATGCCGCGCGCGGTGGCGGCGGGCACGTCCACGTTGTCGACGCCGATGCCGGCGCGGCCAACCACTTTCAGATTGGTGGCGGCGGCCAGGATGTCGACGGTGACCTTGGTGTTGGAGCGGATGGCAAGGCCATCATAATTGCCGATGATAGCCTTCAGCTCATCGGGGGGCAGGCCGACCTTGACGTCGGTTTCGATGCCGCGATCCTTGAAGATCTGGACGGCGGCGGGGCTCAACTTGTCGCTGATCAGAACCTTGGGCATTGCTTGTCCTTCCCCCCGGGAACATTGGGCGCCAGCCTTGGCCGCCGGCGCCCAATCCCCTGGTTTATTTACTGAACCTTAAGCGCGAACTCCGCTTCGACCTGGGCAAAGGCCCAGTCCAGCCACGGCGTCAACGCTTCGATGTCCTTGGTTTCCACGGTGGCGCCGCCCCACACGCGCAGACCCGGAGGGGCGTCGCGATAGGCGCCGATGTCATAGGCCACCGCTTCCTTGTCCAGCAAGGTGACGATCTTCTTCGCCGCCGCAGCCTGATCGGCGGCGGACAGATTGGCAAAGAACGGCGCCTTGAATGCGAAGCAGATAGAGGTGGACGAACGCACCGCCGCATCCTTGGCCAAATTCTCGGCCCAGGCGGACTTGTCCATCCAGGCCTGCAAGGCCTTGAGGTTGGCATCCGAACGGGCGATCAGGCCCTTGAGGCCACCCAGGGATTCCGACCATTTCAGCGCGTCGATTTGATCTTCGACGGCCAGCATGGACGGGGTGTTGATGGTCTCGCCCTTGAAGATGCCTTCCGAGAGCTTGCCGCCGGACGTCAGGCGGAAAATCTTCGGCAGCGGCCAGGCCGGCTTGTAGGTCTCGAGCCGCTCGACCGCGCGCGGCCCGAGGATCAGGATGCCGTGCGCCGCCTCGCCGCCCAGCGCCTTCTGCCAGGAGAAGGTCACGACATCGAGTTTTGCAAAATCGAGGTTCTGCGCGAACGCCGCCGAGGTGGCGTCGCAGATGGTGAGCCCTTCGCGGTCCGCCGCGATCCAGTCAGCATTCGGCACGCGCACGCCTGACGTGGTGCCGTTCCAGGTAAAAACCACGTCGCGCGAAAAATCGATCTTTTCGAGATCGGGCAGGTCGCCATAATCCGCCTCGATGCGGCGGACATCAGCAAGCTTGAGTTGCTTCACCACGTCCGTGACCCAGCCCTGGCCGAAACTCTC
>JACMLB010000016.1 GCA_014379805.1 Rhodospirillales bacterium | reverse complement strand
GCCGTCGGAAAAATTCGAAAACCCGCAGGGCTTCCGGTCGGGCGTGGTTGTGCTCAAAGAAAGGGGGAATTCATGACCCGTCGTCGCCATGCGGCTGCGGCTGCCTTTGTGCTGCTCATTTCCTCGTCGTCGTTCGTCCTGGCCCAAACGCCCTTGGGAAGCAAGGGCCAGACCCAGGTTCCGACCCGGACTATCGGACAGCAGGCGCCGGTGGCGACAACGCCGCCCGGCAAGTCGTCGCCAGCATCGGCCCCTGCTGCGGCAACGGCACAACCCTCCAGACCGCAGCAGCCTCAGGGCGGACAGCAGCAGGCCGGCCAGCCGGGGAAAATTCCCATGTCGGCGGCCAACTACACCCAGGCGCTGGAACAGTCCGAGGGGCTGTACACGGAAATGCAGCGCCCGGGGCCGGGCGGCCAAATTCAGGAAGCCTGGGACAAAGTCGAAGCCGATCCGGCCACCGGCCAAAAGCGGCAGGGCGTCTATGCCATCCGCTTGTGCGAAGACTGCATCTACAAGGTCCGCACCCGCGAAATGATGACCACCACCATCATCCTCCCAGAGGATGCGGTGATCGCCGTGCCGCCCGATCTTGGCGATCCGGAAGGGTTCAAGGCGAAGGTGAAGACGGCCAACACCATCGCCATCCGCCCTGACCTGTATGGCACCGACACGAACCTCACCGTTCAGACTAAGTCGGGACGTATCTATGCCTTCTATCTCCGCTCTGAAGGTTTCAACTCGTTAACCGTCCCCGATTTGGTCGTGAAGATTGTTGGTCGGGAGAAGTCCGAGCCCGTCCAGGGCCTGCCCGAACAGGCTGCCGCCGCCGGCACGTCGCAACGACAGGAGAAAGCTGCAGCCTCCAAGCTGGACGCCAAGACGGCGGCTGCCGTCCGCGATCTGACCAGCCCGGCGCCGCCCAGCGGCGACTTCGTGCGCAATGTCCCGTTCGATCCGGCCAAGCTGCACGGCTGGAAGGAATACAGCCTCAAAGGCGACAGCGAGCTGAAGCCGGAAATGGTCTACCGCGATGATTTCTTCACGTACATCCGATACGGCAAGAAGTGGGACGGCATGGAGTTGGGCACGGCCTATGTGACGGTCGATGGCATTGACGAGTTGATCAACACCCGCGTCCAGGGCAGCACGTACATCGTCGAGAGCGTTGCCCCGCTCATCACCCTGAAAGACGGCAAGAAATACCTGTGCATCCGGTACACCGGGGACCAGCCCTGATGTCCGCGATCTGCGACTTGGCCTTGGCGCTGGGCATGACGCTTTCCGGCGCCTGCCAGCCGGCCACGGCCACGCCCGAGCCCATGCCGCCGAATGAGCCGGGAGCCTGGGCCGTCAAAGCTGAGGCACCGCCCCCGGCGCCTGCTCCCGCCCCAGCGCCGGCCATGCCCCCGGTGATCATCGAAAAAACCATCATCAAGGAAGTGCCCGCCCCGGCGCCGCCGGCACCCGTTGCGGCGGCGCCCGAGCCCGACCCCTATGCGGATGCCGTACAGGCGTCTTACCGCCGTCGTTCAGCCAACCGGGCGGCTTGGACGGAAGTGGCTTTGCCGGTGTCCATGCCGCAGATCGGCACCAGCGCCACGGCGGCACAGCCCCATATAGCAGCCCCGGCCATGCCTCTCGATCTGGCCGCCACGGTTAAGGTGCCCGGCGGCGCCGAATACGAGGAGAAGGCCGTCACGTCCACGCGTCCCGTGGACAACAGCCGCATGCTGACCACCGACCGCATCATCACCGGCATCGTCGAGAACGGCACGAACTCGCAACTGGATGGCACGGTCGGCGGCGCCACCGTCATTCAGGTGAGCCGGGATGTGTTCGGCTACCATGGCCGCAACATCCTGATCCCGAAGGGCTCGCGCCTAGTCTGCGGCTACAAGAGCCTGGAAAAGGTCGGCGCCACCCGCTCCCAATGGCGGTGCTCGCGTCTATTGGCCGGCGGCACGCGCTTCGAAATCTTCAACATGCGGTCCAACGTCTTCGACGTGCAGGGTCACCTCGGCGCTTCGGGCGAGGTGGACAACCGCATCTGGGAAACCTACGGCACAGCCACGATCCTCGCCGGCATTTCCGCCGCCGTGCGCATGGCGACTGCCCAGGCCGGGACTGCCACATCCAGCAGCACGTCGTCGGCATCTGGATCATCCAGCAGCTATTCCGATGGCGGCGCTCTCTCGCAGGGCGGCCAGGAGCTTTCCCAGCGGTTTGGCGAAATTGGCGCCGCCGCTCTGGAACGCACTATCAACCTCGTACCGATCCTCAAAACCTTCCAGGGCCAACGTGTGGTGATCCGTCCCGATGCGGACTGGTACATCGCGAAAGTGGTGGAGTGACTGTGATGCGCAAACGCTTACGTTTTGATTTTGGTTTCGCGGCGTTGGCCGCGTCTTTCATGGTTTTTTGTGCCGTCGCCAATGCGCAGACCGCTCCAGCGAATGCCACCACGTCACCGGCACAAACATCCGCCGCCAATGTCGGCATCCCGCCGGCCTCCGACGTGATCGCCGTGCCTGTGTGGCCCAAGGCGGCTTTGCCGCTTCCCGAACAGCCGGTGGCCACGTCGTTTAACCTCGGCCAGATTGAAGGTGTGCCAGCCCAATTGGTGACCGGTGTCACCGCCAACGGCTATGCTCGCAAGGTGACGGTTGAAGATCAGACCGTCGGCCAAGTGCTGGTAATGACGGTCGCCAAGGGTGACCGGACGGAAACCATTTCGACCGAAGGCATGACCGCGCAATGGGACGCCAAGGAAACCAGCCAGCTTTTCCCCGAAAAGAACTTAGAGGTGAAAGGCAGCAAGACGGCCTTGGTCGCCGCCCTGCAGCGCCTCGCCGAACCCAAGGTGGACGACGAAAAAAAGAAAGTCGAGAAGGACAGCGTAAACGACAATCCGGTATCCAACGGCGGTAAGACGGGAAACGACCAGGCGGCCAGCTACAGGACGCCGACCGTTGCGGCCGCAGCCCCGGAACAAAAAGACCCAGTGGTCGATGTGCGGACCAGCCGAGACGGTTGCGACGTGCGTATTGACGTGGCGCAGGGCAAGGCTTTTGTCCAGTCGAAGGAACAGACCTTCACTGATGGTGCCTTGACCAGCGACGGCACCTGCACTGACTCCGAAGTCAGTTATCCCTTGAAGAAGTCTCAGCAGGTCTGCCCGACCGATATCGTGGACATTGATACCCTGCAGGCGTGGCCGCAATTCCAATGGTACTACGTGGACGAGGCCGGCGAAAACCATCCGGTCGGTGAGTGCGGCAAGGACGAAGAAACCGTCTACACCATCACCGAGGACGAGGGACAGTGCCCCGTCAATCTGGATTTCCTTGAACAAAAGGCGGTGCCGCAATCGGCCTTCGTCTACATCGGGCGTAACAACGCTCTGACGCAGGTACCGGGCAAAGGCTGCGCGACCTCAACCAAATCTTCCGCCATTCCGATGGACGAGAATAAGGCCGCCTGTCCCATGCGACCGGATTTCGTGGCGAACCTCAGCTACGAGCTGTCCATGTGGACGTATGTCCGCAACGGTGTGACCTATCAGGCCGCACCGTGCGCCGACACTGACCGCACTTTCCCCCACGAGATCGTCTACGCGGACGCCGCCGGAAACAACATCTGCCCGGCGATCACCAACATGACGACGAAGAAAGTCACGCTGCAGTCGCGGCGGCGTATCATCGTGGATGGAACGCCGCAGTGGGCGAGTGATTGCACACCGGATACCTCCATCAAAGACATCCTCTCCACCACGGCTCCTTGTATGGACCCGTCCAAGTGGACGCATGATCTCGATGCCGGCCTTTCTTTTGGGCAGGAACGTTTTTATTACAACCGCGTGGATGGCACACCGGAATACGTAACCCCGTGCCAGAACTCGACCAAGACCTATCCGCACGACGAAACCATCACCGGCTATCAGGCCCATGACGACCAGCTATGGGCCTATCCGCTCTCCACGGTAAAGATCACCGTTAACGGCGCCCCTTATACCGTGGCCTCGTCTGAAGTGTTGCCCGGCGCGGCGCAACTTAATTATCTCCCGGCAGGCACCGTCGATCAGCCCACAGGGCAATCCTTTAATCAGGGATGCACGACATCCCACGAAACGGCCCGATATGAACGTTGGAGCCGGCCCGATGGCACCGAATATCTGAAATCGGTAGGTCTCGGCACCCCCGTCACCATCGCTGATAACTGCGTAACGACCGTTATCACCAGTCAGAACCTGCAGACTGGTGCGGCCAGAACAGCCGCGTCTTACAATGGGGAGACCTTTGTTTGGTATGACCTGAACTGGTATCAAACGGTCAACAAGATCCAAAAAAAGAACCAAGCGAACGGGGAAATCGTCGCGACAACATGTGCGTTCGCCAATAACGGCACCTGGAAAGGATGGTCGGTCTCTTACACCAATACTGGCATGGGCGGCTGGCCCACACAGACGGTGGAATATCAGACTCTCTTCATTCCGCCGTGCCCGTTCTGATCATGGTATCCGCAATCTCCACCATCCTTCGCCCGCTGGCGACGTACTACGACGATTTATCCATCGTCGAAATGCGCATGACCGAGGCGAAGAAAGTCATCCTTGATCAGCGCGACGTCGGCAAATTCCTGATCGATGCACCGGAATTGACGCTGGCCCGCATTGAGGACATTTGCCGGTCGCTGGCGAACTTCACTGGTGTGAAGTTCGACCCCAGTTCGGCGCCCAAACTGAGCTGCGTCGTCCCGGAGGTACGGCACCGTTTTGAATGCCTCATGGGTGCGTCTGTGCAGTCGGGCATTTCCATGGCAATTCGCTGTAAGCATCCTTTCACCCCCACCTGGGAACAGGTGGGGGTGACCCCTGACGTGGTCGCCTATCTCCAGGCGGCCATGGAGCGCAAGGCGAACATGATCATCGCCGGTGGCACCAACACCGGCAAAACCACCCTGATCAACAAGCTGTTGCACTTCTTGCCCGACACCTGCCGCGTTGTCGCCGCCGAGGATACCCCGGAACTGGAAATCGACCGGTTCTGGGATGGCGTCGGATTGTTGGCGGCACGCGAAGCATCCACCTCCTCGGGCATGATCGACTGGCGCCCGCTCTATGACCACAAGATGCGGGCCACGCCCGACTATGTGATCTTCGGCGAAATCAGCACCCAGAACGCCTTTGCTGCACTCGGCGCCCTAAACGCCGGCATCAACGGCTTCATGTGCTCGATCCACGCCTCCAGCCCGGAGGAGGTGATCCAGCGGAAGTTCGACCAGCTGATTGCATGGTCGGGTCAAAGCATGCCCCGCG
>JACMLB010000110.1 GCA_014379805.1 Rhodospirillales bacterium | reverse complement strand
TCTGTTCGTTGGCCTGCCGGGCGACATCGACGGCATGGTTCACCTGTCCGATCTGTCGTGGGACAAGAGCGGCGAAGCCGCCATCGCCGACTTCAAGAAGGGCGACATGGTTCAGGCCAAGGTCCTGGATGTGGATGTCGAGAAGGAGCGTATCTCGCTCGGCATCAAGCAGTTGGCCGCCGACCCCCATCAGGAGGCTCTGTCCTCGCTGAAGAAGGGCGACGTTGTCAGCGCCATCGTGACCCAGGTCACCGAGAACGGCCTGGAAGTCCAGGTCGACGGCCTGGCGGGCGTCATCCGCAAGTCCGAGCTGGCGCGTGACCGCGCCGAGCAGCGCCCCGAGCGCTTCGTCGTCGGTCAGAAGGTCGATGCCAAGGTCACCATGGTCGAAAAGGGCGCCCGCAAGGTCACCCTGTCGGTCAAGGCCCGCGAGATCGACGAAGAGAAGCAGGCGATGGCCGAGTACGGTTCGTCCGACTCCGGCGCTTCGCTGGGCGACATCCTTGGTGCCGCCATGCGCAAGGCTCAGGCCCAGGACGACAAGTAGTCTTCCTGGCTTGATCTAAAGATTAGGGCGCCCCGCATGCGGGGCGCCCTTTTTCTTTGAGAGAAGCGGTGGCCCTCCCCCCCCCGTCGTCATCCCGGGCGCAGACCCGGGATCCATGGTCGGTGCACCGGTCATGGACCCCGGATCGGCGCTGCGCTTGTCCGGGGTGACGAAAAGGGGGCGGCATAGGCCAATGCGAACGGACCGCCGCCCCACCCTTACTTGGCCGATTTGAACGACTGAACCATGGTCCGCAAAACCTGCAGCTGGGCGCCGTTGCGGGTGGCGTAGTCGTCGCCGGTGTAGCCCCACCAATCCCAGCAGCCTTCCGGGTTGACGATGCGGCCCAGCGGTGCGGTGGTCTTGATCACGCGGGGGTACAGCACAACGATGTCGTTGGCCGCCGCCCAGGCGTTATAGCCACCCTGCTTGGCATAGGTGTCGCCGGTCATGGTGCAACCGTGCAGTGCAACGTGCAGGCGGCAAGCCTTGCCCTCGCATTGGTCGGGAACAAAGAGATAGCCGGTTTTGGCGAAGCTGTATTGCAGGCCTTCGCTGCTCAGGGGCAGCAGGGCGTTGGCATGCTTCACGGCGTCCACATAGGGCTTTTGCTCGAAGCTTTTCAGCGTGCCGCCGGCATTGGCCGCCTTGCTTTTCAGCGTGCCGTAGAAATGGGTGAACATCTGTTCGCTGGCGTCGAACGAGACGTCGTCCTTGCGGCAATTGACCAGATAGGGTTGGCCGGTATGGTCACACGCATCCGCAGTGTCGGGCGTGGGTTGGGCATGGACCGCCTTCTCGCGGGCCAGGATCTCAGCCGCCGAGAGCGTCTCGCCCGCCGCACCGTTAGGCCGCACATTGGCGTTGAACCTGCTCTGCCAGTCGGCAATGCCCGAGTTTTCGTAGACTTGGCGATACAAATCCTTGGTCACCTTGGCCGAGGCATTGGCCACCACTTCGTCCGAGGTGCTGGTGAACCACCACACCTTTTGCTTGGTCTGCGCGGCCAGCGGGGCGATGTTCTTGCGGTTTTCCTGACGGGTCATCAGCTGGTAAAGGTGGTTGGCGTCCGGCAGGCTGAAGCCCTTCATGCAATTGGCCACCGCATAGGTCATGGTGCCCTCGGCGCAGCCATAGGGCGGGCCGGCAACGGCGCCTACGCCGGCGACTTCATCCGCCCAGGCCACGGCATATTGCAGCGCCATGCCCGCACCGGACGAAATTCCCGATACGGTCATGCCGGATTGGACGGTATATTTGTCCAAGGTGGTGGCCGGCGCCGTCTGGGCGTGGGCGGCGCCGATGCCAAGGCCGGCAACCAATAGGGTGGCAAGAACGCGTGATGCGTGTTTATTCATAGTTACCCCCTGTTCGATGATAGATCGTAGTTGTATCTGTTAATTGAGGTTGTTGCTATCTCTGGATGTGCATTCTAACCTTATGGCTGGGGCGCCCGCCTTTTGGCACAGACGGAAATATCCTTGCGGCACAGCGGCTTGGCTTGACTCAGCGCCCCCGCTTGGGCAGGCTTGGCACCCAAACACACCTTAGTCTGAGAGATCCATGACCAAGTCGGAGCTGATCGCTCGCCTGGCCGAGAGGAATCCCCACCTCTATCAGCGCGACGTCGAACGCATCGTCACCACCATTTTCGACGAAATCGCCTCGGCCTTGGCCCAGGGCGACCGGGTCGAGTTGCGCGGTTTCGGTGCCTTTTCGGTGAAGAAGCGCGATGCCCGCCAGGGCCGCAACCCCCGCACCGGCGAGCAGGTGGCGGTCCAGGGCAAGGTGATCCCCTTCTTCAAGACCGGCAAGCAATTGCGTGAGCGCCTCAATACCGATGGCGACGCCACCAGCGACGACGAGTAAGCGCGGTGCGCATCATCGGCTGGCTCCTCGCCTTTCCCCTGATCGTGCTGGCCGTGGTGTTCGCCGTGGCCAACCGCCACGAATTGCGGCTGGAACTGTGGCCGCTGCCCTGGGTGCTGGACCTGCCGGTTTATCTTGCCGTGCTGGGCGCCCTGCTGCTGGGCATGATCGTCGGCGCCGTGGTCACGTGGCTGTCCGGCCACCGCGCCCGCGCCAATGCCCGCTTGCAGCGCCGCCGCGCCGAGTCCCTGGAGCGCCAGTTGGAAGTGGCCCGCACGGCAGCCGAGCAGGCCAAGCTGCCGGTCGTCATCGAGGGCTGAAACACCCTTCGCTCTCGCCGCCGCGTTGCCGTATAAAGCACTCCGGATTGATATAAAGCACTCCGGCCAGGAGCCTTCATGACTTCTCCCGTTTACGTTGCCCTCGACACCACCGATGTGGCCCAGGCCGCAGCCCTTGCCACCAGCTTCAAGGGCTTGGTTGCCGGTGTGAAGCTGGGTCTGGAATTCTTCACCGCCTGCGGCCCCAAGGGCATCGAGGCGGTGTCCGATCTTGGCCTGCCGGTGTTCCTGGACCTGAAGCTGCACGACATTCCCAATACCGTGGCCGGTGCCATGAAGGGCATCGCCAATCTGGCGCCGCGCCTGACCACCATCCATGCCTCGGGCGGTTTCGCCATGATGAAGGCGGCGGTGGATGCGGCGCGTGACGAGGCCGCCAAGGCCAACCGCCCCGCCACCAAGGTGCTGGCGGTGACGGTGCTGACCTCGCTGGATCAGGGCGGCATGGAATCCATCGGCTTCGGCGGCAGTGTGCTGGAGCAGGTCAAGCGTCTGGCCGTGCTGGCCCAGGCTGCCGGCGTGGACGGTTTGGTGTGTTCGCCCCACGAGGTCGAGACCGTGCGCAACGTGGTCGGTTCCAACATGACCCTGGTGGTTCCCGGCATCCGTCCGGCTTGGGCCGAAGCGGGCGATCAGAAGCGCTTCATGACTCCCAAGGAAGCTTTGCAGCGCGGTGCCGACATTTTGGTGATCGGCCGCCCCATCACCGGTGCCGCCGTGCCGGCGGACGCTGCCAAGCGCATCGCCGACGAACTGGCTTAAGGGGTTCCGATGACGGACGTCAAAATCTGCGGGCTGACCGACGAAGATTCCATCGACGTGGCTATCGAGGCCGGTGCCGAGTATCTGGGCTTCGTCTTCTTCGCCAAGTCGCCGCGCGCCCTGACGGCAGAGCATGCCGCCGAACTGACCCAGTTCATCGAGGGCGTTCAAAAGGTCGGTCTGTTCGTGGACCCCGACGACGCGCTGCTGAACGAGGTGGTCACACATGTGCGCCTGGACCTGCTGCAGTTCCACGGCAACGAGACGCCCGAGCGCTTGGCCCAAATCCGCGACGAGTACTGCGTCCCCGTGATGAAGGTCATCCCCCTGGCCGATGCCGCCGATTTGAAAGCCGCCGAGCCGTTCTACGACGTGGTGGACCAATTGCTGTTCGACGCCAAACCGCCCAAGGGCTCGGATTTGCCCGGCGGCAACGCGGTGTCGTTCGACTGGTCCATCCTTAAGGGCTTCAAATGTCCGGTGCCGTGGATGCTGGCCGGCGGCCTGACCCCGGCCAATGTGGCAGAGGCCATCAAGGCGACGGGTGCCAAGGCGGTGGACGTGTCGTCCGGCGTGGAAAGCGCGCCCGGCGTGAAGGACGCGGATAAAATCCGGGCGTTCGTGAAGGCGGCGCAGGGCATCTGATCCACCCCCGTTGATTGTTGGCGGGCAGTCCATGGGTTAATATCCCCTTTCTGAGTAAGGTTTTCCTTGGGGGGGAGATGACACAGCTTGCCAAATTGGCTTTGGCCGTATCCACGGGAACGCCCATCGACACAGTGTTGGCTGAACTGCATGCCAATATCGGCTCGCTCATGGATGGGCATCTTGCCGATTACATCCCGGAGTTGGCCAAGGCCGATCCCCGCCATTTCGGCATCGTGATCGCCACGGCGGAAGGCGGCATTCATGCCATTGGGGATTGCGAAATCCCCTTCACCATCCAATCCATCTCAAAAGCCTTCGTCTACGGCTTGGCGCTGGAGGATCACGGCACCGACCACGTGCTGTCCAAGGTGGGGGTGGAACCCAGCGGCGACGCTTTCAACTCCATTGTTTTCGACGAGCGCAGCAAGCGGCCGTTCAATCCCATGGTCAATGCCGGCGCCATCGCCACCACCGCACTGATCAAGGGCGACGGTGGGTTGGATCGGCTGGGCCGCGTCATGTCCATGTTCGAACGGTTTACCGGACGCCCAGTGGCGGTGGACCACAAGGTTTTCCTGTCGGAGAAGGCCACCGGCCACCGCAACCGCGCCATCGGCCATCTTGAGCTGAATTTCGGCATGATCGACCACCGGGTCGAGGAGCATCTGGATTTGTATTTCCAGCAATGCTCGCTTCTGGTCACCTGCCGCGATCTGGCCGTGATGGCTGCGACCCTGGCCAATGGCGGCGTCAACCCGCTGACCGGCCAACGCGCCATTGCCCCCGATTACGTCAAGAACGTCATCTCGGTGATGAATTCCTGTGGCATGTATGATTATTCCGGCGAATGGGCGTACCGCATCGGCTTGCCGGCCAAAAGCGGCGTGGGCGGCGGCATCATCGCCGTGCTGCCGGGCCGTTTGGGCATCGGCGTGTTCTCACCGTTGCTGGATGAACGGGGCAACAGCTCTCGCGGCATCAAAGTGTGCGAGGACCTTTCCCAGCGTTTCGGCCTCAACGTATTCGATACCCGGCCAAGCCGGATTTCACCGGTCCGCCGCCAGTATGACGGATTGCTGGTGGGATCGAAGCGCTTGCGCAACGAAAAGGAACGGGACGTCCTTGCCCGCGAAGGTGGCCGCATCGTGGTGTTCGAGGTGCAGGGGGAAATGACCTTCACCTCGGTTGAGCACGTGATCCGCCAAGTGGCGGCGATACCCGATGGGGTAGGCTATGTCATTTTGGACTTCCGCCGCGTCAGCGACATCGACGAGCCCGCCGCCGCTCTTCTCGCGACGCTCTTGCTGCAGCAGGGCGAGCGCGGGCGCCAAATGCGGTTGGCTCATTTGTGGTCCGGCATGGACAATTATACGCGGTTGCAGGCGGCTGGAGTCAGCGATCAGGCCTTTATCGGCGACATCGATCAGGCGCTGGAATGGGCAGAGCAGTGCATCCTGGCCGATGGCGCCATCGAGATCGAAGGTGAATTGCCGCTGACCGAGATCGATCTGATCCGCGGCATGTCCGGCGATGATCTTAATGCCTTGGAACAGACCCTCGAACGCCTGGAATTCCCCGCCGGCAGCGTGATCTTTCGCGAGGGCGACCGGGCGGAGCAATTATTCCTGCTGGCCAGTGGCACCGTCAGCGTTCATGTGGGGGTCTCAGCCAAGCGCACGAAACGGCTGGCGACACTCAGCCCCGGCGTCGCCTTCGGCGAAATGGCATTGCTGGACGGCTCTCCGCGCTCGGCGGAAGTGCGCGCCGACACCGCAATCGTGGCCTTCGCCTTAGATATCGAACGCCTGAAGATTTTGGCCGGCGAGCGTCCCACCGTGGAACGCGCGCTGTTGCTCAATCTGGGACGGACGTTGTCCCAGCGGGTGCGCAAGGCCAACGACGAAATCCGCACCTGGGAATAATCGGAGCGGTCCCGGCGGATCATGCCGGGACCGCAGCCAATTTATTGCGTCGCCGTCAGCCCCACCGGCTTGCCGACCACCACAAACGTCAGCCGGTCCGGGTCCAGCAGGCGGCCAGCCACCTTCTTGACCTGATCCATGTTCACCGACTGGATGTAGCCGTTGCGCTTGTCCAGATAGTCGATGCCCAGCTTGTCCAGCTGCATGGCGACCAGCAGGCCGGCGATGGAATCGGTGGAGTCCAGTTGTAGCGGGAATGAACCGGTCAGATAGGTCTTGGCGTCTTCCAACTGCTTCTCGGTGGGGCCTTCATTGCGCATGCGGGCCCATTGCTCCTTGATGAGCTTCAAGGATTCTTCGGTGCGTGCGTTTTGGGTGGCGACACCGCCCGAAATGATTCCGGCATGGTCGAAGGGCGCCAGATACGAATAGACGGAATAGGCCAGCCCGCGCTTTTCACGCACTTCCTCGGTCAGCCAGGACGAGAACCCGCCGCCGCCCAGCACGTAGTTCATCACATAGGCCGCGTACCAATCGGGATCGGCGCGCTTCAGGCCGGCCTCGCCGAACACTGCGACGCTTTGTGGGTTGTCGCGGGTGACGATCTCCAGCCGGCCGGGGGCCTTGGGGGCGGTCTCGGGGACGGTGATGGGCGGATGCTGGGCGGGTAGGGCGCCGAAGGTCTTGTCCAGTAAGGGCTTCAACGCTTCCGGCGTGATGTCGCCGACCACGCCGACCACCAGACTTTCACGGGCCAGCCACGTCTTGGCGTAAGCGCGTAGATCGTTGACGGTGATGGCCTTGACCGTCTCAGGCTCGCCGCGCACCGGCACCGCATAGGGGTGGCCGGCGAAGACCAGCTTGAACCATGTGCGTGCCGCTACCGCGTCGGGGCTTTGCAGCTCGCGCGCCAGGGCGGTCAGGATTTGGTTGCGCACCCGCTCCACCGGTTCCTTGTCGAAGCGCGGCTGGGTCAGGGCAAGGCGGAACAGGTCGAAGGCGGTGTCGCGGTTGTCGGTCAGCGTCTTCAGGCTGCCGCGGAAATTGTCCTTGCCGGTCTCGAAGCTCAGTTCGATGGCAAGGTCTTCCAGCTTGCCTTGAAAGGCCTGGGAATCCAGCGGCCCGGCGCCCTCGTCCAGCAGGCCGGCGACCATGTGGGCCAAGCCGGGCTTGCCCTCCACCGAGGCGCCGCCCTTAAAGGCAACGTCCATGGCGATGATGGGGTTGGAATGGTCCTGGACCAGCCAGGCTTCGATGCCGCCGGGGCTGACCACGCGTTCCACGGTGACTGCGTTCGCCGGCAGGGCGACAAGGACGAACAGAACAGCGAGAAGGCGGCGCATCAGCGGAGTTCCTTCGCGGGCGTGGGGGCGGTGGGCTTGGAGGCGGCGGGTTGGGTCTGGGCCACCGCGCTTTTCACCGGCAGCAGAATGCCGGTGACCGAGGCCTTGGGGTCCAGAACCGCCTTGGCAGCGGCATTGACCTGTTCGGGGGTCACGGCGGCGATGCGCTGGGGCCACGCTTCCACGTCTTCAACGGTCTGGCCGGTGGTCAGGGCCTCGCCCAGCACGCGGGCGCCGGTGTGCAGGGAATCGCGGGCATAGGCCACATTGGCTTTCAACCGGGCCTTGGCGCGGTCCACCTCGGCGTTGGTGATGCCTTTGGCCAGGATGGCTTGAACTTCCTTGTCCATGGCCGCTTCCAGCGTGGGGATGGCGATACCGGGGCGCGGGGTGGCGCCCAGGCCGAAGGTGCTGGTGTCCAGCGCCGACGGGTCATACCAAGCCGCCGCGCCGGCGGCGAGGCCTTGCTCGACCACCAAAGATTTGTACAGTCGGCTGGTGGCGCCGCCGCCCATGATTTCCGACAAGACCTGCAGCGCATAGGCCGCCGATTTGTCGTCGGCGGTGTAGCTGGGTGCCAGATAGAAGCGGTTCCATGCCGGCTGCTGCACGCGCGGGTCTTCCAGGGTGACCACGCGCTGGGCCACTTGTGGCGGCTCGTCGGCACGTGTGCGGGCGGGGATGTCCTCGGGCTTCAGCGGGCCGTAATAGGCTTCCGCCAGTTTGCGGACGGCATCAGGCGTCACATCGCCAGCCACCACCAGGATGGCGTTATTGGGGGCGTACCAGCGCTTGTAATAGGCCAGCGCGTCCTCGCGGTTCAGTGTGGCGATCTCCGCCCCCCAGCCGATCACCGGGCGGCGATAGGGATGGTTGACGTACAGCGCCGCTTCCATGCGTTCGGTCAGCAGCGCTTGCGGGTTGTTGTCGGTGCGCGAGCGCCGTTCTTCCAGGACCACGGCACGCTCGGTGGTGACGTTCTGGTCGTCCAGCGTCAGGTTGCGCATGCGGTCCGCTTCCAGCTTCATCACCTGTTCAAGCCGGTCGGCGGCGATGTTCTGGAAATAGGCGGTGTAGTCGGACGAGGTGAAGGCATTGTCGCGCCCACCCATGCGGGCAACGATCTTGGAGAACTCACCCGGCGGAATGCTGGGCGTGCCCTTGAACATCAGATGTTCCAACAGATGCGCGATGCCGCTTTTACCGGGGGGCTCGTCGGCGGCGCCGACCTTGTACCACACCATGTGGCTGACGATGGGGGCACGGTGGTTTTCCACCACCACCACCTGCATGCCGTTGGCGAGTTGGTAGGTGGTGGGATTGAACACCTGCGCGGTGGCCGGCGATGTCAGCATCAGGCCCAAGGCCAGTGCCGCTACCCCGCGTTTCACGTTGACGAGCCTCATTGTGCCTCCGCGCGTAACCCTGTTGGTTCGTCGGGATATATGCCCGGATTGGCGCGGCCACAAGGCGAAGTTCGGTCAGGGGGGCTTCGGCAAAAAGAAAAGGGCGCGTCCCGGTGGAACGCGCCCTTTCAAAAACAGCCTGCCGAGGCCTAGTTGAACACGCCTTCCAGCATGCCCTTCTTCCGGCGCGCAATGCGCGGGGTGTCGCCATCGTTGACGGACCGGCCCAGGGCCTGGTTTTCGCGCAGGCGCTGAATTTCCTTATTGGCATCCAATTGCTCGCCGGCGCCGACGCCGTCGGGCTTGCGCCAGAACACCAGCTTGTCGGTGAAGCTTTTGTCCGTATCGGCGATGGACTGGGTTTCCTTGTTCACCAGCACGCGGATTTCCGGCTGGATCTGATCGGCGCCAGCCTTCTTCAGCAAGGTGATGTCGCCCGACGACCGGTTCTGGCTGGAAACCGGCGTGGTCATGGCGCGGGCCGAGCCGGTCAGCGCCTGACGAGCCTGATCGCGGGTGTTGCCTTCCTGCGGGCGGACGGCGCCGGGGGACGGCGGGCGCAGCGAGAAATCGGGAGGCAGCGCCAGCGGCGCGCGTTCCACCACTTGGAACTCGTCCGGCGGCGCCTTTTCGTAGCCCAAGGCGCGGCGGGCGTCGGTGCAGCCCGACACGGCAAGGGTGGCGAGCACCGCAAACGAGGCGGCGCGCAGGGCGGGGGCGAGGCTGGCTTTGGTGGTGCTGCTCATGGCCTTAATTCTTAGACGAAGACGGCCTTGCGAACAAGGCATCCAATACAAGCACGACAGCGCCGATGCTAATGGCCGAATCCGCCAAATTAAAGGCAGGCCAGTGATAGCCCATGGCATGGACGTCCAGGAAGTCGGCCACGGCGCCCCAGCGGATGCGATCGACCACATTGCCCAAGGCCCCGCCGACGATGCCGCCCAGGGCCAAAGTGACCATGCGCGACGGTGCCTTGCGCATCCACGTCAGCAGGAAGATGACGATGCCCACGGACAGCAGCGACAGGGCCAAGGCGTTCCAGCGGCCATCAGTGTTGAAAATGCCGAACGAAACGCCCCGGTTCCACGCCATGACCAGATCGAAGAACGGCAAAATTTCGATGCGGGTGGCGGTGTAGAACGGGGTTTCCCATACGCCCTGGGGCCGCATCAGCGTCTCGACCACCCACCATTTGGACAGTTGGTCGAGGACCAGAACGATCGCCGCGAGGATGAGGCCTGGGCGCATGTTAAGCCACCGCGACCGAGCAACGGCAGCACACGCCCTCATGGGCTTGCTTACCCACCTCATTCAGCACCCGCCAGCAGCGTTGGCACTTCTCGCCCTCGGCGGGACGGGGCAGCACGCCCACGCCGTCCACGTCGGCCAAGGTGAAAGCGCCCTCGGGGGCGGCACCCTCGATCACCATCAGGCCCGAGGTGATACAGATCTCCGCCAGATCCAGGCCCGCGATGGCGGCCAGGGCGTCGGCATCGGCCACATACAGCGCCGGGCTGGCCTGCAGGCTGGAGCCGATGCGCTTAGCCACACGCTCCACCTCCAAAGCGCCGGTGACCACGCGGCGCACGGCCCGCACCTTGTCCCATTTGGCCGCCAATTCGTCGTCGCGCCATTCGGCAGGGATCACCGGGAAGCTTTCCAGATGGACCGAACCGTCGGTGGAGGGATGGCGCGCCAGCCAAGCTTCCTCGGCGGTGAAGCTGGTGAACGGGGCCAGCCACTTGCACAGGGCATCCAGCAAGGTATCCATCACCGTGCGGGCGGCGCGGCGGCGGATGCTGTCGGGCGCGTCGCAATACAGCGCGTCCTTGCGGATATCGAAGTAGAAGGCCGACAGGTCGATGCCGCAGAAATTGTGCAGCTCGGCG
>JACMLB010000109.1 GCA_014379805.1 Rhodospirillales bacterium | reverse complement strand
TAAGGCCCGCTCCGTCACCGCACCCCGTCGTTTCGGGGAGGCCGGTTTATAGTGAACCGCCGGCGCGGCGTCAACCTCTTTTTTTGGAGCCGCCCGAAGTTTCCTTCGAACCATTCCGCGGAGCTCGTTGCTCTCCGCGCCCCGTGCCGTTCGGCCTAGACCGTTCCGCTTGGGAGGCCGGTTTGTAGGCTTTTGGCGGGGGGTCGTCAAACCCTTTTTTAACCGTCCTGAAATTTCTTTCCAGGACCGTCCACACTCCTCTGGGAACGCGGACGAAATCCAACTGTATCCCTGTGCATGCAGCGACGCAACAGGCTTCGATTACAGGGACGCCGCGTCGCAGGCCTGACGATGCAGCTTCAGGGTTTTGCACAGCTTCTTGGCGGCATCCTTGCTGGCCAGCGGGCCGGCGATGACCTTGTAACGCGTGCCCACATGCTTGAACTGCGCATCCATGCCGCCCAGCTGCTCGGGGAATTTGGCCTTGATGCCATCCCACGCCTTGCGCGCGGCGTCTTCGGTCTTGGCCGAAGTCAGCGCGACACCCCAGCCGGTAAGCTTTGCGCCAGGCTGAGCCATGGGGCCGGCGGAACCGGGCGCCCCTTCCCTCAGGCCCGTGGCGGTGCCGCTTACCCGCAATCCGGCCAGCTGAGTATCGAGCGAGCGCTCGATGGCAGCCTTTTCCTTCTTGGCCTCGGCATCGGTGACCAATCCGGCGCTGCGCATGCGCTCGACGCGGCCCACCGCTTGGCCGGCCTCGATCATGTCGCGGGGCGGCATGGGCGGGTTGTCCAGCTTGCGCGGTTGCGCCGGCAGCAAGGCATCCAAAATGGTGCCACGTTCAGAGGCATGTTGGGCGGGTGTGATCGCCCGCGTCTCCAGCGTCGCGCCCAGATCGCGCAAGCGCGTGACCACCGCCTCATCACCGGGGATGGGGCGGTCCAACCCCACCGAACCCGACGGGCTAGTGAACGGCAACAGCGCCCCGGCATTAGAAGTGCGCCGACGATTAAACTCCTCGGGGGTAATCAGGCCCTCGTCCAGCAGCCGTTTCAGGATGCGGAAACGCCCTGCCACATTGGTTTCAGCATCGGAGAGCCGGCCAATCGACGTGACGGGCTCCAACGCGGTGGCGCTTACCATGGGCCGTCCGGGCGTCACATTGGGGTCGCCATAAGGAAAGGGCGGCGCCCCCACCGCCGAGGCGCCCGGCGGACGACCGGATTCCTGAATGCTGCGCGCCGTCGTGCGGCCGGTGATCTTGTCCACGGCGGCCATGTTGGCCCGCGCGATATCCATGATGGAGCGCGGCACGGGCAAGCCGTTATCGCCCGGCGCCACGATGGAGCCGGGGATCTGATTGCTGATGATGACTTCGTAATATTGGCGGGCCAGTTCGTAGCGCCCCATGCCCTGATAGGCCAAGCCGGCCACCAACAGCGCCACGGGGTCCTTCGAGCTATAACGCAACGCGGTCAGCGCATGGCGTTCGGCGGCGGCATTGTCGCCCCGGCTCAACGCCGCCATGGCACGGTCGCCGGCGCCTTGATTGACGTAGCCGCCCAAGGTGTCTTGCGTGCCCTGCGGGTCCAAAATTGCGGCGCAACCGGCTAATGTCGCCACCGTCATCACGGCGGCGGCCGTGCGTCCCAGACGAGAAAGCGCACTCATCCTGATCCCCTACCTTGCGCGCGAGTATCCGCACCACCATCCCTGGGATACACCGGAGACGGGGGCGAGGCCACCCTGGAAGTACGGATGCAAGCATGCGGCCTAGGGAGTTCACACTTTATTAAAGCCGCTACGGGCGGATTTCCCGCCATCCAATGCGATGATATATAAATGTGTTCCCACGATTGGAGTCCTCATGGACGGCAAGGAAATCGAGATGAAGCTAGCCGTGCCGCCCGAGGCATTGGACAGCCTGAAGCGGCACCCGGCGGTAAAGGACAACCAGCAAGGCCGCCCGGCAACCAAGCGGCTGCGCTCAGTCTATTACGATACCCCCGATCTGGCCTTATCCAAGGCCGGCGTTACCACGCGCCTGCGAGTCTCGGGCAGCAGCCGGGTCCAGACGGTTAAGGATACGGGCACGCGGGCCTCGGGCTTATTCTCGCGCAAGGAATGGGAGAAACCAGTCGGCGGCGACGGGTTGGATGTGGTCCAACTGCGCGCCACCGGGCTTGAACCGTTGCAGAACGAGGCCACCATCGCCGCCCTAGCCCCTTTGTTCAGCACCGAAATTCGCCGCGCCACCTATCGCCTGGGCGGCGAGGGCTGGCAGGTGGAACTGGCCTTGGACCAGGGTGAGATTGTCGCCGGGTCCGACCGCGAGCCCGTCTGCGAGGTGGAACTGGAATTGGTGGAAGGGCCGCCGTCGCGCCTGTTCGCCCTTGCCCGCCAAATTGCCGAAGTCGTCCCTGCCCGCCTGTTGACCCAGTCCAAATCCGACCGTGGCTACGATCTGGCTGCCGGGCGCAAGCCCATGCCGGTCAAATCCAAGCACGTCGCCCTAAGCGCCGACACCGAGATCGCCGATGCCTTCCGCCTAATCGCGCGCAACTGTCTACATCATCTGCTGGCCAACGAACCCAGCCTGACCGCCCATGGCGACGCAGAGGCGGTCCATCAGATGCGGGTGGCGTTGCGCCGGCTGCGCTCGGCTTTGAAGATATTCCGCCCAATTGTCGAGGGCGACGAATTAAGCAGGATCAAAGCCGAGATCAAATGGCTGCTGACCATGTTGGGACCTGCCCGCGACAGCGAAGTGTTCCTGGCCGAGATTATCGACCCGGTGGTTGCCAATCATCCCGGTCATGGGGGCTTCCAGGCCTTGCGCGATCACTGGTCCAAGCAGCGCGACCATAATCTGGCGGCGGCGCTGGCGGCGGTGAAGGACCGGCGGTTTACCGCGTTGATGCTGGATTTGGGCGCCTGGGTCGAAGCCGGCGATTGGTCCCATCACCATCGCCACTTATCCGATCCCCTCGCCCCCTTCGCCCGCAAAGTGCTGGACAAGCAATACCGAGCCATGGGCAAAGCCGCCGGTAAGAAGCTGTCCAAGCTAGCGCCGGGGCACCTGCATCAGGTGCGCATCCTCGGCAAGCAGCTGCGTTACGGCGGCGAGTTCTTCGCGCCGCTTTTCAGCAAGGAGTCCAAGACGTTCCTGGCTGCGCAGGCCGATCTGCAGGATGTGCTGGGCGAGGTCAACGACTTGGCCGTGGCCGGTCCGCGCCTGGAAGCGGGCCATCATACGGACGAACAGGCCTGGGCCGCCGGCATGGTGGCGGGATGGCATGAAGGACGCAGGCCGGAATTGGTGGCTGCGGCGGATAAGGCGTGGAAGGGATTGCGCAAGCACAAACGGTTCTGGCGGGGTTAATCCTCCAGCTTCTTGCCGTCCAATTCCGTGGAATCCTGTTCGGATTGCTTACGGGCGGTCTGCTTTTCGGCCTTGGTGCGGCCAAAGGCGACGCGGTTTGACTCGGCTTGGCGGGCCTTTTCTTCCTTGGCCTTGGTCTTGCGCCAGCGGTTTAGGTTGACGACGTCTCCCATGGCGATCCTCCACTAACCGCGGCGATTATAGCGCGGCAGGACGGCGAAGCGCCAGAAAAGCCGGGGTATGGAAAATCACCGCTTGCGCAGTCTGATGGGGGCTGTTATATCCCCGGCCCTCACTCCGGAGCGGGAGTAGCTCAGTTGGTTAGAGCGCCGGCCTGTCACGCCGGAGGTCGCGGGTTCGAGCCCCGTCTCTCGCGCCATTTTCTACACGTCATGGGTGGTCGCATCTGACCCCTGGCGTTTCCCGGGACCAGTTTTGGTCGTCGGATCGGATGCGGGAGTAGCTCAGTTGGTTAGAGCGCCGGCCTGTCACGCCGGAGGTCGCGGGTTCGAGCCCCGTCTCTCGCGCCACTTTCCCTTCCCAGAT
>JACMLB010000108.1 GCA_014379805.1 Rhodospirillales bacterium | reverse complement strand
GCTGCGCGCGAGCCGTGGCGCATGGCCGCCGCCGCACTGCACGGCCAGGGACGCGGCACCGAAATCGCCGGACGCTGGCCTGAGTTGAAGCCCGCCGCCATGCTGGCAACCGTGCTGGACAAGGGACTGAATTCTCCGCCGACCTCTTCCGCCGGACGCCTGTTCGATGCTGCCTGCGGCCTGCTGAACGTCATCCCGGTGGCCCGCTTCGAAGGCGAGGCGCCCATGGCACTGGAAGCCATGGTGACGACACCGACCGTCATGCCAGACGGCTGGAGCCTGACCGACGGCGTGCTGGATTTCGCCCCCCTGTTGGCACAGTTGGCCTCTTGCCCCGACGCCGTCATCGGTGCGAATTTGTTCCACGGCACCCTGATCGCCGCCTTGGCCCAGTGGTGCGCCTGGGCGGTGGACAGCACCGGCTGCCGCACTGTCACTTTGGGCGGCGGCTGCTTCTTCAACAAGGTGCTGGTGGCGAGTTTGGTTCCGGCGTTGCAACAGCGCGGGTTGGTGCCGTTGACGGCCATCAAGGTATCGCCGGGCGATCCCGGTTTGTCTTTGGGTCAGGCGTGGATCGCCGCCCAAGCGGAGAGTTGAGAGAATGTGTCTGGCCCTGCCCTCGCTGATCACCGAGATCCTGCCCAATGACGAGGCCAAGGTCGAGTTGGGCGGCGTGACCAAGACCATCTCGCTGGCGCTGGTGGCCGACGTGGCACCGGGCGACTACGTCATCGTCCATGTGGGCTATGCGCTGACCAAGGTGGACCCCGAGGAAGCCGCCAAGACCCTGGCGCTGTTCGCCGAGATGGGTGTACCGGCGTGAAGTATATCGACGAATACCGCGACGGCGCCCTGGCGCAAGGTCTGGCGAAAACCATTGCCGCCGAGGCCGATCCGGCACGCTTCTATCATCTGATGGAATTCTGCGGCGGTCACACCCACGCCATCTCGCGCTATGGGCTGGAAGACATTCTGCCGGCCAATGTGCGCATGGTGCACGGGCCGGGCTGCCCGGTCTGTGTGCTGCCCATCGGGCGACTGGATTCCGCCATCTGGCTGGCCCGTCAGCCGGGCGTCATCCTGTGCACCTATGGCGACATGCTGCGAGTGCCGGGCTCCAAGCGCATCTCGCTGCTGAAGGCCAAGGCCGAGGGCTGCGACATCCGCATGGTGTACTCCACCATGGACGCGCTGAAGCTGGCCCAGGCCAACCCGGACAAGCAGGTGGTGTTCTTCGCCATCGGCTTCGAGACCACCACGCCGCCCACCGCCGTCGCCATCCGCCAAGCGGAAGCCCTGGGCCTGACCAATTTCTTCGTCTTCTGCAACCACGTGCTGACCCCGTCCGCCATCGCCCAAATCCTGGACAGCCCGGAAGTGCGCACCCTGGGCACGGTCAAGTTGGACGGCTTCATCGGCCCCGCCCATGTGTCCACCATCATCGGCAGCGGGCCTTACGAATACTTCGCCGAGGAATACCAGCGCCCGGTGGTCATCGCCGGCTTCGAGCCGCTGGACGTCATGCAGGCCGTGC
>JACMLB010000107.1 GCA_014379805.1 Rhodospirillales bacterium | reverse complement strand
GATGAAGTCGGCCACCATGCGGTTGACCGGATATTCGTAAATCTCGTGAGGGCGGCCCACCTGCAGGATACGCCCGGCATCCATCACCGCGATGCGGGTGGACATGGTCATGGCCTCTTCCTGGTCATGGGTGACCATGACGAAGGTGATGCCGACCCGTTCCTGAATGTTGACCAACTCGAACTGAGTCTGCTGACGCAGCTTCTTGTCCAAGGCGCTTAAGGGTTCGTCCAGCAGCACCACCTTGGGCTGCTTGACCAGACAGCGGGCCAGGGCCACGCGCTGGCGCTGACCGCCCGACATCTGGTGCGGCTTGCGCTTGGCAAAATTGCCCATGCGGACCAAATCCAAGGCGGCGGCAACGCGCTCTTTGATCTCGTGCTTGGGCACATGATCCTGCTTGAGGCCGAACGCCACGTTGTCCTCCACACTCATGTGCGGGAACAAGGCATAGGACTGGAACATCATGTTGACCGGGCGCTCATAAGGCGGCGCGGCGGTCATGTCTTCACCGGCAATGATGACGCGTCCGGCGCTGGGCGTCTCGAACCCGGCCAGCATGCGCAGCAGCGTCGTCTTGCCGCAGCCGGACGGCCCGAGGAGGGAGAAGAACTCCCCCTCCTCGATCTCCAAATCCACACCGGCGACCGCGGTCGCATCACCGAACTGCTTCTTCACGCCCTCGATGCGGATTGCGGGCGCACGGCCCACTTTTTCCCCATCGCGAAGTGAACGAACGACAATCGCCATGGGGCTACTTCTTGGCCGCGCGGAATTTCGACCACGCGCGGGAACGGGCGCGGTCGTATTCCTTACTGGCCGGCGGCGGAGCGGTGAACAGCTTGGCCTTCACGTCAGCCGGCGGATAGATCACCGGATCGGTCTTGATGGCCTCGTCCACATGGGCCAGCGAGGCGGGCACGGCGTTGGCGTAACCGGTCTCGTTGGTGATGGCGGCGATGATGTCCGGACGCAGGATGAAGTTGATGAAGGCCAGCGCCTCGGCGGGATGGGGCGCATCCACCGGCACGGCCATGATGTCGATGTTGACCAGAGCGCCTTCCTTGGGGATGACGATGCCGATGTTCTGCGACTTCTTGGCTTCCTTGGCACGCATGCGCGACTGCACCAGATCGCCCACATAGCCTTGGGTCAGGCAGATGTCGCCATTGGCGAGGTCAGCGCGGTACTTTTCGGAATTCACATAGCGCAAGCTGGGGCGAACCGGCATCAGCGCGTCCATGGCGGCACTCAGCGCCTCGGGCGTCTGGGCGTGCGGGTCCTTGCCCTGATAGACCAGCATGGCCGGCACGGCTTCGGTGGGCGTGTCCAGCATGGCGACGCCGCAGGCCTTCAGCTTGGAAACTTCAGCCGGGTCGAACAGGATTTTCCACGAATCCAACGGGGCGTCGGGGTAGAGCTTCTTGACCTTGTCGATGTTGTAGCCGATGCCGGTGGCGGCCATCATATAGGGCAGGCCATGGGCGTTGCCTGCGTCAACCTTCGCCAGATTGGCAAGGACGTCCTTGTCCACACCGGCGGCGTTGGGGATCTTGGACAGGTCCAGCTTCTGGTAGATGCCGGCCTTAACCTGGGCTGCGAAGAACGGGGACGCCGAGGGGAACACAACGTCATAGCCCGACTTGCCGGCCATCAACTTGGTGTCCAGCACCTCGTTGTCGCCATAGGTGTCGTACTTTACGTTGATACCGGTTTCCTTGGTGAATTTCTCCAAGGTGTCCTTGGCGATGTAATCGGACCAGTTATAAACGTTGAGCACCTTGGTCTCGGCATGGGCAGCCGAGGAAACGAGGCCAAGAGCGGCCACAGCGGCAAAGCGGGTCAGGCGAGTGAGCATAGCGTCCCCCGTTGATCGTTGATTGGAACGGTCACGGGAGCCTCCCAGCCTCCCGACCAAGGGCCGGTATGCCCCCTCATGGGGGGCGTGTCAACAAGGCTTGGGGCATTGCCGCCACTGCGCACCAAGACCAGCCTTCCCGTCAAGATCGTAAAAGAACTCAACCCGCTAGATCCCAAAGGGACTGCAGTTGATCTTTTCACCGCAGGCGGACGCCCCACAGCAGGTATGAGCCTACCGATAATCGGCCCCTCCATCCAGGGGAACCATCCCGAAGCGTTGGCAGAAGCCGTGCGCGACAGCTTGCCCAATGACTGGAATGTCGACCAACATCACGTGTACAGGAAGTATGTGCGAGAAGGGTTGGAACGAGGATACGACGATGAACAAACAATCGAGTTTGCCAAAAGTAAATACCTTAACAAGCTCAGTCATCCTGACTATGTGAATTGGGTCGACCCAGAAGCAAAGGCCACTCCCCCAATCGAACAGTCCCCCGAAGGCCAACCCAATAGCTTCCCTGTGGCAATCCCCCCTGCTCCAAGCCCACAACCGCAATCCCCACAACCCTTCTCGGTACCACTGCCCCCAACAACCCAACCGCCCCAGCAGCCTGAGCCCCCGGCACCTCAGTCCGCTCCTGAACCCGCGCCAGAGCCCCAATCCAAGCCTCAACCAGCCCCGCCGCCCACCCCATCACCAGAACAAAAGCAGTCCGAAGCTCCCGCCGATCCCAAGATGGCCTCGCTGGTGGCCATGGCGAAGGAACCCATCACCGCGCCGGGGCGGGCCGCCTTGCTGAAGCCGGTGGAGCGTCTGACGCAGCCCGAGATGATGGACATGATCCACTCGGCCCAGGAGGATTACCGGGGCTGGCGGTCGGGCGATCCGCTGAAGGCGCACACCTATGAGAAGGTGCAGGACTGGCACGTCAACATCTATGGCGACGGCCCCCAACGTAACGACGGCGGCAAGCCCATCGAGCCCACGCCCATCCGCCCCATTCCCGAAGCACCGGTGCCCCATGTGACGCCCGATGGCGAGGATTTGTGGCAGGCGACGGGACGCATCGGCGAGACCGTGGCGCAGGCCGCGCAAGCCGAGGGAGTCAAGGGCCTGCAACGCGGCCTCAACATGCTCAACGATGCCAACCCGCTGCCGTCCCGCTCGCCAGCCTATGGCCCCTATACCAAGCTGGAAATCCTGGACGAAGACGGTCAGTACGGCCCGCAGACCGACTTTGCCTTAAAGCACGCCACCGCCCGGCTGGGCGCACCCAAGGTGGCGGAGGCCTTGGCGCTTGGCCGCTTCAACACCTTCGCCCGCAATGCCCAGCGAAGCGGTAACCCGGACGGTCTTGAACAGGCCACCCACGCCGCCTTCGGGTCCCTGTTACGCTCGCCCCGCGATGGCGGACCCAAGGTGGAAGCCGGCGTGCTGCAAGAAACACTGAACGGCATTGGTGCGCAACGCCACGACGACTGGCAGGACCTTAAAGTGGACAATTGGATCGGCCCCAAGACGACGGACGCCTTCGGTCAATTGCTTAGGGTCGAGGATTCCGACGCCCTCACCCAGGCGCTTGCCCGGCGAATGGGAATGCTGTGACCAAATCCAGCTGGGGGCGCGGCTACACGTTCAGCAACAGATACTCGCGCTCCCAGCTGGACACCACGCGCTGATAGGCGTTCCATTCCGCTTCCTTGACGGCCATGTAGGCGTCGCAGAAATCCTCGCCCAGCACCTCGCGAACGGCGCGGGCGCCCTTCAGTTTTTCCAGGGCGTCGTGCATGTGCCAGGGCAGGGAATGGGCGCGGGAATAGCCTGATCCGTTGATGGGCTCGCCGGGGTCCAGCTTGTTCATCATGCCCAGATAGCCGCAGGCCAGCGACCCGGCGATGGCAAGGTACGCATTGGCGTCGGCACCGGCGAGGCGGTTTTCCACCCGGCGCGCACTTTGGCCGGATTCGGGGACGCGCAGGCCGACGGTGCGGTTGTCGCGGCTCCAATGCAGATTGATGGGGGCGTCGAAATCGGGCACCAGACGGCGGAACGAGTTCACGTTGGGCGCGAACAGCAGCATCATCTGCGGCAGGTGTTTGCGTAAGCCCCCGATGTAATGGCGGAACATGATTGTGTCGCTGGCGTCGTCATTGGCGAACAGATTGCGCCCGGTGGTGCTGTCCACCACGTTCTGGTGGATGTGCATGGCGCTGCCCGGCTCGTTCTGCATGGGCTTGGCCATGAAGGTGGCGTAGACGCCACTGCGTAGCGCCACCTGACGCACAAGGCGCTTGAACAGGAACACCTGATCGGCCAGTTCCAGCGCGTCGCCGTGGTCGAAATTGACCTCCATCTGGCCGTTGCCGGCTTCGTGGGACAGGGTGTCCACGTCCAGGCGCATGGCCTCGGCATAGGTGTAGATCTGGTCGAACAGGCCCTCGAACTCGTTCAGGGCATCCACGCCATAGGCCGGACGCCCGGTCTCGGCCCGGCCCGAGCGGCCCACCGGCGGCTCCAACGGGTAGTCGCTGTCGGTGTTCTGCTTGACCAGGAAGAACTCCAGTTCGGGCGCCACGATGGGCTGCCAGCCCTTGGCGTGGTACAGCGCCAGCACCTTCTTCAGCACATTGCGGGGGCTCAGTTCCACCGGGCGGCCGTCCAGATAGGTGCAGTCGTTGATGACGCAGGCGGTGGGCTCGTCGTACCACGGCACCCGGCGGATGGTTTCCGGGTCGGGACGCAGATAGACGTCGCCATTGGCAACGTTGGTCACGTCTTCCTCGGGATAATCGCCGGTCACGGTTTGGACGAAAATGCTTTCCGGCAGCCGCAACCCCCGGTCTTCAGCGATGGAGACGAACTTGTGCGCCGGCACGATCTTGCCGCGCGCCACGCCGGACATGTCGGGGACCAGGCATTCCACCTCGGAAATGCCGTTGGCCTTGATCCAATCGGAAAAGACGCTCATGAGGCCCTCGGGGGGATGGGGTTGGTCCTGCCTATCATCGTGCCGCCCGGTTGTGGCGTAAAGAGGGCGGCAAATGTCACCGGAACAAAGGTTGCAATGGTTCCGCGCTTGAAGGACATTAGCAGCAGCGCTCATGAACTGTTGGCATCGCAAGCGATATGGGTTTTTCCACGGTCCTGGTCATCAGTCTTGCGGCCGGCGTTATCCTGATCGTCGGCGGCGGCCTGATGATGTACATGGCCAACCTTGTTAAGTCGGCCTATGAGATCAAGGTGCAGATCAACACCGAGGTCGAGGAACGGCTGACCAAAATGGGCGACGACCTCGACAAGAAGTCGCGCTGGATCAAGCGCGACCTGCTTGAGGAAATCGAGAAGATCAAGGTTGCCCTGCAAACCGACAACACCCGCAAGATGGAAGAGTTGACCGGTTCGCTGCGCCAGAAGGTCGATGGCTTCGAGGCATCGCTGCACAGCGAACGGGTCGAATGGGTCAAAGCGGTGGATCAGGACCGCCAAGCCATCGCCAGCCTGGACAGCCGGTTAAA
This sequence comes from Rhodospirillales bacterium, assembly GCA_014379805.1. Classification (GTDB taxonomy): domain Bacteria; phylum Pseudomonadota; class Alphaproteobacteria; order Rhodospirillales; family Magnetospirillaceae; genus Magnetospirillum. The sequence goes on along the minus strand of JACMLB010000107.1, from coordinate 3,821 downwards.
ATCGGCGGCCAAGCAATCCAAACAGACCACCGAAATGCCCACGCCGTCCGAACCGGGCAGCCTCGCCGCCGACGGCCAAGCCCCCAAGCCGGCCCCACTCCCTGCCCCGCCGGCCAAGGCCAGCGGCCCCACCCCGGTGGGCGAGTTCCTGCAGGAACTGGGCAACGGCACCCGCTGAGCCCCAACCGCACATGTCCATCCCAATCACCCGCGCCCTGCACCGCCAATTGGCCCGCCGGCTTCTGACCGGCGGCTTGATCATCGCCGCTTTGCTTGGTGGTGGTGCACTGAGATGTATCCCGGATCTACGCTGCGCTTCGTCCGGGATGACGCAGTTTGGGTGACTGTCCCCGCTAATCTGCGGTTCTTCCTCACTTCTCCCGCATGGCCGTGGAAACCGCCCGGCTTAGCGGCTCGATCAAATATTCCAGCGCCGTGCGTTCTCCGGTCGTGATCAGCACGTCGGTCTGCATGCCCGGCGTCAGCGGCCCCGGCAGATGGGTCAGCGAGTCTGGGTCCAGCGACACACGGGCTTGGTAGTAAGGGTTCCCGTTGCGCTCGTCATGGAACAGATCAGCGGAAATCTGAGTGACCGTGCCCTTGGCCGGGGGCGTCAGGCCGCGCAGGAAGGTGTGGAAGCGCACCTGGGCTTGGCGGCCGGGGTAGACGCGGTCGATATCTTCCGGGGCGATGCGGGCCTCGACGATCAGGTTTTCGTTTTCCGGCACCACATCCATCAGCTTTTCGCCCGGTTGCAGCACCGCGCCGATGGTATGGAAGTTCAGCCCCAGCACCACGCCGCTTTGCGGGCTGCGCACCACCGTACGCTGCAGGGAATCCGTGACGGCGGTCAGTTGCTGTTCCAGATCGCGGGCTTGCCCTTCCGCCTCGCGCAGGGAGTTGGCGACGTCGTCCATCTGCTTATAGGTGATGTTGGCGATATCCAATTCGGTGGAAGCCTGGGATTGCTGCAGGCGGGCGATGCGGGCGCCGTAATCGTCGCGCTGGCCGGTCAGCCGCTCGCCTTCGCGCTGTAACGCCAGCAATTGCGGACGCCGCCCCAGCCCACGATCCACCAGATATTGCGTGGAACGGATTTCCTGCTGGATCAGCCCAAGCTGACGATCCGCAGATTTCTGCTGGGCCAATAGGGATTCCGCCTCGCGCTCGTTCAGCACCATGCGCTTACGCAGCACCGCGATCTGCCCATCCAGCATGGCGCGCCGCGCTTTGAACAATTGCTCCTGGGCGCGCATGACGTCGCGGGCGCGGGGGTGGTCCATGTTGGGCATGTAGGCGGCGAAATCCACGGCAAGCACCTGGGCTTGTTCCGCCCGCAGCCGCGCCATGGTCGCCTGGGTCGCCCAATACTGGAAGGTCAGCTGGGCCCAACGGGCGCGGATGGCGGTGTCGTCCAGCAGCATCACCGGCTGGCCCGCCTCGACCTTATCGCCGTCGCGCACGAAGATAGAGCGGATCATACCGCCCTCCATGTGCTGGATGGTCTTGCGGTAGTTCTCGACCTTGACCTCGCCGCGCGCCACCGCCGCCGCGTTCAACGGCGCCATCGCCGCCCACGCGCCAAAGCCGCCGAAGGCCACCATGATCGTGACCACGCCCACGCGCAACGCGGTGCGCCCGCCCACTTGGTCCACCGGAGTGGCGTTGTGGCTGGTGAAGAGCGGGCCGCCCAAGCGCCGGATCATGCCGCTCATGACCGCACCTCCTGGGGTTTGAGTTGTGGCGTGGATGGCACAGACTGGGGCGGCGCCTGCTGGGGCAGTACGCGCGCCATCACCTCGTCGCGGGTGCCCAGCATGTCCACCCGTCCCTCACGCAGCAGCATCAGCCGGTCAACGGTCATGAGCACGCGGGCACGGTGGGCGATGACGATGGTGGTGACGTTGCGCTCCCGCGCCCGCATGAGCGCCCGGATCAGCGCGTTCTCGCCTTCCGCGTCCAGATTGGAGTTAGGCTCGTCCAGCACCAGCAGGCGCGGTTCCCCGTAAAAGGCCCGCGCGATGGCGATGCGCTGGCGCTGGCCGCCCGACAAATTGCGCAGGGCATCGGCGATCTCGGTGTCGTAGCCCAGAGGCAGGCGCAGAATCATCTCATGCACGCCGGCCAATTGTGCCGCCTCAATGACCTTGCGGTCATCAGGTTCGGCCATGCGGGCGATGTTGCGCTTGATGGTGCCGGGGAACAGTTCGATGTTCTGGGGCAGATAGCCCACATGGCGGCCCAAATCCTCACGCGACCACGTGGCGACATCGGCGCCGTCCAGCCGGGCGCGGCCCCGCGTGGGGCATTGGATGCCCAGGATGATGCGGGCCAGCGTGGACTTGCCCGCCGCCGACGGGCCGATGATGCCCAGCGCCTCGCCGGGGCGCAAATCCAGTTCGATGCCGCTGAGCACGGGGCGCTCCAGATGGGGCAGTTCGAAACTGGCCCGTTCCAGGGTCAAGCGCCCCAGCGGTGTGGGCAAAGCGGTGGTGGTGCGGGCCAAAGGCGGGCGGGTCAGTTCACGGTGGATACGGCCATAGGCGGCGCGCGCACCCATGAAATTCTTCCAACTGCCCACCAGACTTTCCACCGGCGCCAAAGCACGGGTCAGCAAGATGGAACCGGCCACCACGCTGCCCATGGACAATTGGTCGTTGATGGCCAGCCACGCACCCATGGCAACAATGGCGACCTGGACGATGAAGCGGCCGAAGCGGGCGGCGGCGGCCAGCAGGGCCGAGCGATGCCAGCCCACCGCCAGCATGTCTTGGGTGCGCCGCGAATCGGCGCCCCACACGGCGGTCAGGCCGGGCAGCATGCCCATGGCCTCGATCACCTCAGCCCGGCGGACATATTCATCGGCGCGGGCCTGGGACACGGTCAGCCGCTGGCCGGCGCTTTTCAGCGGTCCCCGCGTGGCGAGTTCGCTGACCAGGGCCAAGCCGAACAAGGCCACGCCGCCGCCCAGGGTCAACCAGCCCAAAGCGGGATGCAGCATGAACATGACCATGGCGTAGATGGGCACCCAGGGGGCGTCGAACAAATGGAACACCCCTGGCCCGGTGATGAAGCCGCGCACGGCACCCAGGTCGCGCAGGATTTGCGCTCCGGTAGCGCCGTCGCCCTCGGGTCCCCGGCGGATGGCGCGGCGCAGCAATTCCGGCGCCCACACCCGTTCCAGCCACAGCCCCACATGGACCATCAGGCGCGAGCGCACCGCTTCCAGTACCGCATGGATCACCAGACAACCCACAGCGATGACCGTCAACATGGCCAGCGTGGTGCCCGAGCGGCTGGACATGACCCGGTCGTAGACCTGCAGCGTGTAAATGGGAATGGACAGGATCAGCACATTGGAAAACAGGCTGAACATGCCGGCTGCGGCGAAGGTGCGCCGAGCCCCCGCAAGGATGCCGTCTTCACCGCCCATGGGGCACCTCATGTCATCCGTGAAGCAAGCGGAAGCCGCCCACCCCCGAAGGAGTGGGCGGTCTGCCAATGCGGACTTACTGCACGAACCAGTCAGCCGAGACAGTGCTGGGGTCCGTATTCACCAGGGTGACGTCGCCCGTGCTGGTGTGAAGGACTGTATCGCCGGTCCCGCCGCCGGTGGTGGTGCCGGTATCACCGCCGGTCTCCGCCGGAGGCGTAGTCGTGGTGCCGGTATCACCGCCGGTTTCCGCCGGGGGCGTGGTGGTGGTGCCGGTATCACCGCCGGTTTCCGCCGGAGGCGTAGTCGTGGTGCCGGTATCACCGCCGGTTTCCGCCGGAGGCGTAGTCGTGGTGCCGGTATCACCGCCGGTTTCCGCCGGAGGCGT
>JACMLB010000106.1 GCA_014379805.1 Rhodospirillales bacterium | reverse complement strand
GCGGGGCAGGCCGAACACCGCCAGGAACACCGCCAGACCCAGCAGGCCGAAGACGATGGACGGCACGGCGGCCAGATTGTTGATGTTGACCTCGATCAGGTCGGTCCAGCGGTTCTTGGGCGCGAACTCTTCCAGATAGACCGCCGTTGCCACGCCCAAGGGGAAGGACAGCAGCAAGGTCACCAGGATCGAGTAGAACGAACCAACCACCGCACCCCAGACACCGGCCTGGGTGGGATCGCGGGAATCGCCGGCGGTCAGGAAGCGGGTGTTGAGCTTCTTGCCCATGTCGCCGCCGGCCTTCAACTGGTCGATCCACGCCACCTGGGCGGCGTTGACGCGTGCGCCTTCCGTGGCCGGATCGCGGGGCAGGTAGCCTTTTTCCGTCATATCCACGAAGTCCGCCACCGGCACCCATACCTTGCGGGTGGTGCCGATCACGGCGGGATCGCTCATGGCGATCTCGCGCAGGGTGTCGCCGGCAGCCGGGGACAGCAGCGAGGCCAACTGCTTCTGGGCGGCGCGGCCCGTAGCGTCGGGGAAGCGGGCCCAGATGGAGGTTTTGGCCAGGCCGTGATAATCGGCGGCACTGATGGCGTCGCGGTCGGCACCGGGCTGGAGGCCCAGCGTCGAGGCATCGAAGCTGACCTCTATTTGGACTTGGGTTTGCACGAAGGCGGTGAAGCCCTTGGACACGATGCTCACCAGCAGCAGGGCCAGGAAGCCCAGTGCGACGGCGATGGCAGCCATGCCCATGAACTGGAACCGGCGCTCGGCCGCATAGCGGCGCTTGAGGCGGGTCGCCACCGTTTGGGTGGGGGTCGCCGAAGTCTGTTCGACCATCTCAGTCATACTGCTCCCTGTACTTACGAACCACGTGGAGGGCGACGATGTTCAGCGCCAGAGTGACGAAGAACAGGACCAGGCCGAGAGCGAAAGCCGCCAATGTCTTGGGGCTGTCGAATTCCTGGTCGCCCACCAGTAGGGTGACGATCTGAACGGTGACGGTGGTGACCGCCTCGAAAGGATTGGCGCTCAAATTGGCCGACAGGCCGGCAGCCATGACCACGATCATGGTTTCGCCGATGGCCCGGCTAACCGCCAGCAGCACGCCGCCGACGATGCCGGGAAGGGCTGCGGGCAGGATGACCTGCTTGACGGTTTCCGATTTGGTGGCGCCCAGGCCGTAGGCGCCCTCACGCAAGCTTTGCGGAACGGCGGTGATGATGTCGTCCGACAGGGACGACACGAAGGGAATGATCATGATGCCCATGACCACGCCCGCCACCAGTGCGCTTTCCGAGGAGATGGACAGGCCCAGATTGGTACCCAAATCACGCACCAGCGGGGCGACGCTGAGCGCCGCGAAGAAGCCGTAAACCACGGTGGGGATGCCGGCCAGGATTTCCAGCAGCGGCTTGGCCACCGCGCGGAACTTGGGGTGGGCGTATTCCGCCATGTAGATGGCGCTCAAAAGCCCCAGGGGCACGGCGACCACCATGGCGATCATCGAGATCAGCGCGGTGCCGGCGAACAGCGGTACGGCGCCGAAGGCACCCGAGCTGCCCACCTGATCCTCGCGGATGGCCATCTGCGGGCTCCACGAGGTACCGAACAGGAACTCGGTCACCGGCACGAATTGGAAGAAGCGC
>JACMLB010000105.1 GCA_014379805.1 Rhodospirillales bacterium | reverse complement strand
GGCGGCGGGGGTGGCGGCGGAGGCGGAGGCGGCGCCACGATCCGATGATTGAGATCATCCGGCGGCCCATTATAGGGCGGGGGAGCATCGTTATGGACAGGCGGGGGCGGCGGCGGTGCCAGCGACGGCTGCGGCGGTTGCGGGTTGGCCGACAAGGTCGAGCCGTAATTGTTCTGAATCTGCTGGGGCGATTGGTAGACCGGCGGCGGCGGCGGTTGAATATAGCTGGTCAGGCTGATCGAGAAATTGGCCTGATTGATGGTGCGGGAACCGCCGGCATTGGTCAGGATGATTTCACCCACCGTGCCCTGGGGGTCCTGCAGCAGGGTCAGGGAATTGCTTTCGCCCTCGCCCCCCGCCTGGCCGGCGCCCGAGGTACCGCGCACGCCGATGGTCATCACCGGCGTCTTAATGGTCATGGCGGTGGGGTCGACCTTGGCGATCTGACCCGAAACGAAGGAATAGACGCCCTTGGCGACCGACACGGTCAGCGCACCGCTATGGGCCAGGGGATCGTACACCAGTTCGTCCATCACCATGCTGCCCTTCGGCCCCAGGGAGAACGAAGAACTGTCGGCGAAGGTCACGCCCACCTTGCCATCGGCGCCGGTTTCGATCACGTCGCCCTGATGGATGGCGGCACCCTTTTCCAGAACCGTGCGGGTTCCGTCGGGATGGCGCACAGTGACCACGCCAACCAGCTTTTCCACTGTCCCAATGGCAGTCGCCATCAAACGTCCCCCCAGCATCGCCCATCCCCACTACACCTTTACCACAATGGTCAGCGGTAGCGAATAATCCATATGATCAACCCTGAGTGACCTGTGCGCATGCAAGCCTGCCTTTGTTCTTGACCCGTCCCCTATCTCGCGCTTGACTGCCCAAGGGTTTCAACAGGCGGAAACAGGGGCACCCAGATGGGTAATTTTACGGCCCCAGATCTCAGTAGCGCCGAGCGCGCTCGCGCAGAGGGCAACCTTGACGGCGCGCTCAACGCCTATGACACGGTCCTGTCCATCCACCCCAATCGGGCCGACGCGCTGGCCGGGCGCGGTGCCGTGCTGCGCGCCATGGGCCGCCCGCATGAGGCGCTGATCGCCCTGCTGGAAGCCCTCAACTACGCCCCGCACCATGGCGCTACCCAGCTGGAATTGGCGCTGGCACTACGCGATGCCGGGCGCGGCGACGAAGCCCGCACCCTGTACGGCCTGTTGCTGCGCGACCCCAAAGCCCCCGCTGGGGCATGGCTCGGCCTAGCCAGAGTGCTGCTGTCCGAGGGCCATGAACAAGCCGCCGAGCCCTGCCTGCGCCGCGCCATGGCCTTGGCGCCCGACAACATCGAGGCCCGCCAGGATTTGGCCGATCTGCTGGCCCGGCGCGACGATCTGGCCGGTGCCGTGGACCTGTACCAGGACATTCTCGCCATGGCGCCGGCCTATGCCGCCGCCCATTCCGGCCTGGGTCAGGCGCTGATCGGCCTGGGCCGGCTGGACGAAGCCGAGGACCAGCTGGAACGCGCGCTGGTCATGGATTCCGAAAACCCGCTGGCCCATATGGGCCGCGCCCGCCTGCATCTGCTGGAAGGTAATTTCCCCGCCGCATGGGAAGACCTGGAATGGCGCTGGCCCCTGGCTGGCCGTTCCCGTCCCCAGCCGCCGGGAGAAGCTTGGAACGGCAGCGCCGATTTGACCGGCCAGACCATCTTGCTATGGGCCGAGCAAGGCATCGGTGAAGTCATCCACCTGCTGCGCCACGTGGCCCGCGTGGCCCAGACCGGTGCCCAGGTGGTGTTGGGCGTGCCCGCCACCCTGGCGCCCCTGGCCGCGGGCATGGATGGAGTCGCACGGGTGGTGGTCTCGGGCCAGCCGGTGCCGTCGGACCTGACCATCCACTACAATGCCTCGCTGGCCGATTTGCCGCGCCTGTTCGGCACCAGCCTTACCAGCATCCCCCCGGCGCCCTATCTGACCGTGCCGCCCGGCCGTCAGCCCAAGATCAGCGCGCCCGCCACCACCATGGTGAAGGTGGGTCTGGTGTGGTCGGGGTCGCGCCATACCATCCCCATGGGCCAATTGGCGCCGCTGCTGAGCATGCCCGGCATCGCCGTGTTCGGCCTGCAAACCGGCCCGCGCGCCCGCGACATCGCCGAGTTGGCTCACCCGTCGCTGATCGCCGATCTATCCTATACCATCGCCAATACTGCCGACCTTGCCGGGCGTTTGGCCGAGATGGATGTGGTCATCACCGTGGACGGCCCCGCCGCCCATCTGGCCGGCGCCTTGGGTGTGCCGGTCTGGGTTCTGCTGCCCATGGCGCCCGATTGGCGCTGGATGATGGACCGCGACGACTCGCCCTATTACGGGTCAGCCAAGCTGTTCCGCCAAAGCCGCCCCGACAATTGGAACGGTCCGATCCAACGGGTGTGCGCAGCCCTGCGCGAAAAGATCGCTGACGCCAAGGCCCGCCGCGACCAAGCTGCCCGCGCCCTGAGCGGTGGCCGGGCCACCGCCCGCGCTTTCCTGGCCGCCCATTTGACGGCAGGCGATCTGCTGGTGGATGTGGGCAGCGGCGACGGCACGCACGCTTTGGACGCCGCCGCCCATGCGTCGGGCGACATCAAGGTGCTGGCGGTGGAAGCTCGTACCAGCGAGGCCGGCATCCTGGCCGACACCATGGCCATCGCCGGTGCCGAGGACGCGGTGGAGATCGTCCTGGCAGCCCTGGCCGCCACCGCCGGTCCCGCCGTCATCGCGCAAACCCCGCGCCCCGGACGCACCGTCTTCCCCCTGCCCCATTGGGTGCGCGCCCCCGTGGCCACCACCACTCTGGACGCCGTGCTGGAGGCCCGCCCCGACCTGGCCGAGCGCCGCCTGATCTTGAATCTGGGCGCCAAGGGGGCCGAAGCCGACGTGCTGGCCGGCCTGTCCGCCGAACCGGCACTGGTGGTGTTCAAGCACCGCCACAACAGCATGGTGGCCGATCATCTGGCCGAGGCCGGCTATGGCCTGTACCGCTTCCCCGACGATCTGGCCGCCGGCCCGGTGGTTCGTTTCGCCGGACAAGAATGCACGGTGCTGGCCCTGGCGCCCGGCCTTGAACCCGTCGCCATCTATGGCGACACCACCGACCCGACCTCGCCCGCCGCCATGGCCCATGCCCGCGCCTTGGCTGCCCGCCTTGCCGGTCAGGGATCGCACGCCCTGGTGGCCGGACAGCTGAACCAAGCCGGCGAGCTGTTCGCCCGCGCTTTGGCCGCCGACCCCGGCAATGTGGAAGCCAACGCCAATCTGGGCGGCCTGCTGCGCCGCATCGGCCGAGGCGACGCCGCTGCCGCATGCTGGGGACGCGCTTTGGCTGGCGGTGCCGGTGCCAGCGTGCGGGCCAACCTTGCCAATGTGCTGCGCGAGCTGGGCTATCTGCTGGCCGCCGAAAGCGAGTTCCTGGCCGCCTTGACCGCCGAGCCCGACAACGCGCACTTCCTCTACGGCCTCGGCCTGCTGGAAGGTGAGCGTGGCCGCGCCAAGGAAGCTCTGGCCCTGTTCGAACGGGCCGAGCATCTGGCCCCTAACACTGTGCCGCGCCGCGATTATGCCGGGGCACTGCTGAAATCGGGCAATCTGGCCCGCGGCATGGCCGAACTGGCCCACCGCCCCGCCCCCGCTTTGCCCCCGGTGGACGCCCCCGTCTGGGACGGCACCCGCCTGGACGCCCGCACCATCCTGGTGCGCGACGAAGGTGACGCCATCGACACGCTGATGCTGTCGCGCTTCATTCCCCAGGTGGCGCGCCAGGGCGGTCTGGTCATCGTGGAATGCGTCCCCGAAGCCACTCGCCTGATGGGCAATCTGCCCGGCGTGGAACAGGCGGTAGCACGCGGCGAGCCCCTGCCCCAGGCGGATTTCACCATCAATTTGCTGGACGTGCCCCGCCTGATCGGCACCACGTCCCGCACCACGCCGCCGCGCGACGTGCCCTATCTGCACCTGCCCGACGAGGTCGCGCCCCACACCTTCCCCGACGACCACCGCCTGCGCGTAGGCATCGCCTGGGCAGGCCGTCCCACCGACACGGCGGTGCCGCTGCCCGCGCTGCTGCGCTTGGCGGCAGACCCGGCCATCACCTTGGTCAGCCTGCAGCGCGGCCCGCGCGCCGCCGATCTGGACAAAACCGGCGCCCGTACCTTCGTGGACGATTTGGGCAAAGACTGCACCGATCTGGCCGACAGCGCCGCCATCATGGCCGGCCTGGACCTGATCATCGCCGCAGACACCAGCGAAGCCCATCTGGCCGGCGCCATGGGCAAACCGGTCTGGGTCCTGCTGCCGCAAACCTGCGACTGGCGCTGGGTGGATGGCCGCGAGGATTCCGTCTGGTACCCCACCATGCGGGTGTTCCGCCAAGCCACCGACGGCACGTGGACACGGGCGATCGCGCGCATGGCGGAAGCGGCGGGGGCCATGGCGGCGGGCAAGCGCGGGCGGGCGAACCATTGACCAAGAACACCTGTTAGTGGATTATTAGCGCCAACAATCCACAATTCACAGGCCCGCCATGATCCGCCGCCTCGCCCTCATTTTTTTGGCGGCCTTTCTGGCATGTCCCGCCTTAGCCGCCAATGATGGACAGGGATTGCCACCGCAATTCATAAACTACGTCAAATCGAGCGACCACCACGATGCGGTCCTAGCCCGGATGAAGGCGCAATGGGAACGGACCATACGCTGCAGCAATTTTACATTCGAAGACTATCAGTTGATGATTGTATCCCCTCCCGAATTTGATGGCGAAGGACGGCCCATCAAAGGGGCATGGCGAGAGTTTGCTAAGGTGAATGGGTGTGGCACCAGCCGCCAAATGAATGTCCACATGGTAGTCTTGCCTGACCAGGACATCCGCCGGATCGCGACATTACCCGGCACTGCGCGGGCAGATGCCCAACTTCAGCGCGACACCCTGATGTATGTTGTGGTGGCGAGCAGCGCCATCATCCCCAAAGACTGCAAAGATACCCAGATAACCAATACCGAGTTCTTGGGTTTCGACGGCGCCCCGATGCCCGACGCCCGCCCCGGCATGGAGGCGCGGCCATGGGCCGAGGACTGGACCCTCATAGGCTGCAACAATGGCGCGGTAGTAAAAGTCCATTACATCCCTGATGCCACTGGCACCACTATCAATACCAAGGGCAACGAAACCCGGCGTATTCCTGCCCCCATTACGCCAAATTGATAGCGCGGCGCCACGTTGTCATATCCGTGCAGGTCATCTCTCATAGCCTCAAAGATTGGCCACATGGCACAACACCAGGATGGCTTCGTCTTCTTCCAGCAGAGTGCAGTTGGCGGCTTTAAATTCAGATGACCAAGCCGTCGATGCATTCAACAAACTTCACGGCTCCCTCAATGGCCGCCGCCGCGCGCTCATGCGGCACCACGGACTCTGGCCCCAACTCATAATCGGCAACGGCCTTCAAATTATAAGCCTGCGGCAGGAACCGCCGGACTTCGATATCAATGGCCGGATCATCTTTCGCCAAACGGCTAAATTCCGCGTGCACACCTTGATGCGACTTGGCGGCTTTCCCGGTACGCTCGAAAATTAGAGCTTGCGCGGCATGGAAAGCTGCAAGATAGGCGTTTCGCCCAGCATCGTTGCCCAGACCGACATCCAGATTAATGCGGGCGTAACTCAGGCACTGCCGTGCCTTTTCAAGATATCCGCAGGCCTCCGGCGTCACAGGTCCCGCCCCTCACGACGCACTTCGTGCATCAACGGGGTGCGGTCACTGTACGCACCGGCGCGATAGGGCATGGCGTGGACGAAGGCGCCGGTGTCTTCCAGGATTTCCGTGGCGATGTTGGCCATGCGGTCCGCTTCTGCCCAGCGGTCGCCAAGATCCCTCAAAAACACGGCGATGTCGTAATCGGAATCGGCGCGAAAATCGCCTCGGGCGCGTGATCCAAATAGGACGACGCGCTCCACCCGCTCGCCGTAGAACTGATCCACGGCTGCGCGAAAACGAGTGAGAATGGGATCGACCACAGATGCCATGGCACCAAATCTACGCCAAATTGATGGTCGGCGCCACGTCGTCATATTCCCGCAGGGTCATCTCGGTTTCCGCATCCACCTCGATCAGCCGCACTTCGTAACCCCATAGATTCGCCACGTGGCGCAGCACCAGGATGGCTTCGTCTTCTTCCAGCAGGATGCCGTTGGCGACGCGGTGCTGCATGACCAGGCGGCGGTCGCCGGACAGGTCCACGTCCACGATCTGGATGTCGGGTTCCAGATGGCTGATGTCGTAGCTGCGGGCCAGGGCCTTGCGCACCTCGCGGTAACCGCGCTCGTTGTGGATGGCGGTCACCTCCATATCAGGGGCGTCGTAGTCGTTGTGGATTTTGAACAGGCGCATCTTGCGGATCAGGGCCGGCGACAGGAATTGCTGGATAAAGCTTTCGTCGCGGTAATCGGCCCAGGCGGCCCGCAGGGTTCCCCAGGGATCGTCGTTACCGGCGATGTCGGGGAACCAGATGCGGTCTTCCTCGGTGGGTTGTTCGCAGATGCGCTTGATGTCTTGCATCATGCCGAAGCCCAGGGCATAGGGGTTTAGGCCGCCATAGCGCGGGTCGTCGAAATCGGGCTGGAAGACCACGTTGGTGTGGGAATGCAGGATTTCCATGAACGCGCCGTCGCCGATCTGGCCGCGTTCATGCAATTTGTTGAGGATGTGGTAATGCACCATGGTGGCGCAGCCCTCGTTCATCACCTTGGTCTGCTTCTGCGGATAGAAATACTGCGACACATTGCGGACGATGCGCAGGATTTCACGCTGCCACGGCGCTAGCTTGGGAGCAGTTTTCTCCAGGAAATACAAAAGGTTTTCTTCGGGCAGGCGCAGCCTCTTCTTACGCTCGGCCAACTCGCGGCTGCCTTGATAGGCGGTCGGGGTTTTGGGCACGGTGCGCCATAGATCGTTATAGGTCTGCTGGAAATAGTCCTGCCGCTCCTTCTCGCGCTCCTGCTCCTGGCGCAGGTCCAGGGTGCGCTTGCGCGGATATTTGTGCACGCCGTGATTCATCAGCGCATGGGCCGCATCCACCACCCGCTCCACCACATGGTGGCCATAGCGTTCCTCGGCCCGGGTGATGAAGCCCTTGGCGAATTCCATGTAGTCCAGGATACCGCGCGCGTCAGTCCATTGCTTGAACAGGCCGTTATTTTTGAAGAAGTGGTTGTGGCCGAAGGCGGCATGGGCAATCACCTGCGTCTGCATGGCCATGGAATTTTCTTCCTTGATGTAGCTGATGCAGG
>JACMLB010000104.1 GCA_014379805.1 Rhodospirillales bacterium | reverse complement strand
GGTAAACCCCTGTCATGACCAAAACCAAGACAGCGATCATCATCGGCGCCGGCCCCGCAGGGCTGATGGCCGCCGAGCAATTATGCGCCGCCGGCTTTTCCGTGGACGTCTATGATTCCATGGCGACGCCGGGCCGCAAGTTCCTGCGTGCCGGCATCGGCGGGCTGAACCTGACCCATTCCGAGCCCATGGAAAAGTTCGTGCCGCGCTACGGCACCCAAGCCCCCCGCTTCACCCCATGGCTGGCGGAATTCGGGCCCGAGCAGTTGCGCGACTGGGCCACCGGGCTGGGCGTCTATACCTTCGTGGGCAGCTCTGGCCGCGTCTTCCCCAAATACATGAAGGCGGCGCCCCTGCTACGGGCATGGCTGCGACGGCTGGGGGAACAAGGCGCAAAACTGCATGTGCGCCATCGCTGGCTGGGCTGGGACGGCGAGCAATTGCGCTTCGCCACACCCACCGGCGAGACCACCGTCAGCGCCGACGTAACGGTGCTGGCCCTGGGCGGCGGGTCGTGGCCGCAATTGGGGTCGGACGGGTCGTGGGTCGCACCATTGGCCGCCCAAGGGGTGGACATCGCCCCCCTCAAGCCGTCCAATTGCGGCTTCGACGTGGCGTGGAGCGAGCATTTCCGCGACCGCTTCGCCGGCCAACCGGTCAAATCCGTGGGCCTGAGCTTCGGCGGGCAACGGTTGAAGGGTGAGTTCGTCATCACCGCCAAGGGCATCGAGGGCGGCAGCATCTATCCCCTGTCGGCGGCTTTGCGCGACGCCACCGCGCCCGTGCTGGAATTGGACCTCAAGCCTGATTGGAGCGTCGAGAAACTGACCGCCGCTTTGGACAAGCCCCAAGGCAGCCGCTCGCTGGCCAACCATCTGGAGCGCACCATCGGCATGAAGGGCGTCGCCGCCGGCCTGTTGCGCGAACTCAGCTGGCCCCTGCCGGACAGCCCTGCCGCCCTGGCCACCCGCATCAAGGCATTGCCGCTCCCGCTGCAGGGACCGCGCCCCATGGCAGAGGCCATCAGCACCGCCGGCGGTATCTCATTCGATGCGGTGACGGATGGGTTGATGCTGAAAGCCAAGCCGGGCGTGTTCGTGGCCGGCGAAATGCTGGATTGGGAAGCCCCCACCGGCGGCTATCTGCTGACCGGCTGCTTCACGACAGGCCGTGTTGCGGGTTGCGCCGCGGCAGTATGGCAAAAGGATTAACAAACCTCAGCCATTTGGACGACACTACCGATACTTATCCTATCCATGTGATGAATTGTAAGCAGCGACCAAAGATGTGATTCTCCTCCACAACACTACAGCGCAGGTCGATTCCCGTCGGCGCCGAGGGTATTGGAGACGCACCAAATGACGGAATTGATGGTCGCTCGCGCCCAGCTTAGAACTCAATTGGATCTGCAAACCGCCGCCCGGTTCAGCTGCTGGATTTCCAGCTGGCGCCGCCGCTGGGGGTGGTGACAAAAAACCCCGCCGGTTGGCGGGGTTTTTCTTGGGCCTAGGCCTTCTTCACGAACTCTGATTTCAGGTTCATGGCGCCGATGCCGTCGATTTTGCACGAGATGTTGTGCCCATCGACTGCATCCGCCACCAGACGGATGCCTTTGACCTTGGTCCCGCCTTTGACGACCAAGGACGAGCCCTTGACCTTCAAATCCTTGATGACGCTCACGCTATCGCCATCGCTAAGCAGGTTGCCGTTCGCATCCTTTACACCCGAAGCCTCCGCACCGGTCTCGCCGGCGGTGGCTTCGGGGTTCCACTCATGTGCACACTCTGGTTGAGCGGAAAGTCGCAACACTTGTCTCATAAGTAAACATCCGTTGCATGGGGCGGGGTAGCCCGTCAGGATAACGCATCCGTTGGATGCAGAGGCCTCGCCGATGCCCGATATGCTTTCCTTTTCGGCGCCCCTCGCCCAAGTCAACGTCACGGTAGGTGACGACGAACCTGTTCCAGGTCTCCCAAACCAAACGCTGAATGGCCTGCGAGCAAAGGGGCTGCTGCCGGAAGACGGTTTTCCCATCTTCATTGAGCCGGACGGAAGCGTAGACGAAACGTTGCTACGCTTCCTGCTCGACGTGCGCACGGAAGGTGTGTCCTCGTTAAAAAGCATTCAGGGCTACGCCCAGGATATTCGCGTCCTCAAGCGCTACCTGGGGGAGGCCCTTGGAAAGGGCTTGCTCAACTGTTCGCTGGATGACTTCCGGCAGTTCAAGCGCCGCCGCACCACCGGCGATGACGCAGTCTCCGGAGCTACCTGGAATCGAATCCTGGCCGCCTGCGAACGGTTCTATGGGTGGGCTCACGAGCGTGGCCTCATTGGCAGCAAACCGTTCCGGTACAAGGGCGAGCGAATTGATCAGGCACCGGTGGCGCGCAACACGTTCGCGGAGCGTCGGGTCGCCGCCGAATCTCGCACCGATGATGAGCGACGGGTCGCCCGGGATCTGAGCTTCAGCGAAGAGTGGCGATTGGGCTCGCGGCAGTTCCGGCGGACCATCGCCTGGTACATCGCCAACCGCCCCTTTGGTGTCGTCGCCGGGATGATCCAGTATGGACACTTGTCCCATATCACATTCGAGGGATATGCCGGCACGTCCCACTCGGGCTTCAGGGCTGAAGTGGAACGTCAACAGGCGCTGGCCCGTCTGGGCGATATCATAGAGCTATATGAAGATCACAAGCGAGGTGTCCGGCCAGCTGGCGGAAGGGCCCCTACGGTATTGGCGGAATTCGAGTTTGTTGACCGGGCATTGGCACAAGAGGGGGCTGAAGTTGTCAGCGAGCAGCGACTGAGGAAGATGTTGGCCAATCTGGCCGCCCACCTTTATCCAGGCATTTACAGCCACTGCTTTTTCAACGCGGAGACCGCTCTATGCCTTGAGCGCTCGGAGCGGAAGGACCAGCCAATTTTGGCGAATTGTGATGAACTGGTATGTGCCAATGCCTGCCGGTGGAAAGCTCATGCGCCTGCCATTTCAGACGCCATTTCGGAGATCCGTGAATTGAAGGCGAAACGGGGGATGTCGCCAACTCAGAGGACCATACTAGGGTCCGTACTCAATTAAGGGATTCCCAGTGAGCCCGCGCTGTGATTCAAGATTCCCGACAGAGGCGGGAGACTTGGATGGCAGGCGGGCTTTTCTGGTTAAGCGATGACGAGTGGGCTCGGATTGAGCCCTACTTGC
>JACMLB010000015.1 GCA_014379805.1 Rhodospirillales bacterium | reverse complement strand
CGCCAGCGGAGAGCCGCGGGTGCCGATGGTGAGGAGCGGGTGGTTTGCTTTGGACGTCATGACCTGACTGTTGTAGGAAAAGCCGAGAGTTCTGGAAAGGGTTTTCGCGGTGCTGATCCTGGGTATCGAAACCTCGTGCGACGAGACCGCCGCTGCCGTGGTGCGCGACGACCGGACCATTCTGTCCGATGTGGTGCTGTCCCAGCTGGAGGAACACCGCCCTTACGGCGGCATCGTCCCCGAAATCGCAGCGCGCGCTCATTTGGAACATGTGGACCGGCTGGTGGGCGCAGCCATGGCTCAGGCCGGCGTGAGCTTCGCCGATTTGGACGCCGTCGCCTGCACCGGCGGCCCCGGCCTGATCGGCGGCGTCATGGTGGGCGTAATGACCGCCAAGGCCATCGCCTTGGCCGCCAACAAGCCGTTCCTGGCGGTCAATCATCTGGAGGGCCACGCGCTGACCGCGCGGCTGACCCACGATATCCCGTTCCCCTATCTGCTGCTGCTGGCCTCGGGCGGGCATTGCCAATTGCTGGCGGTGCTGGGCGTCGGCCAATACCGCCGCCTGGGCACCACCATCGACGACGCCGCCGGCGAGGCCTTTGACAAGGTGGCCAAGATGGTCGGCTTGGGCTATCCCGGCGGCCCCCAAGTGCAGGCCTGGGCCAATAAGGGCGACCCCAACCGCTTCGCCCTGCCGCGCCCCATGAAGGGCAAGCCCGGCTGCGATTTCAGTTTCTCGGGCCTGAAGAACGCCGTCCGCCTGCTGGTGGAAAGCCGCCCGGCGCCCTTGAGCGAGCAAGACGTGGCCGATATCTGCGCCGCCTTCCAGACGGCCGTGGCCGAATCCGTGGCCGACCGCACCAAGCGCGCCATCGCCCTGTTCACCCAGAACTGGCCCGAGGGCAAGCATCTGGTGGTGGCCGGCGGTGTCGCCGCCAACACAGCACTGCGGGGGGCCTTGGAAAAAGCCGGTGCCGCCGGCGGCCTGACCTTCCTGGCCCCGCCCCTGAACCTGTGCACCGACAACGCCGCCATGATCGCCTGGGCCGGAGTGGAACGCTTCCGTTTGGGACTGGTGGACGGGTTGGACTTCGCGCCGCGCCCGCGCTGGCCGCTGGATCCGACTGCGCCGAAAGCCCGTGGGGCCGGGGTGAAGGCGTAGCTAACCCGGATAAATCCCCTTGCCAGCCTTATCCGGGTTAGGCGTCAGTTCCGCTTATTTCTTCGGCATCAACACGGTGTCGATGACATGAATGACACCGTTCGAAGCGTCGATGTCGGCCTTGGTCACGGTAGCGTTGTCAACTTTCACGCCGCTCGTACCGTCAATTTTGACCTCGCTGCCTTCAGCCGTCTTCGCCATCATTTTCTTACCGGCAAGGTCCTTCGACATCACTTTGCCCGGCACAACGTGGTAGGTGAGGATGGAGGTAAGCTGCTTCTTGTTCTCGGGCTTGAGCAGGTTGTCCAGCGTACCCGCCGGAAGCTTGGCGAAAGCGTCATCCGTGGGCGCAAACACCGTAAAGGGGCCGGGCCCTTTCAGGGTATCCACAAGGCCGGCAGCTTTAATGGCGGTGACAAGCGTATTGAAACTTCCGGCAGAACTGGCGGTGTCCACGATATCAGCGGCCTTTGCGGCAGATACGGACAGCAGAAGCGTAACCGCGCCAGTCGCAACAAACTTATAAAAGCTCATTTCATTGCTCCATTTAAGGGAAGTCAGCATGTCTGTTTACCTGCTGATGACCGAGCCGCTATGGAGATGATGCCGATAGGCGTCCGAACAATATGTCTTGCGCCGTGCGTGGAGCGCTATGGTTGGGCTGCTATTTTCCGCAAGCGCATGACTTGCGTGCACGTAAATCCACCTTAGATTTTGCCGGATCTGCCCGCATTGGAGCCCCCTGCCTCATGGATAATTTCGTCTTCCACAACCCGGTGAAGATTCTGTTCGGCAAGGGGCAGATCGCCTCCATCGGTAAGGAAATCCCCAAGGGCAGCCGGGTGCTGTTCGCCTTCGGCGGCGGTTCCATCAAGGCCAATGGCGTCCATGCCCAGGTGGTTGCGGCGCTGAATACCGCTGGCCTCGCCTTCGTGGAATTCGCCGGCATCGAGCCCAATCCGCGCTTCGAGACCTTGATGACGGCGGTGGATCTCGCCCGCGCCGAGAAGCTGGACTTCATCCTGGCGGTGGGCGGCGGCTCGGTGGTGGATGGCTGCAAGTTCATCGCCGCCGCCATTTCTTATGATGGCGATTGCTGGGATATTCCCGCCCGGCGCGCCCGCATCAACACCACCATTCCCATGGGCGCGGTGCTGACCCTGCCGGCCACCGGGTCCGAGATGAACGCCTTTTCCGTTATCAGCCGCGAGGCCACCGGTGAGAAGCTGGGCTGGGGCCATCCTGGGGTCATGCCGCGCTTTTCCGTGCTGGACCCGGAAACCACGTTCTCGCTGCCGGCGCGCCAAGTGGGCAACGGCATCGTGGACGCTTTCGTCCATGTGCTGGAGCAATATCTTACCTTCCCGGCCAACGCGCCGTTGCAGGACCGGCTGGCGGAATCCGTGCTGTCCACCCTGGTGGAGATCGCCCCCCAGGCCATGGAAATTCCCGCCGATTACCAGGCCCGCGCTAATTTGATGTGGTGCGCCACCATGGCGTTGAACGGGTTGATCGGCCAGGGCGTGCCCCAGGATTGGACCACCCACATGATCGGCCATGAGTTGACCGCACTGACCGGCATCGACCATGCCCGCACCCTCGCCGCCGTATGGCCCGGCGTGGTGGCGGTCAAGCGCGAGGCCAAGCGGGACAAGCTGGCGCAATACGCCGCCCGCGTATGGGGCCTGAACGACGGCACCGAGGACTCGCGCATCGACCGCGCCATCGCCGCCACCCGCGCCTTCTTCCAATCGGTGGGCGTGCCCTCGGGTCTGGCCGGCTATGACATCACCGCCGAGATGGCCGCAAAAGTGCCCCAACGCTTGAGCGAACGCGGCGGCCTGCCCTTGGGTGAAAAGGGCGACATCGACGCCGCCACGGTGCAGCACATCCTGGACGCCGCATGAAAATCTACCCGCCGATCTACATGGTCGGCGCCGGGGCGGTCATGGCGGCGCTCGACCGATGGGCGCCGCTGGCCCGCCTGATCCCCGAGGCCTGGATAGGGACCGGCGCCGTACCTGCGGTGATTGGGCTGGGGCTGGCGGTGTGGTCGGCGCTGACCTTCCGCCGCCATCACACCACCGTGCATCCGTTTCGCCGTGCCGATAACCTAGTCACCAGCGGTCCCTTCGCCTTCAGCCGCAATCCCATCTATCTGGGCATGGCCTTGGTGCTGCTGGGTCTGGCGCTGGCCTTGGGCAGCGTCACGCCGTTCCTGGTCATCCCCGCCTTCATGGCGGTGATCGGCCACCGCATCATCCACGATGAGGAACGCATGCTGAGCGACACCTTCGGCGCCGAGTTCACCGCCTATGCCCGCCGGGTGCGCCGGTGGCTCTGACCCGCGCTTTGTGATAAGACCCGGTCATGTCCAATCTTGCACCCTCCACCCTGGTCCTTGGCGGCGCCCGTTCGGGTAAAAGCAGCTATGCCGAGGCCCTGCTGGCCGACCGGCCGGCGCTGTATTTCGCCACCGGCCAAGCCCTCGACGACGAGATGTGCGAGCGCATCCGCCTGCACACCGGTCGGCGCGGCCCCCATTGGACCACCCTTGAAGAACCGCTGGAACTGGCCGGCACCCTGGACCGGGTGCTGAGCCCGGACCGCCCGGTGCTGGTGGATTGCCTGACCCTGTGGATCAGCAACCTGATGCATGCGGGCCGCGACGTGGATGCCGAGACCGGGCGCCTGTGCGAGGTGCTGTCCAGGCCCGCCGGGCCGGTGGTTCTGGTGTCCAACGAAGTGGGTCTGGGGCTGGTGCCCGACAACCGCTTGGCCCGCGAGTTCCGCGACCATCAAGGCCGCGTCAACCAGCGCGTTGCCCAAATCTGCTGCCGAGTGGTGTTCGTCGCCGCCGGCCTGCCCCTAATGCTCAAGGACACGCCATAATGCGCAAAGTGCCCGCCACCATCGTCACCGGCTTTCTGGGCGCCGGCAAAACCACCCTGGTCCGCCATCTGATGGAGAACAACCAGGGCCGCCGCATCGCCCTGATCGTCAACGAGTTCGGCGATGTGGGCGTGGACGGCGAGTTGCTGGCGTCCTGTGGCGTGGCCGGTTGCGCGGAAGACGACATCATCGAGCTGGCCAATGGCTGCCTGTGCTGCACTGTCGCCGATGAGTTCCTGCCGGTCATGCAGGCCCTGCTGGACCGCGCCAATCCGCCCGACCACATCATCATCGAGACCTCGGGCCTGGCTTTGCCCAAGCCCCTGGTCAAGGCGTTCCACTGGCCGGAAATCCGCTCGCGGGTCACGGTGGACGGCGTCATCGCCGTGGTGGACACCGCCGCCGTTTCCGCCGGACGCTTTGCCGACACCCCCGAGATGATGGCCCAGCCCGACCACGACAATCCGCTGGAGGAAGTGTTCGAGGACCAGCTGCTGTGCGCCGACATGGTCCTGCTGAACAAGACCGATCTGGTGGGCGAAGCCGAGTTGGAACGCGTTCACGCCGACGTGACCAATTCCCTGCGCCCCGGCGTCAAGATCGTGCGCACGGCGCGCAGTGCCATCGACCCGGTCATCGTGCTGGGCCTGTCGGCGGCGGCGGAAGACGATCTGGCGGCGCGGCCCAGCCATCACGACCTTGAAGAGGGTCACGACCACGACGATTTCGAAAGCTTCGCCGTGCATCTGCCGGAGATCACCAACACCGACGCCCTGGCGGAAAAGCTGGTGGCAACCATCGCCGCCCACGACATCCTGCGCTTGAAAGGCTTCCTGGCCGTAGAGGGCAAGGCCGCCCGCCACGTGATTCAGGCGGTGGGTGCCCGCATGGAACGCTGGTTCGACCGCCCGTGGAAGGCCGGCGAAGACCGCTTGAGCCGTCTGGTCGTCATCGGCCAGAAAGGGTTGGACCGCACTGCCATTGAAGCCATGATTCTGGGCTAGTTCCATGCATCTGCTTGCCGCCCAGCCGGGCACCATCTCGGACGGCACCGAGGCCATCGACCTTGGCCAGACGCCCGGCGATGTGGTGGTGCTGTCGGCTGCCGATACCGAACTGTCGGCCCTGGCGGCGGCCCATTCCAAAGCCGGCGCACCCTTCGGTTTGCGGCTGGCCAACCTGTCGCGCCTGACCCACCACATGTCGGTGGATTTGTATCTGGACCAAGTGGTCGAGCATGCCAAGCTGGTGGTGGTGCGACTGCTGGGCGGGCAATCGTACTGGCCCTATGGGCTGGAACAGATCGCCGCCCTATGCCGCCGCAAAAAGATCGCTTTGGCCTGCCTGCCCGGCGACGACAAGCCCGATGCCGAGTTGATGCGCCAAGGCACCCTGCCCGGTGAAGCGGTGGAAAGGCTGTGGCGCTATCTGGTATTCGGCGGCCATGACAATGCCGGCCATTTCCTCAACTACGCGAGCGCCCTGATGGGCCGCGAGACCGAGTGGCTGGAGCCCCGCCCCCTGGCCCCCGCCGGGCTGTATCCCGGCACGGAATGGCGGGCGGGTTGGGACCCGACCAAGCCCAGTGCTGCGGTCGTGTTCTACCGCGCCCTGGTGCTGTCGGGCGACACCGCGCCCATGGATGCGCTGTTGGACGGGCTGCGGGCGCAGGGGCTGAACGCCCACGGCCTATTCGTGCAATCCCTGAAAGACTCCACCAGCGCCGGCACGGTCGAGGCCGTGCTGGCCGAGATGAAGCCGGACGTGGTGATAAACGCCACCGGCTTCGCCGTCGCCTCGCCCGCCCGGCCCGAGGACACGCCGTTCGGCCCGTCCGATTGCCCGGTGCTGCAAGTGGTGCTGGCCGGCGGCTCGGAAGAGGCGTGGCGCGCCGGTACTCACGGCCTTGGCCCCAAGGACATCGCCATGAATGTGGCGCTGCCCGAAGTGGACGGCCGCGTGCTGGCCCGCGCCATCTCATTCAAAGCCGCCACCCGCGACGAAGCGACCCAATGCGACATCGCCCGCCACGCCCCCGTTCCCGACCGCATCGCCTTCGTGGCCGAATTGGCCGCGCGCTGGGCCAAGCTGCGCCGCAAAGCGTCCGCTGACCGCCGCGTTGGCATCATCCTGGCCAATTATCCGAACCGCGACGGGCGCTTGGGTAACGGTGTCGGCTTGGACACCCCGGCAGGCACCATGGAAGTGCTGCGCGCTTTGGCCGCCGCCGGTTATGACGCGCACGACTTGCCCCGCGACGGCAACGATCTGGTGGAGCAGCTTCAGCGCGGCCCCACCAACGACTTCCGCCAATTGGCCGCGCGCGAAATCCGCGAGACCCTGGCCCTGCCCGATTATTTCGCCTTCTTCAACGCGCTGCCGCAAGCGGTGCAGGATGCGGTGCTCCAGCGCTGGGGCGCCCCGGAAGCCGACCCGTTCTTCAAGCCGGGCGAATTGTCCTGCGGCGAGTTCCTGCTGCCAATCATGCGCTTCGGCAAGGTGGCCGTGGGCATCCAGCCGGCGCGCGGCTACAACATCGACCCCAATACCAGTTATCACGACCCGGCTTTGGTGCCGCCCCATTCCTATCTGGCCTTCTACGCCTGGCTGCGCGAGAGCTTCCGCGCCGATGCCCTGATTCACATGGGCAAGCACGGCAATCTGGAATGGCTGCCGGGCAAGTCCCTTGCCCTGTCCGAAACCTGCTTCCCGGAAGCGGCGTTGGGTCCCATGCCCAACCTATATCCCTTCATCGTCAACGACCCCGGCGAGGGCACCCAGGCCAAACGCCGCGCCCAAGCGGTCATCATCGACCATCTGACCCCACCCTTGACCCGCGCCGAAAGCTACGGCCCCCTGCGCGAGCTGGAGCGGCTGGTGGACGAATATTACGAAGCCGCCGGGGTGGACCCGCGCCGGCTGGCCTTGCTGCGCAAGGAAATCCTGACCACGGCATCCGCCGCCGGTCTGGACCGGGATTTGGGGATCGCGCCCGGCGACGATGCCGATACCGCTTTGTCCAAGCTGGACAACCATCTGTGCGAGCTTAAGGAATTGCAGATTCGCGACGGTCTGCACATCTTCGGCGTCTCGCCAATTGGCGACCAGCGCATCGATTTGCTGGTGGCGCTGGCCCGCGTGCCGCGTGGCCCGTTGCCCGGCGATGCCTCGCTGCTGCGCGCCTTGGCCGGTGATTTGGGGCTGGAGTTCGATCCGCTGGATTGCGTGCTGGGCGATGTTTGGGCTGGTGCGCGACCGGATGTCCTGGCCGGGGATGCTTGGCGCACCAATGGCGACACTGTCGAACGCCTGGAAGCACTGGCCCGCACCCTGGTGGCCGGCACGCCCTGCCCGACCGAATGGGCTCGGACCGTGGCCGTGCTGGATCAAATCCGCGACCGCTTGGCCCCCGCCGTAGACGCCTGCGGACAAGCGGAAATCGCCGGCCTGTTGAAAGGCCTGGACGGCCGTTTCGTGGCGCCGGGATCGTCAGGCGCGCCCACGCGTGGACGGCCCGACGTGCTGCCCACCGGGCGCAATTTCTTCTCGGTGGACACCCGCACGGTGCCCACCCCGGCAGCCTGGACGCTGGGATGGAAATCGGCGCAATTGCTGCTGGAGCGCCATCTGCAAGAGCATGGCGACTGGCCCAAGGCCCTGGCCCTGACCGCCTGGGGCACCAGCAACATGCGCACCGGCGGCGACGACATTGCCCAGGGCTTGGCGCTCATGGGCGTGCGGCCCTTGTGGGACACCGGCTCGCGTCGCGTGACCGGGTTCGAGATCATGCCCGCCACCGTGCTGGATCGCCCGCGCGTGGACGTGACGTTGCGGGTGTCGGGCTTCTTCCGCGACGCCTTCCCCGATTTGATCAATCTGTTCGACTCGGCAGTGCGCGCGGTGGCCGCTTTGGACGAACCGGACGACGTCAACCCGCTGGCCGCCCGCGTCCGCACAGACTCCGCAAGCCTGGGCGAGGCCCGCGCCGCCGCCCGCGTGTTCGGCTCCAAGCCGGGAGCCTACGGCGCCGGCCTGCAAGCCTTGATCGACGAAAAGGGCTGGACCACCGAAGCCGATCTGGCCGAGGCCTATCTGGCCTGGGGCGGCTGGGTTTACGGCGCCGGCCATGACGGCGAGGCCGGGCACGAGCTGTTCCGCGACCGCTTGGGGGCGGTGGAAGCGGTGGTGCAGAACCAGGACAACCGCGAACACGATTTGCTGGATTCCGACGATTACTACCAGTTCGAGGGCGGACTGGCGGCAGCGGTCAAACATGTCTCGGGGGCGGCACCGGCGGTCTATCATGCCGACCATTCGCGCCCCGAAAGCCCGCGTATCCGCACCTTGGAGGAAGAAATCGCCCGCGTGGTGCGCGCCCGCGTGGTCAATCCCAAATGGATCGCGGGTATCATGCGCCACGGCTATAAGGGCGCCTTCGAAATGGCCGCCACGGTGGATTACCTGTTCGCCTTCGCCGCCACCACCGGCGCGGTCAAGGACCATCATTTCGATCTGGTGGCCGAGGCCTATCTGGCCGATGACGACGTGGCTCGCTTCCTGACCGAGAACAACCCCGCCGCCTTGGCGGAGTTGAAGGCGCGGCTGAAGGAAGCCATCGAGCGCGGTTTGTGGAAGCCCCGGCGCAACAGCATTCATGACTTGTTGGATTAACTTGCGTCCTAAGCAGGACCGGGTTACCTAGCCCGAACGTTCCCCCCACCCACCGTGGATGCAACCATGTCCGAAGCCGCCTTAGAGCCCCAAACGGATGCGCCCAAGATGGTGGCGCGGGACGTGCGCGTGCATTACGGCACCAAGCTGGCGCTGAAGGGCATCGATCTGGAGATTCCCGCCGGTCAGGTCACCGCGTTAATCGGCCCGTCGGGCTGCGGCAAATCCACCTTTCTGCGCTGCCTCAACCGCATGAACGATACCATCGTCGGCGCCAGTGTCACGGGCACGGTCACTCTGGACGGCGAGCCGGTTTACGGCCCGCTTAAAGGTGGGATGGGGGGCATCGATCCGGTCCTGCTACGCATGCGGGTGGGCATCGTATTCCAAAAGCCCAACCCCTTCCCCAAAACCATCTACGACAACGTCGCCTTCGGCCCACGCATCCACACGCTGTTCACCGACAAGCCCGATCTGGACCGCATCGTGGAAACCGCGTTGGAAAAGGCCGGGCTGTGGAACGAGGTCAAAGACCGCCTGCATGAAATGGGCACCGGCCTGTCAGGCGGCCAGCAACAGCGCCTGTGCATCGCCCGCGCCATCGCCGTGAACCCGGAAGTCATTCTGATGGACGAGCCATGCTCGGCCCTGGACCCCATCGCCACCGGCAAGATCGAAGAGCTGATGGACGAGTTGCGCGAAACGTATACTCTGGTGATCGTCACCCATTCCATGCAACAGGCCGCACGCGTCTCGCAGCAGACCGCCTTCTTCCATCTGGGCGAGATGATCGAGGTGGGCGAAACCGCGCAAATCTTTACCGCGCCCAGCCATCAGTTGACCCAGGGCTACATCACCGGCCGGTTCGGCTGAGGAGAACGCACATGATTGGCGCCAATCACATCGTCAAATCCTATGACGACGAATTGAAGAAGCTGCACGACGCCCTGGCCCGCATGAGCGGTCTGGCCGAGGTTCAGCTGCGTTCGGCCATGGAGGCGCTGGACAAGCGCGACAGCGACTTGGCGTCGCGGGTCATGAACGACGACGGCAAGGTCGACGAGTGCGAGCACTTCGTCAACGAACAGACCGTGCGCCTGCTGGCGCTACGCGCGCCCGTGGCCGACGATCTGCGCATGGTCATCGCGTCCCTGAAGGTGGCCGCCGATCTGGAGCGCATTGCCGACCACGCCGCCAACGCCGCCAAGCGCAGTCTGGTGCTGAACCAGATGCCGCAGGTATCGCCCATGCGGTCCCTGGTGCGCATGGGCAAACTGGTGCAAACCCTGCTGGCCGAGGTGCTGGGCGCCTTCCTGTCCCACGACGCCGAGCGCGCTTTGGCCGTGCGGTCGCGCGATCAGGAAGTGGACGATCTGTATTCCAGCCTGTTCCGCGAAATCCTGACCTACATGATGGAAGACCCGCGCACCATCACCTCTTGCTCGCATCTGATGTTCATCGCGAAGAACATCGAACGCATCGGCGACCACGCCACCAACATCGCCGAGATGACGTATTTCCGGGTCACCGGCCGCTCGCTCAACGACCAGCGCCCGAAGCGCGACACCTCGGCCTTCGAAGGCGGCGTGCTGCCGGAGTAATGCGGACTGCACGGCCTCATAAGTCAGCCCACTGTCCCAGTTAGCTTTTGAAGCACGTCCGGTCTTCCGAACGCGTCCACGCCTCGCCAGTTGAACACGGAGGTCACGTCTCTCGTCATCCTCGCGAAAGCGGGGATCCATGCTGGGAGACGGCACCATGGACCCCGGATCGGCGCTGCGTTTGTCCGGGGTGACGAAATTAATAATCCGTGCTTTCCGTGGCGGCAAAGCCGCCTCCGTGTCTCATGGCGAACCGAAAGCCGTGAACACTAGGGGGCCCCTCCCTACTTCGCCTTGGGTCGGAACGCCTTGCAGAAGTCCGGATCGGTCTCCAGGAACGGGCCGCCGATCAAATCGATGCAATAGGGGATGGCCGGCATCACCGCTTCCAGGCAATCGGCAATGGCGCTGGGTTTGCCCGGCAGATTGACGATCAGGCTGTGGCCACGGATGCCGGCGGTCTGGCGCGACAGGATGGCGGTGGGGACGATGCGCAGGCTGACGGCGCGCATCAGCTCGCCGAAACCCGGCATCATCTTTTCGCACACCGCCTCGGTGGCTTCGGGGGTGACGTCGCGCAGGGCCGGGCCGGTGCCGCCCGTGGTGACGATCAGACCGCAGCCTTCCACATCGGCCAGTTCGCGCAAGGTCGCCTCAATCACCGGCTGGTCGTCGGAAATAACGCGGGAAACCGCGCGCCACGGGCAGGTCAGCGCCTTGCCCAGCCAGTCGGCCATGGCCGGTCCGCCCAGATCCTGATAGACGCCCTGGGACGCCCGGTCCGAAACGGTAACAAGGCCGATGGGAAACGCAGTGGGCTGGCTCATGACGGGCTCCTGATCATTGGGCCCACACTGTAAGACCGCATACGGCCCTATGGTCAAGCGTCCGGCGCAGGGCTTCGCGCTTGGCGGTCGGACAGCAGGCGGTCCCGTTCGGCGATCAGGATATCAAGCCCGCCATGGTCCAGCGCCGCCTTGGCCCGCTCCCTTTCGGCGGCGCCACAGCGCGTCAGGTCGTCGGTGCGTTTCAGCGCCACATCCAATGCGGATTTGGCGTCGGCGCAAGCCTGATCCACCACCTCGACGAACCGATCCACCGCGTGGACCAACCCCCGCATGGACTGGGCCACACGCTGCTGTTCGCCGGCAGCACGCAACAGCAGGAATTGTTCGCACGACACCACGTTGGACATGGCCCGCCCCTCTGGCAATGACGCCCGGAAATCACCTTAACCCAAATATTGGTGCAGGAAGCAACAACCGAATGCGCCACCCCACCCAAGATGACTAGGCGGTGGCCTGCATGGCATCAAGCTTCTGAGTGGCGGCGCGGCGGCGGGCCTCTGCCGCCATTTCCTTGGAAACGATGGCTTTGCCCACATGCCCCAGGGCCAGCCAAATGCCGACGAGCACGAACCAGACGATGTTGCCGATGACGCAGAGAGCCCCCGTGCCCAGATCGTCCTTGCCGGTCAACAACTTGCGGCTGACCGCTTCCTTGCCGAAGGGCCACAGGGCATACAGCGCAATGTTCAAGCAGGCGCGCGCCCACGGCAGACCGATGATAGTTACGGCCATGATGACCGCCGACACCATCCAGCCCAGCGCCATGAAAAACCCACCAAAAATGACCCAGATCACATTTAGAATAAGCGACATCATCCCACCTTATAAACTCGACGCGATCTCGCGGCCCTCTGGCATACGGGCATGCGCCACGCCGGCCCGCAGGGTGAAGGTGAAGGTAGACCCTGCGTCCGGCCCCGGCGATTCCACCCAGATGCGGCCGTCATGGCGCTGGACGATCTTGCGCGACAACGCCAGACCGATGCCGCTGCCTTCATAGCGGTCATTGGCATGCAGGCGCTGGAACACCTTGAATAGGCGGCCGATCTGGTCCGAGACGATGCCGATGCCGTTATCGGTGAACCAAAACCGCCACTCGCCGCCCTGCTGACGCGCGCCCACCTGGATGACCGGCGTGACGCCCTCGCGGTGATATTTCAGCGCGTTGCCCAGCAGGTTCTGGAATAGCCGTTCGATCTCGTCGGCACTGGCGAAGATTTCGGGCCAATCGCCCACCACGGTGATCTCCGCCTTGGTTTGGGCAATCACTGGCGACAGGAACAGCAGCGCCTCTTCCAGCACTTGGCGGCTTGGCACCCATTCCATGGGCTGACCGATCCGGCCCACGCGGGAATATTCCAGCAGCGCCACCAGCATGCGGTCCATGCGCTTGGCGCCATCCACGGCGAAGCCGATGAATTCCTCGGCCTCGGTACTAAGATCGGCTCCCAACCGGCGCTGCAACAGCTGCATATAGGCGGCGATCATGCGCAACGGTTCCCGCAAATCATGGGAGACCGCATAGGCGAATTGCTCCAGCTCGCTGTTGGAACGGCTGAGTTCGTCCTCGAATTCCTTGCGGTTGGTGATTTCAAGGATGGAGGCCACCACCGCCACGGGCCGGTCGGCCTCAGCCCCCCATAGGGGCGCGGTATTGATCTCGACCCAGGTCACGGAATCGTCGGCCTTGCGCAGGCCCATGATCACGCCTTCCTGACGCTCGCCCGTGCGCAACGTCACCATGGCGGGATGGATGTCACCGGGGAAGGCGCTGCCATCGGCATGGATGGCGTGCCAGCGGGGATCGGTGGAATGACGGCCCGCCAGTTCGTCGGCGCCCAGGCCCAGGATACGTTCCGCCGCGGGGTTCGAGGCGATGATGGCGCCGCCATCGTCCTGCACCACGATGCCCTCCACCAGGGATTCGACCACCGTGCGGTAGCGTTCTTCGCTTTCCTTCAGCGCCCGCTCGGCGGCGCGCTCGGCGGTGATGTCGGTAACCGTCAGAATGGCGGCATAGGGCTTGCCGTCGGCACCCAACAGCGGTCTGGTGTTGATGTTGAGCCAATGGGTGTCGCGGTCCGAGGTCTTGACACCCAGAATCACGTCGTCGAAGGGCTGGCCGGTGCGGGCGGTAATGACGCTGGGATATTGGGCAAGGTCCAGCAGCGAACCGTCCACGGCGAAGACATCCCAGGGCAGCGCGCCCTCGGCCCGGCGCAGGCGGTCCTGCGCATAGGGCAGGATGCGGGCAAAACTGTCATTGTGGAACAGGATTTCACCGCTGGCCGACGCCACCGCCAACCCCTCGGCCATGGCCGACAAGGTGACGCGCTGCATGGTCTCTTTCTCGGCAATGGCGAGGGAGGACCGTTCGGAACGGCGGATGAAAAATAGGATCACCGCCACCGCCACAAGTAGGGCCAAGGTGGCGGCGATGCCGCGCAGGACGGTCTGTCGGTTGAGTTCGCGCGTGGGGGCCAAAGCGTCGTCGAGGGCAACACCGGAGACCATGACCTGACCCGACGCCAGCCGTTGCCAGGCATAAAGGCGCAGCACACCATCGCGTGCCCCCGGTTCCACATAGGTGCCTGCATGGGCGGCGCCATCAGCTAGGAACGGGCGGTCGGACGGCAGCTGCTGGCCGAAGGATTGCAGCGGGTCGCGGGTGCGTAAAAGATAGAAGCCATCGGGGCTGAACAGGCTCAGCACATCGCGCGGCCCGCCTTCGAACCGTGCCAGCCGCGCGGTCCAACGTTCGGGCGATACTGCGATGGCCATCACGCCCGTGAACTTGCCATTGACCCAGACGCCCTGGGCCAACTGCAGGCTCCACTTATTGGTCAAACGCCCCATTACCGGCGGGCTTACCACGAAACTCCGCTGGGGATCGGCAGCCAATGTCCTGAAATATTCACGGTCGCCAAGGAAATTGCGCGGCGCCTGCCCCAGCGAGGAGTAAGACAAATAGCCGTCGGCGCTCACATGGAATAGCTGCAGTACCATGTCGTCCAAGCCCGCCGACATGACGTTGCCGTACAAGGCCAACGCCACGGGCCCCTGCTCCGCCGCGGTGGCCGCAATGCGCAACGTCACGCGGAAACGATCCAGCGTGGTCTCCGCCGCCTCGGCGGCGGATTGCGCGGTGAAAACGGCGCGCCGCTTCGCCGCCTCTAAGGCATCGGCTTCGTTCTTGTCCAGCTCCTGGACCGTATTCAGCCAATACAGCCCGACAAACACGGCAACCACGGCCATGATGGCGGCGCGGGTGCGGTCCACCGCAAATGATTGTACGCGCAACCCTGGCAGCGTCTCGGACATCCCCGATCCCGACCCCCAAACCGGTCAATCATGACCGGCCATTATCCATAGATGTAAGTATTGATGCTACCACAGGTTCATGGGATGGCCGCAGTAAAATACGCCAAGTTGGGGTCGCCCGTAACCGGCGGAACGCTGTGGTTAACTGAAGAACGCATGTCAGCGTGACTAAGTGCAAGGCGCACGCGCGGGATCAGGCCGAAAACGCGTTCTGACACGGTACGGCAAGCAAAGATCCCCCGCCCGCAGGGCGTTCGGGATAACGACGGGCTTGGCCCAGCCATCCGCGTGCTGCGCCGATCACAGACTACAATACAATACAAGCCGGACAAAGCGCACCCGGCCTGTGGATGATTCTGTGGGCAGAAAATAGAAAACCGCGCACTAAGGCGCGGTTGTCTAATAAATGGCGGAGGGGGTGGGATTCGAACCCACGATGAGCTTGCACCCATACCGGTTTTCGAGACCGGCGC
The DNA here is from genome assembly GCA_014379805.1 of Rhodospirillales bacterium. Lineage (GTDB taxonomy): Bacteria > Pseudomonadota > Alphaproteobacteria > Rhodospirillales > Magnetospirillaceae > Magnetospirillum. The sequence continues at coordinate 361 of JACMLB010000015.1, read as the reverse complement.
ATTCGACCACTCTGCCACCCCTCCACAGGGTGCTTATCCCCCGGTCGGTGGGGAGGCGCGGAGACTAGCGCAACTGCACGGGCTCCGCAACCCCGTTCGACAGGGGATTTTCTCAGATGATGGAGCGTCTCGCAGCGCTTAGCGCGGCGAGATCACCATGACCATCTGACGGCCTTCCATCTTGGGAATCTGCTCGACCTTGCCCAGATCTTCCAGGTCGTCGCGCACACGCTCCAGCACCCGCATACCCAGGTCCTGGTGCGCCAGTTCGCGACCGCGGAAACGCAGGGTCACTTTGACCTTGTCGCCTTCCTCGAGGAACTTGCGCATGTTGCGCATTTTCACGCCGTAATCGTTGTCG
>JACMLB010000103.1 GCA_014379805.1 Rhodospirillales bacterium | reverse complement strand
TGGGGCACCTCAACGCCCGCCTGCTGCACGGCCTGTCCTTCGACGACATGCGTCCCCGTCTGGCCGCGTTGGGCCTGTCCGATGCCACGGCTGAGTTCTGGGAGACGGTGAAGGCCAACCTCACCAATCTGGCCGAGGCCAAGGATTGGTGGGGCGTGGTGACCGGCCCGGTCACTCCGGTGATCGAGGATACCGGCTTCACCCAGGCCGCCGCCGGCCTGCTGCCGCCCGAGCCGTGGGACCAGACCACCTGGGGCACGCTGACCGCAGCGGTCAAGACCGCCACCGGGCGCAAGGGGCGTGAGTTGTTCCATCCCTTGCGCTTGGCCTTGACCGGCCGCGAGAATGGACCGGAACTCAAGAACCTGTTACCCCTAATCGGCCGTGACCGGGCGCTGAAGCGCCTGGGCGGCGAGACGGCTTAGACGAACGGAGCGAGCGTAGCGAGGGACTGGGCCATTGAGGCCCCGCGAGCTTATGCGAGCGTGAGCCAAGGGACGCGGAGCGGCCCGCCCGGCGCTTGAGGGAGAAAAAGAAAAGTGGCACTGGTCTTGTACAACACGCTCACCCGCCGGAAGGAGGCGTTCGAGCCTCTCAAACCCGACCATGTGGGCATGTATGTCTGCGGGCCGACCGTCTATGACAGCGCCCATATCGGCAATGCCCGCCCGGTCATCGTGTTCGACGTGCTGTATCGGCTGCTGACCCGGCTGTATCCGGCGGTGACCTATGTGCGCAACATCACCGACGTGGATGACAAGATCAATCAGCGCGCCAAGGATTTGGGCGAGCCCATTGACATCATCACGGCGCGCACCACCAAGATGTTCCATGACGACATCGCCGAACTGAACGTGCTGCCGCCGACCATCGAGCCGCGCGCCACCGCGCATATCAATCAGATGATCGCCATGATTGAAACCTTGATCGCCAAGGGCTTCGCCTATGAGGCCGAAGGGCACGTGCTGTTCTCGGTGCCGTCCATGTCCGATTACGGCTCGCTGTCGCGCCGTTCCATGGACGAGATGATCGCCGGTGCCCGCGTGGAAGTGGCGCCGTACAAGAAAAACTCCGCCGATTTCGTGTTGTGGAAGCCGTCCACTCCCGATCTGCCCGGCTGGGATAGCCCGTGGGGCAGGGGGCGTCCGGGCTGGCATATCGAGTGCAGCGCCATGAGCGGCCAGTATCTCGGCACCACCTTTGACATTCATGGCGGCGGCCAGGATTTGGTGTTCCCCCATCACGAAAACGAAATCGCCCAGAGTGTGTGCGCCAACGGCGCGCCGTTTGCCCGCTATTGGTTGCATAACGGCTATCTGATGGTCGAAGGCGAGAAGATGTCCAAATCCCTGGGCAACTTCTTCACCGTACGCGAATTGCTGGCCCAGGCGCCGGGCGAGGCCATCCGCCTGTGCATGTTGTCGTCCCATTACCATCAGCCGTTCGATTGGACCGCCGAGGGGCTGAAGCAGGCCCGCGCCACCTTGGACCGGCTGTACACGGCGCTGCGCAGCGCCAATGTGGATGCAGAACCGGGTGCCGCGCCCATTGAAGTCATGGCGGCGCTGGAAGACGATCTCAACACGCCCTTGGCCATCGCCCATCTGCATGAGTTGGCGACCGCGTTGAACAAGGCGGAAAGCAATGCCGACAAAGCCAAGGCCAAGGCGGCGCTGCTGGCCTCGGGTCAGGTGTTGGGCGTGTTGCAGCAGGACGCCGACGCATGGTTCAAGTGGCAGCCGGACGGCGCCGCCGCAGGTCTGTCGGATTCAGAGATCGAGGCCCTGATCCAGGCCCGCACCGATGCCCGCAAGGCCAAGGATTTTGCTGAGTCCGACCGTATTCGCAAGCATTTGATTGACCTCGGCATCATCCTTGAGGACTTTCCGCAAGGAACCACCTGGAAGCGGGTTTGAACCAGCAAACCAACCCTTTTCCCGACCTCTTCCATTGGAAGGGATGGCGTCTGTGTGGCACCCTGATGGTCGCCCTGCTGTTGCTGGCGCCTGCCCTGTGGAACGGCTATCCGCTGGTCTATTACGACACCGAGGACTACGTGGAGATCTCCTTCACGTGGCAGCCCATCATTTATCGCATCATGACCTATGGTGCCTTCGTCACCATCGCCCGGCCCTTCGATACGCTGTGGGTGGTGGTGTGGGCGCAGGCGCTGATGATGGCCTGGATGCTGCACGAGGCGGTGTGGGCCTGGGTCGGGCGGTGGCGGCCCCAGGTGTATTTGGGCCTCGGCTGCGCCCTGTCGCTGTTCACAGCACTTCCCTGGGTGGTGTCCCAGGTGATGGCCGACATGTTCGCCGGGTTGGGCATTCTGGGCATCTGCGTCCTCGCCTTCGGCAGCGCCGTGCCGCTGTGGCGCCGCATGCTGTTGGTTCCCGTGGTGGCCCTGGCCATCTCGGTCCACATGTCCCATGTGGCGGTGGCCCTGGGATTGGTGCTGGTGCTGTCGGCGCTGTGGCTGGGCTCGCGCTTCCTGCTGCGCATGCCGCGCCCGCGTCTGGGTTTGGTGGTGCTGGCCGTCGCCATGGGCACCGCAACGGTGCCGGCGGTGCATTACCTTGCCACCGGGCGCGCCTTTTTCACCGAATCCGGTCAGGTGCTGCAACTGGCTCTGTTCGTCCAGGACGGTCTTGCCAAAAAATATCTGGATGAAGTCTGCCCGCAAGGCGCCGCGCTGAAGATGTGCGAGCACAAGGAAGAGCTGCCCTACACCGCCGATGAATTCCTGTGGGGCGATTCTCCGTTCGAAGAAATGGGCGGCTGGAAGGCCATGCATGACGAGGCCGGCCAGATCGTCAAGGGCGCCATCAAGTTGTTCCCCGCCGACGTGGCCGGCGCCATGGTCAACAACACCCTGACCCAGATGGATCTGATCGCGGCGGGCGAGGATCTGGTGCCCATGACGTGGCACTTCGTCCGCACTCAGCTGAAGCATTACCCCCAGGATTTCCGCGCCTTCCGCTTCGCCCGCCAGCAGCGGCGCGAGGGCATCTCGTTCGAGGCCATCAACAAGCTGCAGGTTCCGGTGGCCCAGGCCGCCGAAATCGCCGTAGTTGGCTTGCTGTTCGTGGCATGGCGTCGGCGCGACCGCATCAGCGCAGGTTTGCTGATCACCGTCATGATGGCGCTGCTGGGTAACGCCTTCGTCTGCGGCGCCCTGTCCAACCCCCATGACCGTTACCAGAACCGTTTGGTCTGGCTGGCCCTCATGAGCGTCATCATCTGCGCCGTCCGCCTGGACCAACGCTTCACCAAACGCAAGCCGGTGGATGAGGCGACCAAGCGCGCGGTGATCGAAATGCGGCTGCCGCATAAGGTGGATTAGGCCTACTTCGCCGGCAGTTTCCGCGTCGCCCAATCCATCAGCATATCGGGCAGCGCTCCCGCCAGCCACGCCAGCGCGTACATCCTCAGCGGATAGGCAATGCGGCCTTTGTTGCGGGCCAGCCCCTTCGCCATGATGTTCGCCGCACGTCCGGCATCCATCAGGAACGGCATGGGGAAATCATTCACCGCCGTCATGCGGGTGGTGACAAACCCGGGGCAGATCACCGAGACACCGATGCCGTCCTTGGCTAACTGCCCGCGCAAGCCTTCGCCCCACACCCGCACCGCCGCTTTCGAGGCGCAATAGGCGGGTGCGCCCGGCATGCCGCGGAATGATGCCAGCGAGCTCATGATGGCGATCTGGCCGGACCGGCGGGTGCGCATGGCCGCTGCCGCCGGCAGCACCGTGTTCATCACTCCGTCCACATTGACGGCGAAGATGGCTCGGGTCTGCTCGGCACTTTCGCCGCCCAGGCCGGTGCCGGCAGAGATACCCGCATTGGCGATGACCAAAGTCAGCGGGCGGATGCGGTCGCACTCGGCGACCCATTGGGCCATGGCCGCGCGGTCGGTCACATCCAGTACCGTGCCGTTCACCGTGGCGCCGCGCTGACGGCAGGATTCTGCCACCGCGTTCAGCCGGGCGCCGTCGCGGCCCGACAGGAACAGGGTCACACCCGGCGCGGCATAGTGCAGGGCCAGCGCCTCGCCCAGGCCCGACGAGCCGCCGGTAATCAGGATGCCGCTCATGCCTCCACCCCCGCATCGGCCAGGATGGCGCGCAAGGGTGTCACCAATGGCGGCAGATCGTGGCGGGCGGCGGCCAGGATAATCTCGGCGTCCACCGAGTGGTATTCGTGCACCAGGATATTGCGCATGTCGGCGATGCGCGACCACGGCACGTCCGTGTGGCGGTGCTGGATGGGCAGGGGGACCCGCTTGGAGGCCTCGCCCAGGACTTCCAGATTGCGCAGCACGGCATCTTGGGTACGGGCATCGGCGATGAATTCTTTGGTGCTCATGCCGTCCACATAGGACGAGATGCGGTCGATGGCTTCCAACATGTCCTCGACGCGGACGCGCCAATCTTTGTGCGTCATATCTCGCAGGCCTCTTCGCCGAAGATGGGCATGCATTCCGCAAGGATGCGGGCCTGCAGCCGGGGTTTGATGTTGCCCTTGGTGACCAGATCCACCGGGCGACCCAGCACGCCTTCCAGCGCGTGCTTCAACTCCACATAGCGGAACAGGCCGCCGGGCTGGCCGGGGGCGAAGGCCACCATCAGATCCACGTCGGACATGGGCTTGGCCTCGTCGCGCACCACGGACCCGAACAGCGACGCCGACACCACGCCGAAGCGCAGGAAGATGTCCTGGTGGATGCGCAGCTTTTCCACCACCTCGTCGCGGGTAACCGGGGCGCGCTGGTGGGAGACGCGGTTGGCATAGCTGCGCACTGCGTCCACTTTGTCGGCGGGAACCCGGACGGTCAGCTCGACCACATTGGGGCGGCCCCGCGCCGGCCGGCGCCGATCCTTCACAGAAGCTTTCATACGCCAAAGGATACCCCCGGCGCGCGGGGTTAGGAAGGGTTGTTGCGCCCACTCCGCGCGGCTATAACCGTTCGAACCAAGTGGTTTGCCCGAGGAGAACGCCTTGTCCGTCGCCAGTATGACCGGCTATGCCCGCGCAGAGGGCCGCGACGCCCAGGTGAGCTGGGTGTGGGAAGCCAAAAGCGTCAACGGGCGCGGCCTTGAACTGCGTTGCCGCCTGCCGTCCGGTCACGATGCGCTGGAAGTGGCGGCGCGTGAGGCGGCCAATCGCAAGCTGAAGCGCGGCAATATCCAGTTGTCGCTGACCGTCACCCGCATTGCCGAGGCTCCGGCCCTGCGGGTGAATCAGGAATTGCTGAACCAGCTGCTGGTGCTGGTGGACAATTTGGGGCCGCAGCATCAGAACATCGCCCCCGCCCGCTGGGACGGCATCCTGTCCATGAAGGGCGTGCTGGAACCCACCGAAGCGGAAGATGCCGACGCCGACGGCGTGCGCGCCGGGCGCGAAACCGCCATGAAAGCCACCTTGGAAGAGGTGCTGGACCAATTGGCGTTGATGCGTTTGTCCGAGGGGCGGCGCATTCAGGCGGTGCTGCTGTCGCAATTGGAAGAAACCGCCACCCTGGCTGGCCGCGCGGGCGCCTGCGCCGTGCTACGCCCCGAAGCGGTGAAGGAACGCATCCGCCAGCAGGTCGCCAACGTGCTTGAGGCCGCCCCCGCGCTTTCCGAGGAACGCATCGCCCAGGAAGTGGCGTTGATCGCGGTAAAGGCCGATGTGCGCGAGGAATTGGATCGCCTGCGCGCCCATGTGGCCGCCGCCCGCGAATTGATCGAAGCCGGTGGCCCGGTGGGCCGCAAGCTGGACTTCCTGTCGCAGGAGTTCAACCGCGAAGCCAATACGTTGTGCTCGAAATCGTCGGATGTGGAGCTGACCCGGATCGGCCTGGACCTTAAGGCGGTGATCGACCAGTTCCGCGAGCAAGTCCAGAACATCGAATAATAAGGCCTGCCATGACCACTCCGCCCGCCAATCTTCCCACCATCGCCCGCCGTGGCCTGATGCTGGTGCTGTCGTCGCCTTCGGGTGCCGGCAAAAGCACCATTGCGCGGGCGCTCTTGGAACGCGACCCCGACATCGCCATGTCGGTGTCGTGCACCACCCGGGCGCCGCGTCCGGGCGAGGTGGACGGTAAGGATTATCACTTCGTCACGGTTGAAAAATTCCAGCAGATGGTCGCCGCCGGCCAATTCCTGGAGCACGCACGGGTGTTCGACAATTACTACGGTACGCCTCGGGGGCCGGTGGAGGACGCGTTGGCGTCTGGCCGCGATGTGCTGTTCGACATCGATTGGCAGGGCACCCAGCAATTGGGTCAGAACGCAGCCGCCGATCTGGTTACCGTGTTCATCCTGCCGCCCTCGGTGGAAGAACTTGAACGCCGCCTGCATACCCGCGCCCAGGACAGCGACGAAGTGGTCGCCAAGCGCATGGCGAAGGCCGGCGACGAGATGAGCCACTGGCCGGAATACGACTACATCCTGCTGAACACCGAAGTGGAGCGCTCCATCGCCGCTGTCCAATCCGTTCTGGGGGCTGAACGCTTGAAGCGTGACCGTCAGGTCGGCATGGCCGCTTTCGTCAACCGGCTGCGCGGGCAGTAATCCATGCGCCAAGCGCCCGCTTCCATCTTGGTCTATGTGGGGCTCGACGCGGTCGGCGACGGGCTGATGAAGTTGCCGTTCCTGCGCGCGCTGAGAACGGCGTTCCCCGCCGCCCGCATCACCTGGATGGCGGGCAAGGGCCACACCGTCTATGCCGGCTCGCTGGCCCCCGTGGTTGCCGGGCTGGTGGACGAAGTGTTGGACGATGCGCAGGTGGGCAGCCGGGTGGCGGAACTGTTTGGTTCCAGGCCGCTTGCGGGGCGGTCTTTCGACCTGATCATCGACACTCAGCGCCGTTTGTTGACCACGCTGATCCTGCGCCGTATCCGCCATGCACGGTTCATTTCGGCGTCCGCGAATTTCCGCCTGTCCCATGCCCGCCCGGCCTCAAACTGGCGCCGTCCTGCTTCCATGGTCGGACAGTTGATGACGCTGGTGGAACTGGGCAGCGGCCAGCCCGCCATGGCCACGGCGCCGCTGCCGCAAGACGCCAGCGCCGAACGGCTGGCCGACGGTTTGCTGCCGCCCGGTTCCACCTATGTGGGTTTCGCGCCGGGGGCGGGGGGCAAGCACAAATGCTGGCCGCTGGGACGCTTTATCGAACTGGCCGGGCTGCATGCCGCCGAGGGCCGGGTGCCGGTGTTCTTCCTTGGCCCTGCCGAGGCCGGGTGGGCGGCGGAAATCCGCGCAGCCTTGCCCAGCGCGGTGCTGCCTCTGCAAGGGGTCGACAGCGCGCCGCCCATGCTGACCATCGCCCTGGCGCGGCGTTTGGTGGCGGCGGTCGCCAATGATTCCGGCACCGGTCACATGCTGGCGGCGGCGGATGTGGCCCTGGTGTCTCTGTTCGGCCCGACCCCGCCCGAGAAATTCGCTCCCGCCGCCCAGCGTCTGACGGTGGTCAAGGCCCAGGATTTCGGCGCCGATTCCATGGATGTCATCCCATTCAACGCGGTGGCCGGGGCGCTGGCCCAAGTATTGAGCGATACGGATACGACCGCACCCGCTTTGCTTTGACCGGCCTTGCGTCTGCCGCTACCATGCGCGCCAGAATTGACGGCGGTTTTTGGCAGGGGCTTTGCTTCAAATGAACATCAAAGATCACATTCGCGGTATTCCCGACTTCCCCAAGCCGGGCATCCTGTTCTACGACATCTCGACCCTGTTGGCGCACCCTGACGCCTGGCAGGTCGCCATGGGCCGTCTTGCCCGCGAAGTGCGCCGTTTCCAGCCCGACATTGTGGCCGGCATCGAATCCCGTGGCTTCCTGGTTGCCGCTCCGCTGGCGCTGAAGCTGGGTTGCGGCTTCGTCATGCTGCGCAAGAAGGGCAAGCTGCCGGGCAAGACCGTGCGGCACGACTACGCCCTGGAATACGGCACCGACAGCATCGAAATCCAGGAAGACGCCATTCAGCCCGGCCAACGGGTGGTGGTGCTCGACGATCTGCTGGCGACCGGCGGCACCATGTCGGCGGGTGTGGAGCTGCTGCGCGGCGTGGGCGCCGAAGTGACTGGCGCCGCCGCCCTGATCGAGCTGACCTTCCTGCCCGGCCGCAAGCGGCTTGAGGACATGAACGTTCCTGTCACTTCTCTGGTATCTTACGACGACTGATATCGGACGCTGATGCAGGCCAGTCCAGGCGGGCTGGCGGGAAAGGACTGCGCTCACCATGGATTTTGCGCTGCAAGCGGCGCTGTTGGGGGCGGTGATGGGCTCGGCGGTTCTCGCCGTGTCCACGATCTATGGCTGGACCCTGCCGGCTTCGCCCAGCGCCTATGGCTGGTGGGCCGCTGCGTTTGTGCTGGAAACCGCCAGTAAGGGCGTCTTGCTGGGCAGCGGTTCGCCGCTGCTGGTGGAAAGCTCGGACTTCCTGCACGGCCTGTCCGCCTATCTGTCCTTGTGCGGCGTCATCTCGTTCATGGGTGGCCGGGTGACGCCCGGGCTGCTGATCATCGGTCTGGTGGCCAGCGGCGGCTGGGCGGCGGTGGTCCACCAAATCCGCGTCCCCTTCGGCCTGTCCGAGTTGCCGGTCTTCGGTATCGGCGGCGTGCCGCTGCTGCTGGGTGCCTGGGCCTTCCTGGCGCGTGGCCGCACCGGCGTGCACCGTCTGGCCGCTTTATCCTTTGCCGCCTCGGGCTTTCACCAATTGGCGGCCCCACTGCTCCACGCCCATCCCATTTCGGCGACGTGGAGCTTCATCATCTCGCAATTCCTCTCCATGGTCATGGCGGTGGCGCTGTTGCTGGTGGTGCTGCGCCGCCAGCAGACCTTGGCCGAGAGCGAGGGGCAGCGCGCCAATGTGTTGCAAAGCCGATTGGTGGATGCGCTGGGCAGTGTCCAAGACGCGGTCGCCCTGTTCGACGGCAATGACCGCCTGATCACCTGCAACACCCTGTACCGCGAATTCCTGTCGCCTGCCGCCGACGCCATCAGCCCTGGCCGCAGCTTCGAAGACATCCTGAAAGCCGAGGCCGAATTGGGCGTGGTGCCCGAGGCGGTGGGGCGCGAGGACGATTGGGTCTTCGACATGCTGGCCGACCACGCCACCACCGAGGCGAATGGCCGCGAGTTCCAATTATGGGATGGCCGCTGGGTCGCCATCAGCGTCTATCGCACGGCTGACGGCGGGCATCTGCGAATTTTGCGCGATGTCACCAACCGCAAGCAGGCCGAGGCATCCCTACGCGAAGGCGTCAACTGGCTGCGCGGCATCATGGACACGGTGGTGGACGGCATCGTCACCATCGACGACACCGGCATGGTGCTGTCGTTCAACCCGGCTGCCGAGCGCATCTTCGGCTATGCCAGCGACGAAGTGGTCGGGCGTAACGTCAAGATGCTCATGCCCGAACCGTACCATTCCGAGCACGATTCCTATCTCAGCCGCTATGGCGAGACCCGTGAGGCCAAGGTGGTGGGCATTGGCCGACAGGTTACTGGACGGCGCAAGGACGGCCTGACCTTCCCGCTGGAACTGGCGGTCAGCGAGCTGCGCCAGGACGACATGGTGACGTTCATCGGCGTGGTCCGCGACATCACCGACCGCAAACGGGTCGAAGACGCGCTGGTGGAAAGCGAACAGCGCTTCCGCGATCTGGCCGAATCCGCCTCGGA
>JACMLB010000102.1 GCA_014379805.1 Rhodospirillales bacterium | reverse complement strand
GCGCCACCGACATCGAGCGTCAGGCCCCCAATGTCTATCGCATGAAGCTGCTGGGCGCCGAAGTGCGGCCGGTGATCTCGGGCGCGGCGACCTTGAAGGACGCTATGAACGATGCCCTGCGCGACTGGGTCACCAATGTGGCCGACACCTATTACCTGATCGGCACCGTGGCCGGACCGCATCCCTTCCCGCAGATGGTGCGCGATTTCCAGTCGGTCATCGGCGACGAAGTGCGCACCCAGATCATGGCCCAGGAAGGCCGCTTGCCGGACTCGCTGGTGGCCTGCATCGGCGGCGGCTCCAACGCCATGGGCCTGTTCCACCCGTTCCTGGACGAGCCCAGCGTGCGCATCATCGGTGTGGAAGCTGCCGGTCACGGCATCCCCACCGGCCAGCATGCCGCCAGCCTGACCGGCGGGCGCCCCGGCGTGCTGCATGGTAACCGAACCTATCTGCTGCAGAACGACGACGGCCAGATCGCCGAAGCCCATTCCATTTCCGCCGGCCTTGACTATCCCGGCATCGGGCCGGAGCATTCCTGGCTGCACGATGTGGGACGGGTGGAATACGTGTCCGTCACCGACACCGAAGCCCTGGCCGCGTTCCAGCAATGCACCCGCCTGGAAGGCATCATCCCGGCGCTGGAATCCAGCCATGCCTTGGCCCACGCCGCCAAGATCGCCGGCACTTTGCCCAAGGATCATCTGATGGTGCTGAACCTGTCGGGTCGCGGCGACAAGGACGTCAATACGGTCGCCCGCGCCTTGGGCGATGCCAATGGGGGATCGCTGTAATGAGCCGCCTTGCCCCCCGCTTCGCCAAGCTTGCCGCCGAGAACCGCGCGGCCCTGGTCACCTATTGCATGGCTTTCGATCCCGACCGCGCCACCAGCCAAGCCATCCTTAACGGTTTGCCCAAGGCCGGCGCCGACGTCATCGAATTCGGCATGCCCTTTACTGATCCCATGGCGGATGGTCCGGCCATCCAGTACGCCGCGCAGCGCGCGCTGGCGGCGGGCGGTTCGCTCAAGGGCACGCTGGAGATGATCGCCGAGTTCCGCAAGACCGACAGCGAAACCCCTGTGGTGCTGATGGGCTATTACAATCCCATCTATGCCTGGGGCATCGAGAAGTTCGGCAAGGACGCCGCCGCCGCCGGCATCGACGGCCTGATCATCGTCGATCTGCCGCCCGAGGAGGCCGGTGAGTTGCTGCCCCATTGCCGGGCCAACGCCATCGACTTCATCTTCCTGACCACGCCTACCAGCGATGACGTCCGCCTGCCCAAGGTGGTGTGTAACGCAGCCGGCTTCGTCTACTACGTCTCCATCGCCGGTATCACCGGCACCGCCTCGGCCAGCAGCGATGCCATTGCCGACGCGGTGACCCGCATCCGCACCCATACGCACCTGCCGGTCTGCGTCGGCTTCGGCATCAAGACGCCCGAGCAAGCGGCCGAGGTCGCCCGTGTGGCCGACGGCGCCGTGGTGGGTTCGGCCATCGTCGCTGCCGCCGAGGACGCGCGGGCCAAGGGCGAGGACCCGGTGGCCGCCACCATGGCTCTGGTCGCCAAATTGGCGCAGGGCGTGCGCGGCGCGCGAAAATAGGTTAATCAATTGCCGTCATGGCCGGGCTTGGTCCCGCCATCGAAAGAAGACAGAGGTATCGACCCATGAACTGGCTGACCAACTACGTCCGCCCCAAGCTGCAAGCCCTGGTCCGTCCCAAGGACGTGCCCGAAAATCTGTGGCACAAGTGTTCCAGCTGCGGTCACATGATCTTCCACCGTGATTTGGAAAAGGCGCTGAACGTCTGCCAGCATTGCGGCCACCACATGCGGCTGACCGTGAAGAAGCGGCTGGAAATGCTGTTCGATGACGGCAAGTACACCCGCATCGAACTGCCCAAGGCCGCCGAAGATCCGCTGAAGTTCAAGGACCAGAAGCGCTACACCGACCGCCTGAAGGACACCCGCCACAAGACCGGCGAGCATGACGCCATCATCGTCGGCCACGGCAAGATGGGTGGCCAGGGCGTGGTCATCGCCGCGTTCAACTTCGACTTCCAGGGCGGCTCCATGGGCGTCGCCGTGGGCGAGGGCATCGTCGCCGCCGCCGAGTTGGCGGTGCTGCAGGACTCCCCGCTGATCGTCATTCCCGCCTCGGGCGGCGCCCGCATGCAGGAAGGCATCCTGTCGCTGATGCAGATGGCGCGCACCACCGTGGCCGTGGACAAGGTCAAGGAAAAGCGTCTGCCCTATATCGTGCTGCTGACCGACCCCACCACCGGCGGCGTCTCGGCCAGCTTCGCCATGCTGGGCGACATCGCCATCGCCGAGCCGGGCTGCGTCATCGGCTTTGCCGGCGCCCGCGTCATCGAAAGCACCATTCGCGAAAAGCTGCCCGAGGGCTTCCAGAAGGCGGAATACCTGCTGGAACACGGCATGATCGACATGGTGGTTCCCCGCAAGGAGCTGCGCGCCACGTTGGTCCGCACCCTGTCGCTGCTGCGCAACCGTACTCCGGCGGGCGATCTGGTCATGCTGCCCCTGGACATCGACCCCGAAGGCGCCGCGCGGCTGTAAGCTCCTCTTCATCGTCACCCCGGACAAGCGCAGCGCAGATCCGGGGTCCATGGTGCCGTTTCCCACCATGGATCCCCGCTTTCGCGGGGATGACGAGGGAAAATTAACCGGACAGTCGTAGGTCAAGCCCGGCCATGACGAGTCTGGGGGTTCCCCGATGATCGACTCCGTCCTCGCCCGCCTGACCCAACTGCACCCCAAGGTCATCGACCTGTCCCTGGGCCGCGTCCTGGCCTTGCTGGACAAGCTGGGCCGGCCGCAGGACCAATTGCCGCCCGTGATCCACGTGGCCGGCACCAACGGCAAGGGCTCCACCGTCGCCACCTTGCGCGCGCTGTATGAGGCGGCGGGGCTTCGGGTCCATGTCTATACCTCGCCCCATCTGGTCCGCTTCGCCGAACGCATCCGCATCAATGGGCGCTTGCCCAGCGACGGGGAATTGCTGGCCCTGCTGGAAGAGGTCGAGCGGGTCAATGGCGGCGAGCCCATCACCTTTTTCGAAGTCACCACCGCCGCCGCCTTCCTGGCCTTTGCCCGCACTCCCGCCGACGTGGTCATCCTGGAAACCGGCCTGGGCGGGCGGCTGGACGCCACCAATGTGGTGGACAAGCCGGCTTTGACCATCATTACCCCCATCGCCATGGACCACGAATCCTTCCTGGGCGACAGCCTTAGGGCCATCGCTTTTGAGAAGGCCGGTATCATGAAAGCCGGCGTGCCCTGCGTGGTCGCCCGCCAATTGCCCGAAGCCGACGCGGTGCTGGAAGCGCGGGCGATGGAGTTGGCGGCACCACTGGTGCGTTTCACCGCAGAGAAGGCCCCGGACGGGAGCCTGTTGTTCAACGGAGGCGTCTTGCCCGCGCCCAACTTGGCCGGTGACTTCCAATACGCCAATGCCGGTCTGGCGCTGGCCGCCGTCGAATGCCTTGCCGCTGACGGCGTGCTGCCGCGCCTGCCGCCCGACGTGCTGGCGTGTGGCCTCACCTCCATCCAATGGCCGGCCCGCCTGCAACGCCTGACCACCGGTCCGTTGGTGGACACGCTGCCGCCCGGTTGGGAGCTGTGGTTGGACGGCGGCCACAATCCCCACGCCGCCCAGGCCATCGCCGCCCATGCGGAAGGCTGGCGGGACAAGCCGCTGCTGGCGCTGTTCGGCATGCTGGCGAATAAGGACGTAGATGGTTATTTCGCCCCGTTGGCCCCCCGCTTCGCCGCCTTGCGTGCCGTTGCCATCCCCGGCGAGGCCAGCACCATGACCGCCGCAGACGCCGCAGCGGCGGCATTGCGTCACGGTTGTATGGATGCCGTGCCGGTGGGCAGTGTGGCTGCGGCGATCGCCGAACTGGTGACACGCCCCGGCCCCGCCCGCGTGCTGATCTGCGGGTCGCTGTATCTGGCGGGCGTGGTGCTGGCGGAGAACGCGTAACTTACAAACCTTCTCCCGCTTGCGGGAGAGGGTGGCCCAAAGGGCCGGGTGAGGGAGCCGCAAAGACGGTGCTGTGTGGCCCCCTCACCCTCCCATGCTTTGCATGGGCCCCTCCCTCTCCCGCAAGCGGGCGAGGGATTAAAAAACAAAAACCCCCTTCCGTCGCCGGAAGGGGGTTTCGTTTGTCAGCCTAAGCTTACTCGGACTTCACGCCCCACTTGGCCGGGGACCGCCACAGGCGGGCCTTCAGCAGCTCGCGTTCGTTATTGAACTCGGACGGGGTGCGGTCATTGAACTTGTCGAACAGCTCTTCCTGGCTGCGCGCTTCGGCCACACCGTCCTCGCGGTCGATGGACATCAGCTCCTCGAACTTGGCCTTGGG
>JACMLB010000101.1 GCA_014379805.1 Rhodospirillales bacterium | reverse complement strand
GCTCGCCGGCATGGCGGGGCTTGCATTGGCCCACCATCGCCTGCGCCATCGCCTGACTCTGGCCGGTGCCATGGCCACAGCCGGCCACGCCTTGCGGCTGTCGCCGTGGTGGACGCGCGGACAACCAGCCGAACGCCTGGAACGCTGGTGCGCGGAGTCCCACGCCCTGCCCGCCCGCTATGCCACGGCTCTGGCCGAGGCCGCCGCGCTGGTCCTCGTCCTCGCCATTGTGGCGGTGTATTCGCCGCTGCCGGTCATGCTCGGCGCCGTGCTGACTGCGGCGGTGACCCTGACCCTGGCACGCCATGCGGCGCGATCGCGGCGACACGCCCGCCCCTCCCAAATGGCTGCCGCCGTGTTTCTGCCTCCCCTTTTGGCATTGCTGCCCGACAGCCTGGGGCGCGCCGCCTACGGGCAGTGGCGGCGGCTGGACGACGCCGCCGAGCGGTCCGACCGCACCCATCGTCGGCTGGCCGCACTACGGGAAAGCTGGACCGTGCTGGCACCGTTGGCGGCGTTGACGCTTTCGCCCATGGCGGCGGTGGCGGTGGCGGCGGGAAACCGCTTGGGAGACGCCCTCGATGGCTTGGCCGAAGCACGCCGCATCAGCCGCCACTACCACGACATCCACGCCGCCCCGCGCGAGGATCGCGGCCATGTGCCAGGACGCCCGCCGGTATCGCTGACGGCGGACGCCCTGTGCTTCGGCTATGACGGCCCGGTGCTGCGCGACGTCTCGCTGTCAGTGGCCCCCGGCGAGATTGTCGCCATCGCCGGCCCATCGGGTTGCGGAAAATCCACCCTGATGCGCCTGCTAATGGGCTGTGAGCGGCCACAGGCCGGGCGCGTCGCCATGAACGGCCACGATCTGGCCACGGCCAACCGGCCGGCATGGCGCGCCCATGCCGCCGCGATCATCCAGGACGAGGTGCTGTATCTGCGCGCGCTGCATGCCCAGGCGCGCGGGAATGCCCCGGTGGGGTTGGCCGATGTGGCGGCGCGGCTGGCCCAGGTGGGACTGTGGCCCAAGGTGACGGCCCTGCCCATGGGGCTGGCGACACTGGTCGACACCCGCTTTCTCTCCAGCGGCCAAGCCGCCCAGTTGATGCTGGCCCGCGCTTTGTGCCGACGGCCATCGCTGCTGTTCCTAGATGAAACGCTGTCGGCTCTGGACCCGGCGGCCCGCGCTTTGGCATTCGCCGCCATTCGCGCCAGCGGCGCCACCTGCGTTCTGACCTCGCATCACGGCGACGTGCTGGCCCAGGCCGACCGTATTCTATGGCTGGACGGGGGCAGGCTGCGCGAACAACCGGCGCACCGCATCGCAGGCGTTCCGCCCGCCAAAATCCCGCCCGGCGAACTGCACTCGCCGTTCGGCCCGGCGGGACGGCTGTATCGCGCCGCCGCCCTGGCCCGCATCGAAGGCCCCGACCGCCGCGACATCCTGCCCGAACCGGCACCGGCGCCAAGATTGATATTGTTGCTGGCGCTGGCAGCGGCGCTAGCGGGACTGGTGATATAGGTCCCTCAGCGACTCTCCGGCCCGGCCTCCCCCGCCGAAACCTCGTCGCTGCCCCAGCCGGCCCAGGTGCCCCGCACCTGTTGGTAATGCTCAGCCGGGTCATAGCGCACCACCGCCAGATTCAGCGCTTCAGCGGTCATGCGCCCCATGGCCGCCACGCCGCGATAGGCCGCGTTCATCTGATCGCGGCGGGCACCGATCAGGTTGATGCGGGCCTCGAACAATTCCTGTTCGGCATTCAGCATGTCCAGCAATGTCCGAGTGCCCAGGCGCAGGTGTTCGGCGGCGACGCCATCCCGAGCAATCTGGTTGGCCCGCACCGAAGAACCATAGCTATCCACCTGGGCCTGGGCCGCCGCCAGACTGTTCCATGCTTCCTGGGCCTGCTGGCGGGCGGCGCGGCGGGCGGCCTCCAATTGCTGGCGGCGCTGTCCCAATTCCTGCTTGCGCGCCTGAATGCGGGCGTATTCCGCGCCCGATTGATAAAGCGGCACCCGCACGATCACCCCGCCCCGCTGCACCCGCTGGTCGGAAATCCCCACCGAACTGTTGGTCTCAAAGCTATCCGATGCCTCGAACGCGACCGTGGGCAGGATGGTGGCTTCGGCGCTGTCAATGGCGGCGCGGCTTTCTTCCACGGCGAAACCGGCGGCGCGCACGCGAAGATTGGCGGTTTCGGCCTCGCCCAGCACCGCGTCGCGGCTGTCGGGCAGGTCCGGCAGGCCCTCGGGGAAATTCAGGCTCGCCGGCGCCTCGCCAACCACGGCAAGATAGCGTCCGCGCGCGGTATCCAGCCCTTCCTCGGCCCGGCGAAGGGTGGCGCGGGCGTTGGCGTGGCGGGCGCGGGCCTGGGCCACGTCGGTCATGGTCGCCATCTGGCGCGCGAAACCGGCTTCGGCGGCATCGAGCTGACGGGACAGGACTTGAACGTTGGCGCGGTTGAGGTCCAGCACCCGCTCGGCCCACACCACGCCAAGATAGGCCTCGGCGGCTTCCAGCAGCACGACCTGTTCCACATTGGCCAGACTGGCCCGCCCGGCCAGCACGCGGGCCTCGGCGGCGCGCACCGCGCCCGAGGTCTGCCCGAAATCGGCAAGCCGCTGGCTGAGCGTCACCCCGGCCTGACGCGAAGGCAGGATGGCGGTGGCGCGGTTGTCGAAGGAATCATGCACCTTGAGATAGCTGCGCGACCGCCCCAAATTGACGGCCACGGTGGGGCGCCATGCCGACAGGGCTTCGGTGACGCCGTGGTCAACTGCCGCCAGCGCCGACCGCTCCGCCTTCAGCGTGGGGTTGTTCCAATAGCTAAGTGCCAGCGCGTCCTCAAGCGACTGAGCCGCCGCCTCGATCGGCCCAAGGGCCAGAACAGCGACATAGCAGCGCAACCACACCCGCCGGAACTCCACCATCGGCCACACCGCCCCTTGCCCGTTCGAACAGGGGCGAAGGTATCGCCCGCCCCCGGCCCGACCAAGACAATCCCCGCCCCAACGCCGCCTTCATCAATCGGGGTTGATGATCGCAAGTTTGATTGCCATTGCCTCCAACGCTTGTCATGACTGTCGAACAACAATCCTGGGAAGCCCTGGATGCCTGATGCCGTGCAAGAACCATATGTCCGCGACGCCTATCAGGCGCTGGAATCCGGCGATCTGCCGTTGGTGGAGACGTTGTGCCGCGCCGGTCTGGCCGTGCATCCGCGCAATGGTGATTGCTTTCATTTGCTGGGCGTCGTGGCGCGGCGTTTGGGCCGGGGCTTTGAGGCCATGGCGTTCTTCCGCGAGGCCATCCATCGGGCGCCGGAGAGGGCGGAATTCGCCAATAACCTTGCGGCGCTGCTGAGCAGCCTGGGGCTCCATGACGAGGCCCTGGCGGCGTGCGACGCGGCATTGGGACTGCACCCGGACTTTGTCTATCTGCACATGAATCGCGGCGTCGCCCTGCATGCCCTGGGACGCGAACCGGACGCCGCCGCTGCCTTCCGGCGGGCGACGGAACTGGATTGCGGTCAGGTCCAGGCCCATTTCGGCCTAGGTTGTGCGTTGGAAGCGTCGGGCCAATGGGAACAGGCTGAAGCGGCGTTCCGCGCGACCTTGGCCCTGTCGGCCAACCATGCCGAGGCTTATAATTTGTTGGGCCGGGTCCTTTCTGCCCAAGGCCGTCAGGATGAGGCCGCGCAGGCGTTCCAACAGGCCGTCACGGCCAATCCCGGCTATGCGGTGGCCTACAACAATTTGGGCAGCGTCTTGCTTAAGCTTGACCGCGCCCAGGATGCCCTTGTCGCCCTGCTGCGCTCGGCAGAGCTTGAGCCGGACAATTGGCAAACCCAGAACAATCTGTCCGTCGTCTATCAGGAATTGGCCCAAACCCGCGCCGCCATCATCCATGGCAGGCGGGCAGTGGCCTTGGCACCCGACAATGTGGACGCCCATTGGTGCCTGTCCTTGCAGTTGTTGCAGGACGGCCAGTGGCAGGACGGCTGGACCGAGTATGAGTGGCGGCGCAAACTGCCCGACCAGAACCCCCTGGGGGATGTGCCCCGCTGGAATGGCGAGCCCTGTGGCGACCGTCTTTTGCTGATCTCCGCCGAGCAGGGGCATGGCGACACCCTGCAGTTCCTGCGCTATCTGCCCCTGGTGCAGCAACGCTGCGGTAATGTGGTGCTTCGGGTGCAAACGGCGCTGGTGGGCTTGGTAAGGGCCAATTATGCCGTGCCGGTGATCGGCTATGACGAGCCGGTCCCCACGCCCGCCCTAACCATTCCGTTGATGAGCCTGCCGCTGGTGCTGGACGTTTTGGCGCCGCTCGCTACTGGCCCCTATCTGCGTCCCGATGCCCAATTGGTGGACAAATGGAAAGCCCTGCTTGGAGACCGAAAGGGCCTGAGAACAGGTATCGCGTGGCGCGGTTCGCCCACCCATAAGCGCGACAGTTTCCGCTCGGTGGGTCTGGAGGTGTTGCAGCCGCTGCTCCAACTGCCGGGGGTGGACTTCGTCCCGCTCCACCCTGACTTGCGCGAGGATGAGCGCGCGGCGTTAGAGCGGTTTTCCATCCCGGCCATGCTGCCCGGAACCGCAGACTTTGCCCATACGGCGGCCTTGGTCGAGTGCCTTGATCTGGTGATCTCGGTGGACACGTCAATGATCCATCTGGCCGGTGCCCTGGGACGGGAAACCTGGCTGTCCCTGCCGTTTTCCTGCGACTGGCGCTGGGGCAGCACAGGCGAGGATTCGGTGTGGTATTCCGGCCTGCGCCTCTTCCGCCAGTCTCAGGCCGGTGATTGGTCCGCGGTCATTGCCGGGCAGGTCGCGGCGCTGCGGGAGCGCCTGTAAGTATCACGGCTCATGCATCGACTCGTCCACCGTCTCCGCCAAGGGGCGCAGCAGATAGGACATGATGGAGCGGCGGCCGATGATGATTTCGGCGGTGACCGTCATGCCGGGACGCAGCGGCGCCACTGCCCCTTCAAAGTGCAGGCGTTCGGAACCCAAGGTCAGGTGGGTGGTGAAGAAGGACGGCCCTTCCTTGCCCGGTGCCATGCTGTTGCTGCTGTTGCTGCTATCGCGGTTGAACGAATCCATGCTGACGACGCTGACGGTTCCGTTGAGCGTGCCGAATTTCTGGTAGGGGAAGGTGTCCACCTTGACGCGTGCGGGCGTGCCAACGGCAACCAAGCCCACTTCGCTGCTGTCCACCTGGGCTTCCACCTCCACCTGGGCGTCCTGCGGCATGATGGTAACCAGCTGCTCGGCTTCGCGGACCACGGACGCAATGGAGCGCTTGGCGACTTCCAGCACGATGCCGTCGGCGGGCGCGGTCAGCACCGCCAGATCGTTGCGGTGCAGGGCCTTTTCCAGGGATTCCGCCGCTTGGCCCAAATCGCGGTCAACGCTTACCCGCTCTTCGTTCAGCTTTTGCTGCCACTCGCGGACAAAGCTTTCGCGGTCGGCGGTGGCGGTCGCCAAGGTGTGGCGCAATTCCTGAAGGCGGTCCTTGGCCTGCGCCAGATCGTGCTCCACCGCCAGACGCTGATCGCGGCTTGCCAACAGTTTCAGCCGCGAGCCCACCTTCTTGTCGAACAAATCTTCCTGCATGCGTTCGACGTCGGTGGCGGTGGTCTGGCGTTCGGTCAGCAATTCCGCCGAACGCCGGGTCGTCTCCAACTCGGCACGGGTGCGGGCAATCACCGAATCCAGCGAGCGCAGGCGGGATTCGTGATTGCGTTTGCGCTCGGCATACAGCTCGGCCTGGGCAGTATCCCACTGCTCGTCCGCCTTGAACGGCTTGCCGGTCAGTTCGGCTTCGACGCGCCGCTGCTGGCTGGCAAGGCTGCGCCAGCGTCCCTCGTTCTGCGCCAGATCTGCGCCGGTGAAGGTGGGGTCCAGGGTAACCAAAGCCTGGCCACGGGTCACCCGCTCGCCTTCACGCACGTGAATTTGCCGGATGATGGAGGTCTCCAGCGGCTGGATGACCACCGTGCGCTCCACATTCTTGATCTTACCGTGGGCGTAGACGATTTCCTCGACGGTGGCGAAGCTGCCCCACACCACCGCAACGGCCACGGCCGCCGCCGCCAGATGAAGCGTCGAGCGCGCGAACCGCGACACCGGGCGCTGGGCGATGGCCTCAGCCGGTGACAGGAACTCGATGGCTTCTTCAGGAAGCATGTCTGTTCTGTCTTTTCCAAAGATGTTGGTAGATGGCGCAGCGCGCCATCAGCTCATTATGGGACCCCGCATCGACGATCTGTCCACGCTCCAGCACCACGATGGCGTCGCAGCTGGTCAGGGTGTTCAGGCGGTGGGAAATGATCAGAGTGGTGCGACCCGCCGAAATGCCCGCCAAATTGTCCAGGAAGATGGCTTCGCTATCGGGGTCCAGCGCGCTGGTGGCCTCGTCCAGGATCAGCACTGGCGGACGCAGCAGCAACGCGCGGCTGATGGCAAGACGCTGCTTTTGCCCGCCCGACAGGTTCTGGCCGCCTTCTTCCAACTCGGTGTCATAGCCGTTGGGCAGGCGTTCGATGAATTCATCGGCACCGGCCAGACGGGCCGCCGCCACCACCTCTTCGAACGAGGCTGAACGGTTGGTCAGGGCGATGTTGGCGCGCACGGTGCCACGGAAGATGAAGGTGTCCTGGGGCACCACACAGATATTGCGCCGCAGATGGGTCAGATCGAATTCACGGGTGTCCACGCCATCGACGCGGATGACGCCGTCCTGCAACGGGTAAAGTCCCTGCAACAACTTGGCGATGGTGCTTTTACCCGAGCCGCTGCGGCCGACGATGGCGACCACCTTGCCTGCGGCGATGCGCATACCGACCTGATCCAAGGCCGGGGTGCCGCCGGGCGCATAACGGAAGGTCACCCGGTCCAGTTGGATTTCGCCCACCACTTTGGGGCGCAAGCCGCCTTCCGAGCGCGGTTCCGGCGGCCGGTTCATGACCTCGCCCAACATGCGGACGGACAGCGCCGTGTCCTGGTAGTCCTGCACCAGCGAGGCCGCTTGGACCAAGGGCGAGATCACCCGGCCCGCCAGCATCTGGAAGGCGATCAGCGCGCCGACGCTCAGCGTGCCGGAGAACACGTCCACCGCGCCCACGGCCACCACCACGATGGACATGGCCTTTTCCAGAAAGCTGGTCAGGGCGGAACCGGCGGCGCCAATGGTGCCGACGCGGTTGTGCAACTCCACCGCCTTGGCCGAGCGCTCTTCCCAGTTTTGCGTCTGACCGGGTTCCAGGGTCAGGCTTTTAATGGAGCGCATGCCGGACACGGTTTCGATCAGCATGGCCTGACGTTCGGCCTCGGCATTGTAAAGCGCCTGCAACCGGCTACGGAACGGCCCGACCAGCGCCAGCACGATGGCGCCGATCAGGGCGCCGAAGCCCAGCACAACCAGCGTCAGTTTGCCGCTGAGATAAGACAGCAGCGGCAGGTAGACCAGCAAGGTGGTGGTTTCCAGGGCGACGGTCAGCAAGCGGCCGGTCAGGAAGCCACGGATTTTCTCGGACTGTTGCAGGTGGCGCACGGTGACGCCGCCGGGGACCGCCTCGAAATACGAGATGGGCAGGCGCAGCAGATGGGCGAAGATGCGGGTCGCCAGCGAGATGTCGATCTTGTTGGTGGCCTGCAGCATGATGTATTGCCGCAGGTAGACGAACAGACTCTCGAACGCCAGCGCCAGCAGCACGCCCACGGTGAGGACCACCAAGGTCGCCCAGGTCTGATGCACCAGGACGCGGTCCAGTACCACGCGCAGGAAGATGGCGGGGGCCAAGCCCAATAGCTGGATCGCCAGGGCGCCCAGGATGACGTCGCGCATCAGTTCTTTATGACGCAGGATTTCCGGCACGAACCACCGCAGACCGAAGGGCTGCTTGGTATCGTCCAGGCGGTAGCGGCGCTGGATCAGGATCAGCTGGCCGCTCCATTCCGCCTCGAACACAGCACGCGGCAGGAATACCACGCCCTGGGTGTTGGCCAGCGGGTCGATGAAGCCCACACGGGTTTCGCCGTTCTGCTCCTGCAAACCGGCCAGCACCACCACATTGCCGTTGTTCAGCCGCGCTAGCGCCGGGAAGACCGCCCGGAACGCCGCCAGATCGATGGGGCCGCCGGTTGCCGGTCTGCCGGTCAAACGGGAGAGGAACGCATTGAGTTTGGAGGGCGCCGCGGTGTGGCTGACCACCTTGGCCTTGAATCCCAGACGGCCCGCCAATTCCGCCAGATGGGTATTGCTGAGCGTGCCATCGCCCAGGGCGTGCTCATGCCGCAGGGCTTCGACGGAGGTGTTTACCTGATGAATTCCCGCAATGATGACGAGGCATTGCAGGCCGGTGTCACTGGCTTTCAAAGGTGCTGCGACATCAGCGGTCATGTAATCACAGCTCACTTACCGGAATTCTGACGGATGGCACTCATGCCACCCGTCAGGCTTCTACCACGACATTGGTCAGAAATCGCTAAGGTTTCGGAAAAGGGCCGGGCTGCGGCCCGGCCTCTTTATGCTCAGCCCAAGGTCTTGTTCACCACCAGGAGATCGTTGCTGGTGATTGCGGCGTTATTGCTGAAGGTTGCGATGGTCACCGCGGTGCCGGCCCCGGTGCCGTCGGCATCGAAGGACAGGGTGTGGCTGGCGGTGTCGTAAAGGAAGGTTGCGGCGGCGGTGGCGGCGGTGGCGCCGCTGGCGCTGACGAAGTTGGACGCCGCCAGGGTTCCGGCGGTCAGGCCGGAGAAGTTGGCGCTGACCACGGTGATCTTATCGCCCGCCTTGAAGTTGGTAATGGTGTCGCCGCCTTCGCTGGCATCGTTGTAATGGAAGACGGTGACGCCGGTGCCGCCGGTCAGGGTGTCGGCGTCCGCGCCGCCGGCCAGGGCGTTGTGAGCGCCATAAGCGGTCATAGTGTCGGTGCCGGCGCCGCCAGACATCATTTCGCCACCAGCGGTGCTGCCGGTGATGGTGTCGTTGCCGGCGCCGCCGAACAGCATGTCGCCGCCAGCGGTGCTGCCGGTGATGATGCTGTCGCTGTCATCGGAGACGATGATGGCGCTGTCCGTTCCGCCGGTCAGGCCGGTGCTTTCGATGGTCAGGGTCTGGCCGTGGCCGGTGATGGAGGCAATGCCGTGACCCGCGCCGTCATACTGGTTGGCGATGGTCAGGGTGCTGGTGCCATCGCTGAAGCCGATGACCAGATCGTTGCCCGAGCGGGTGAAGCTGACCGGATCCGAGGTGATCTGGTTGTCGATATTGACGACGCTGCCGCTGCTGCGCAGGGAGTTGTTGATGGTCACGGCGCCGAAGCTATCGCTGAGGGTGTAGGTGTCGGCACCGCCGGCGCTGGCGTCGATGGTGGTGGTTCCGGCACCGCCCAGCAGGAAGGTGTCGTTGCCGGCGCCGCCGGTCAGCAGGTTGGTGGTTCCGGCAAGGGCGTTGGCGGTGGAGAAGGTGTCGTTGCCGCCGCCGCCGATCAGGGTGTTGGCGCCGGTGCCGCCATCCAGGAAATCGTCGCCGCCGCCGCCGGTGATGGTGTCGGCGTCGTCGCCGCCGAACAGCAGGTTGGTGCCGGTGCTGCCGACGGCGCTAATGATGTTGGCGGTGCCGTTCAGGCCGACGATCAGGTTGTTGCCGCTGGTGGCGGTCAGCCCGGCCTGGATAGTGTAGGACTGATAGGGGGTCAGAAGGGTTTCGACGGCCTGACCGTTGAATTGGTTGGTGACGGCGACGGTCTTGCCCGCGCCGTAGGACAGGGTCAGATCGCTGCCGCCGTTGCTGCGCGAGACGAAGGCCAGAGGGGTGGAGACATAACCCACGTCCAGGCTGTCGGTGCCGGCGCCGTCCTGCACGGTGACGGTGCCGAAGCTGTTATTGCCGACCACATAGGTGTCGTTGCCGTCGCCACCGAACAACAGATCGTCGCCTGCCCCGCTGACGGTCAAGGTGTCGGCGCCGCTGGTGCCGACCAGAATGGAATTGCCGTTGCCCGTATCGGTCAGGCCGGCCAGCATGGTGTAGGTCACGCCGTTGGCCAGCTTGACCGAGCCCACCGCACCGGCACCGGCAGTGCCGATGGCGGCGAACTGGTTGGCGGCGGTGATGGCGTTGCCGCTGGTGAAGCTGAGCGTGGCATTGACGTTGCCGGTGCCGCTACGGCTGATGCTCTGTAGGCTGGCGGTAGTGGCACTGAGGTCGAGCAGACCGGTGGCGCCGGTGTTGACCACGGTGTCGGTGCCGAAATTCCCGGCATTGAAGGCGTAGGTGTCGTTGCCGCCGCCGCCGATCAGGGTATCGGTGCCGTCGCCGCCGTTCAAGGTGTCGGCGCCGGTGCCGCCCATCAGGGTTTCCGCCCCAACCGAGCCGAACAGGCTGGCGCCGGTGGTGGACATGGTCTTGACGATTTCGATGCTGCTCAGGGTGGTGGCGCTGAGGTCGAGGCCGCTGCCGGCGGCGACGATGGTGTCGATTCCGGCCGTGCCGAGGACCGAGCCGTTGCTGTACAGATCGGCCTGAGTAAGGGTGAAAGTGGTGGCGGTGGTAGCGCCCGCCTTGATCACTTCCATGTCGGACAGGGTGGTCTTGCTCAGGTCGATGGCGGTGCCGGTGACCACCAGGGTGTCCACGCCGCTATTGCCCACGACCGAGCCGTTGAGGAACAGATCGGTCTGGTCCAGAGTGATGATGGTATCGGCGGCATTGCCGGCCTTGATCACCTCGACCCCCGACAGGGTGATGGCGGTCAGGTTCAGGGTAGTGCCTGCGATCGTCAGGGTGTCGGTGCCGATATTGCCCACCACCGAACCGCCCGCAACCAAATCGGGCTGATCCACGGTGAAGGTGGTGCCGCTGGTATTGGCGGCCTTGATCACCTCGATGCTCGACAGGGTGGTGGCGGTCAAGTTCAGGCTGGTGCCGAGGATGGCGAAAGTGTCGATCCCGGCACTGCCGACCACGCTGCCGCCGCTGGCCAGATCGGTCTGGTCAACGGTGAAGAGGGTGGCCCCGGCGGTCGCCGCCTTCAGCACTTCGACGCTGGACAGGGTGACGGCGCCCAGATTGACCGTGGCGCCGGTCACCACCAGGGTGTCGTTTTCGACCGTGCCGACGACGCTGCCGCCGGTGGCCAGATCGGTCTGATCCACGGTGAAGGTGGTGGCCGTGGCGGCGCCCGCCTTGATCACCTCGATCCCCGACATGGTGGTGCCGGTCAAGTTGAGGGCGGTGCTGGAAATCACCAGGGCGTCAGTGCCGGCATTGCCGATCACCGAGCCGCCGATTGTCAGATCGCTCTGGTCCACCGTAAAGGTGGTGTCGCCCGTGGTGCCCGCCTTGATGACCTCGACACTGGACAGGGTGGTGGCGGTCAGGTTCACCGTGGCGTCCTTAACCACCAGGGTGTCCACCGCGCCAGTGCCGACCACGCTGCCGCCACTGGCCAGATCGGCCAAATCCACGGTGAAGGTGGTGGCCGCCCCGTTGCCCGCCTTGATGACTTCCAGGCTGGACAGGGTGGTACCGGTCAGGTCCAGGCTGGCCCCGGCGGCGATCAGGGTATCCGTCCCGGCATTACCCTCCACCGAACCGCCGCTGGCCAGATCAGCCTGATCCACGGTGAAGCTGGTGGCGCTAGTGCTGCCCGCTGCGATCACCTCGATGCCGCTAAGCGTGGTGGTGTTCAGGTTCAGACTGGTGCCTGCGGCCACCAAGGTGTCGGTGCCCGCATTACCCAGCACCGAGCCGCCCATGGCCAGATCAAGCTGATCCACGGTGATGGTGGTGCTGGCGGCATTGGCGGTCTTGATCACCTCGACGCTGGTCAGCGTGGTGGCGGTGAGGTTCAGGCCGGTGCCCAAGATAGCCAGGGTATCGATGCCCGAATTGCCGATTACCGAGCCGTTAGCGGCCAGATCGCCCTGATCCACGCTGAAGGTGGTGGCCCCGATTGTGGCCGCCTTGAGCACTTCGATGCCCGATAGGGTGACGGCGCCCAAATTGACCGAGGTGCCGGACACCACCAGGGTGTCCACACCCGCATTGCCCACCACCGAGGCGGCGACCGCGAGATCGGCCTGATCCACGGTGAAGGTGGTGGCGACGGTGAGGCCTGCCTTGAGGACTTCGATGCCCGACAGGGTGGTGCCGGTCAGGTCCAGGCTGGCGGCCTTGCTAAGCAGGGTGTCGGTGCCGGTGTTGCCGGTCACTGCGCCGCCCACGAACAGATTGGCCTGGGCCACCGCCAAGGTGGTGTCGCCCACATTGGCGGCCCGGATTACCTCGATGCCCGACAGGGTGGTGGCTGACAAATCCAGCGTGGTGGCGGCGGCGGCGATGGTGTCCCAACCGCTGGAGCCGATAACCGAACCGCCCACGGCGGCCAGATCGTCCTGGGTCAGGGTAAAGGTGGTGGCGCCGGCGCCGGCCTTGATGATTTCCACGCTGGACAGGGTGGTGGCGCTGAGGTCGACGCTGGTGCCGGCGACCACCAGGGTGTCGATGCCCACATTGCCGACCACCGATCCGTTGGTGGCCAGATCGGCCTGATTGACGGTGAAGGTGGTGGCGGCGGCGGTGCCGGCCTTCAGCACTTCGATATCCGAGACGATGGTGCTGGTCAGGTCCAGCGAGGCGCCGGTGATGACCAGGGTGTCGGTGCCGGTATTGCCGGTGACCGAACCGTTCGCCATCAGATTGCTCTGAGCCACGGTCAGCACGGTGTTGCCGGTGGTGCCCACGCGCAGCACCTCAATGCCGCTCAGCGTGGTGGCGCTGAGGTTCAGGCTGGTGCCGGCGGCGACGATGGTATCCAGCCCGGCGGTGCCGATGACCGAGCCGCCGGTGGCGACCAGGGCGGCCTGGGTCAGTGAGAAGTTGGTGGCCGCATTGGCGCCCGCCTTGATGACTTCCACGCTGGACAGGGTGGTGCCGCCAAGGTCCACCATGGCGTCCTTGACCACCAGGGTATCCACCGCACCGGTGCCGATGACACTGCCGCTGGTGGCCAGATCGGCCTGATCCACGGTAAAGGTGGTGGCCGCCGCGGTGCCCGCCTTGATCACTTCCACACTGGAAAGAGTGGTATTGGTCAGGTCCAG
Organism: Rhodospirillales bacterium; assembly: GCA_014379805.1. GTDB lineage: Bacteria > Pseudomonadota > Alphaproteobacteria > Rhodospirillales > Magnetospirillaceae > Magnetospirillum. The sequence goes on along the minus strand of JACMLB010000101.1, from coordinate 17,785 downwards.
GCTGGTGCCGGAGACGATCAGGGTGTCGCTGTTGCGGGCGCCGATGACGGTGCCGCCGGTGGCGAGATCGGCCTGATCCACGGTGAAAGCGGTTGCGGTGGCGGTGCCGGCCTTCAGAACCTCGACACCGGAAACGGCGGTCTTGCTGAGGTCAAGGATGCCGCCGACGGCCACCAGGGTGTCCCTGCCGGCCGAGCCGATGACACTGCCGCTGATGGCCAGATCGGCCTGATCCACTAGGAAGGTGGTGGCGGCGCGCGCGCCAGCCTTAAGCACTTCCACGCTGGTCAGGGTGGTCGCGGTCAGGTCCAAATTGGCCCCGGCGGCGATCAGGGTGTCCACTCCAGTATTGCCGATGATGGTGCCGCCGGTGGCCAGATCGGCCTGAACCACGGTGATGCTGGTGGGGCTGGCGCTGGCCGTCTTGATCACTTCCAGCGACGACAGGGTGGTCTTGCTCAGATCCACTGCGGTGCCGGTCACCACCAGGGTGTCCAGACCCGACGAGCCCACCACCGTGCCGCCCGCCAGCAAACCGGCTTGGCTCATGGTGAAGGTGGTCGCCGTGGTGCCGCTGGCCTTGACCACCTCGATGGAGGACAAGGCGATGTTGGTCAGATCAACGGTGGTGCCGGTCACCACCAGGGTGTCCAGACCGGTCGAGCCCGCGATGGAGGAAATGCCCGCCAGCGAAGCGACGGAGGACAGGTTGCTCTGGGCCACGGTGAACACCGTCGCCGCCCCGGCGCCCGCCTGCAGCACGTCGATGCTGGACAGGGTGGTGCCGGTCAGGTTCAGGGACGTGCTTGCAGCGATCAGCGTATCCAAACCGCCGGTGCCGATCAGCGACGCGGTCATATTGCCCTGATTGACGGTGAAGGTGGTGGCGGTGCTGGCGCCCGCCTTGACGACCTCCATGGACGACAGGGTGGTGCCGGTCAAATCCACCGACGTGTCGGTCAACACCAGCGTGTCGATGCCGGTATTGCCAAGCACCGAACCGCTGGAAGCCAGATTGGCCTGGGCCAGCGTCAGCGTGGTCGCCCCCGCATTGCCCGCCTTGATCACCTCGACGCTGGACAAGGTGGTGGACGCCAAAGTCAGGGTGGTCCCCATGGCAACCAGAGTATCGGCGCCGGCATTACCAACCACCGAGCCGCCCGGAAGCAAATCCACCTGATCAATTTTGAAGGTGGTCGGGCCCGCCGTCCCGGCCTGCAGCACGTCCACGCCCGACAGCACGGTAGCGCTGAGATCCAGCATTGCACCGTTGGTCACAAGGGTATCCAGCCCGCTGGTGCCGATGACGCGGGCCGACAGATCCGTCTGATCCACCGTGAACACCGTCGCCGCATCAATGCCGGCCGCAAGCACCTCGATACCCGACAAGGTGGTCGCGGTCAGATTAATGCTGACGTCATTAACGGTCAGGGTATCGATCCCGCCGTTGCCGACGACCGAACCATTGGTGGCCAGATCGGCCTGGTCCACGATGAAATTGCTCGCCAAGCCCAACCCGGCCTTGAGCATCTCGATGCTGGAGAGGGTGGTGCCGGTCAGGTCCAGCGCGGCACCGGCGGCGACCACGGTGTCCATTCCAGTATTGCCGATGATGGAACCGCCCGAGGCCAGATCGGCCTGATCCACGGTGAAGATGGTGGCCGCAGTGGAATTGGCCTTCAGCACCTCGACGCTGGACAGAGTGGTGGCGTTCAGGTTCAGCGTGTTGCCCACCGCCGCCAGGGTGTCCACCCCAACGTTGCCGATCACCGAACCGCCCGTGGCAAGGTCAAGCTGATCCACGGTGAAGGTGGTGGCCGCCGTGTTGCCCGCCTTGATCACTTCGACGCTGGTCAGCGTCGTGTTGGCGAGGTTCAGGCTGGCTTCCGTGGCAATCAGCGTGTCGATACCGGCATTGCCGACCACCGAGCCATTGGTGGCCAGATTGCCCTGGGCCACGGTGAAGGTGGTGGCCAGGGCGTTGTTGGCCCTTAGCGTTTCAATGCTGGTCAAGGTCATGCGGCTGACATCGACCTGGGTGTCGGTGAACCCCAGAATGTCGGCGCCCGACGAGCCGATCAGCGTGGAATAGGGCGATAGCGCCGTCATGCTGGCGGTGACGGTGGTGGCCGTCGTGGACATCGCCTGGAACAGATCGGTCGGCAGCGAGGTGTCGAAGCCGCTAAGGACGAAGCCCGAATAGCTGCCGGAATTCAGATTGACGGCACCGGAATTGGCCTGCGCCACGTTGGAACGGACGGTGACGTCGCCGCTGGTCAGGGTCGCACCGGACGTAGTCGCAACCAGCGTGTCTGTGCCGGTGGCGCTGACGTAATGAACCTCATTGGCAGTGGCGTACAGGTACGGCTGCGCCTGCATGCCGTTATAGGCCGTACCGAAGTTGCTGATCCAATTGCCGCCCAAGGCCCAGGTGCCGCTGAACAGCACCTTGTCGGTGCCGACGCGGAAATTGGTGATGGTGTCGCCGCCATCAGCCGCCACGTTGTAAATATAGGTGGTCGCGCCCGTGCCGCCGGTCAGAGTCTGGCCGCCCACGCCGCCGTTCAGCGTGCTGGTGCCGGTGACCGCGCTGGCATTGACCGTGGCAATGCCTGACAAAGTGGTCTTGCTGAGGTCGATGGTGCTGCCGGTCAGCGTCAGGGTGCCGGCGTTTCCGGTCACCGCGCCGCCCGAGACCAGATTGGCCTGATTGACCGTGATATTGCCGCTGGATAGCGTCGACTTGATGACCTCGATACCGGACAGGCTGGTGGCGCTGAGGTCCAGGGCGCTGTCGGCAACGATGGTGTCGATGCCCGCCGTGCCGACGATGGAGGACGGCAGGCTGGAGGGGTTAACGGTGAAGGTGGTGGCGGTGGTTCCGGCCTTGACCACTTCGATGCTGGACAGGATGGTGGTGCTCAGATCGATAGAGCCACCCACGGTGATGATGGTGTCGGTGCCCACATTGCCGACCACCGATCCGCCAGCGGCGAAGTCCGCGCCATTCAAGGTGAAGACGGTGTTGGCGGCACTCGACGCCTTGATCACTTCCACGCTGGACAAGGTGGTGGCGCTCAAATCCACAACGGCGCCCGCAACCACCAGGGTATCCAGGCCCGCATTGCCCGTGACCGCGCCGCCGCTGACCAGATCCACCGCATCGACGGTGAAGGTGGTGCCGCCCACATTGCCCGCCTTCAGCACTTCGATGCTGGACAGAGTGGTGCCGGTCAAGGTCAGCGTGGTGCCTTCGGCGACCAGGGTGTCAACTCCGGCGGTGCCGATGACCGAGCCGTTGGCCGCCAGATCGGACTGGTCCACGGTGAAGCTGGTGGCCGTGGTCAGGCCGGCCTTGATGGTCTCGATGCTGGAGAGCGTGGTGGTGCTCAAATCCAGGCTGGAACCAGCGGCGACGACAATGTCCACACCAGCGGTGCCGATCACCGAACTGCCCGTGCCCAGAGCCGATTGGGCCAAGGTGAAGGTGGTAGCCCCAGCGGTGGCCGCCTTGATGATTTCGATACTGGACAGAGTGGTGGTGCCCAGATTGACGGTGGCGCCGGCCACAATCAAGGTATCGGTGCCGGCGGTGCCGATGACCGAGCCGTTGGTGGCCAGATCAAGCTGATCCACGGTGAAGGTGGTGGCCGTGGCCATGCCGGCTTTCAGCACTTCCACACCCGACAAGGTAAGGTCGGTCAGGGTGATGCTGGTGTTGTTGACCACCAGAGTGTCGGTGCCGAGATTGCCGACCACAGTGCCGTTGGTGGGCTTGCTGCCAGCGGCGACGGTGAAAATGGTGCTGGCGGTATTGCCCGCTTTCAGCATTTCGATGCTGGACAGGGTGGTGGTGCTAAGGTCAAGGGTGGTGTCCATCGCCACCAGGGTGTCGACGCCGCCATTGCCGACCACCGAGCCGTTGGTGGCCAGATCGGCCTGATTGACGGTGAAGATGGTGGCGGCGGCAATGCCGGCCTTCAATACTTCGACGTCCGAGACGTTGGTGCTGCTCAGGTCCAGGGTGGTGCCGGCGGCAACCAAAGTGTCGGTGCCGGTATTGCCGGTGACCGAACCGTTCGCCATCAGATTGTTCTGGGCCACGGTCAGCGTGGTGGCGCCGGTGGTGCCCACGCGCAGCGCCTCGATGCCGCTCAGCGTAGTAGTGCTGAGGTTCAGGCTGGTCCCGCCGGTGACGATGGTGTCCAGGCCGGTGGTGCCGATGATGCTGCCGCTGGCGACCAGATCACTCTGGGCCAAGGTGAAGCTGGTGGCCGCGCCGGCGCCCGCCTTGATGACTTCCACGCTGGTCAGGGTGGTGGCGCTCAGATCAACCATGGCGTCGTTGACCACCAAGGTATCCACCGCGCCGCTGCCGATGATGCTGCCGCCGGTGGCCAGATCGCCCTGATCCACGGTGAAGGTGGTGATTGCCCCGTTGCCCGCCTTGATGATTTCAACACTGGACAGGGTGGTGCCGCCCAGGTTCAGGCTGGTCCCGGTGACCACCAGAGTGTCCGTCCCCGCATTGCCGACCACCGAGCCGCCGGTGGCAAGATCGGCTTGATCCACGGTGAATGTGGTGGCGCTGGTGCTGCCCGCCTTGAGCACCTCGACGCTGGACAGGCTGACGTTGGCCAGGGTGATGGTGGTGTCGGCGGTCACCAGGGTATCGGTGCCCGTATTGCCCACCACCGAAACGATGTTGCTGTTCAGATCAGCCTGATTAACCGTGAACGTGGTGTCGCCCACATTCCCGGCCTTCAGCACTTCGATGCTGGTCAGGGTGGTGGTGCCCAGATTCAGGCTGGTGTCCGACGCAACCAAGGTGTCGCTGCCGCCGGTGCCCAGCACCGACACCACGCCCGAGGTCAGATTGCCCTGGGACAAAGTGAAGGTGGTGGCGGTGGTCAGGCCGGCCTTGACGGTCTCGATGCTGGAGAGCGTGGTGGTGCTCAAATCCAGGCTGGAGCCTGCGGCAGAGATAATGTCCGCACCAGCGGTGCCGATCACCGAACTGTTCGCGCCCAGCGCCGATTGGGCCAAGGTAAAGGTGGTGGCCCCAGCGGTGGCCGCCTTGATGATTTCCACGCTGGAAAGGGTGGTCGCGCCCAGATTGACGGTCGTGCCGTTCACGATCAGGGTGTCGATGCTGTCAGAGCCGACGACCGAGCCGTTGGTGGCCAGATCAAGCTGATCCACCGTGAAGGTGGTGGCCGTGGTCAGACCGGCCTTGATCACCTCGATGCTGCTCAGGGTGGTGTTGCTCAGGTTCAGGCTGCTGCCCGCCGCAACGATGGTGTTGCTGTCGGCGTTGCCAAGCACCGACCCCCCCGTGGCCAGATTGCCCTGGGACAGAGTGAAGCTGCTGGCGCCGTTGGCGGGGCCTTTGATGACTTCAACGCTGGACAGCGTCAAACCGCTGAGATCGACCTGGGTGTCGGTGTATTGCAGGGTATCCGTCCCCGCCGAACCGACGACCGTGCCCGTGGACGAAAGATTGCTGGTTCCGGTGATGAAGGTAGTGCCGGCGACCGCCGCCCTGACCACATCCACCATGGGCTGAGCGGTCATGTTGATAATTGCACTGCCGGTGGGGGCATAGATGTTTTGCGATGTGATCACATCGCCGGTCGATACCGTGGCGCCGGTGGTGGTGGCGATAATCGTGTCCACGTCGAGTGCATCGACGTAGTGCAGCTGATTGGCACTGAAATACAGATAGGCGGTGGTCAGACCCGGCTGCACGGACGAATAAACCTGCAGGTTGCTGCCCAGGCCCCAGACGGCACCGCCCGACAGCGAGATCTTGTCGGTTCCGCTTTCGAAGTTGGTGATGGTGTCGCCAGCTTCGGCCACACCGTTATACATGTAGACAGTCTTGCCGTTGCCGCCGGTCAGTGTATCGGCCCCAGCCCCGCCGATCAGGGTATCAACCGAGGTTTCGCCGGGCTCCGCCGCGTTGCGGTCATAGACCAGCACTTCAGACACGTTGTCTGCGCTGACGCCCAGCAGATTTGCCGAACCGATCATGCCCACATACTGGCCGCTAGCGGAAATCGCCGTGCCCCAGATGGTGCCGTCCGTGCCGCCATTGGCAGCGGCGGAAATCAGCGTCTGCTGGCCGTTCGTCGTGTCGTATTGATAGACAAGATACCCGCCGCGAGGATCGTCCTGGGCGGTTTGATAAATCACGTACCGGCCATCAGCCGACAGGCTCGTCCGCGCCCAATTGCTGACCTGAATGCCGCCGAGCAACTCGGTGCCGGTGGTGAGGTTCCACAGGCGAATGGTGCTGCCGCTGGCATTTCCGCTCAGCAAATATTTTCCGTCGTTACTAAAACCATAAAGCCGATAATCGCCGCCGAGTGATATGGAATAATCAGTTGAACCGACAATAACACTCGTAGCAGTATCCGCCCCAGAAAACACGTTTACTGTGGAATAACCATCATATACTGCTATCTTAGTGCCGTCTGCGGATACAGCAGAATAACTACCGTTGGCAAGCAGCGTGGTTATCTCGGTCGTCGTGCTGTAGCGGAGAACATGCCCGCCAGTTCCATAAAAGATGTCATTTCCAACCACTCGGACGCCGTTATGATCGGAACCGCCAATATACCTAACAGTGCCCGCACTATTGTAGTACAATCCCCAGCCGCCAACGGTAAAAGCAACTATTGAACCATCTGCGTTAATGGAAAATTTATCGCCATAATATGGGCTGACACCCTGGGTGCCAGAATAGGCGGCGCCCCCTGTCACCGGGGTCACGTTCATCTTGGTAGCGGTGCCGTTAGTGGTGTCGTATTTGTAAAGATTCCACGTACCGGTATTGGTGCCCTCGGCGGTGTTGCCGATGCCCAGCGTACCTGATGCCAAGCGGCTGTCGGGGGATGTGAAGAACACATACTTCCCGTCATCGGACATGGCCGTAATGTTGCCCAGCTCATTGATACCGCTGTCGCCCCACAGCACCTTGCCGGTCAGGCTGATACCGCCCGCATTTTGGCCGCTCAGGACGTCATTGCCGGCGCCACCCATAATGGTCTCGCTGCCGGTGCCGCCGGTCAGCGTGTCGGCGCCCGAGCCGCCAATGATGGTCGAAACCGCGAATTGGGCGGTGCTATCCAGGGGATTGCCCAGATTCATGGTGATGCCGTCGGTTACCCCCGACGCGTTGAACACGTCTTGGGACGTGAACAGATTGCTGAAATTGCTGTACTGCAAATCCTGCAGCAACATCCCCAAGGTGACGCCGGCGGGCAGGCCGGTGATGGAGGTCAGCGGCGAGGCCAACGCGGCGTCAGTCGTGGTGTCGAAGAACTTGACCGAGGTCACCGACTGGCTCAGCGGGGTCAAGCTGCCGTCCAGGATGGTCTTGATGTTGGCAGCGGTCAGGGTGGTGGCGAAATTGCCCGCCAATACCAGCTTGTAGCCATGGGCGCCGGTCACCGATGCGGGGACGGTGACGGTCAGGCCGGTGGAGCCGAGGTCGAAGATGTTGCCCTTGGAATCCGTGTAGTTCAGCGAGGTCATGGCAAAGGTGCCAGAACCGCTGATCTCGACGCCGTCCACGTTGAAGCCGAACAGGGCGGCGGCACCGGCGGCGCTGGTCGGCAGGGTGCCGGTAATGGTCATGGTGCTAAGCACCGTGCCCGACCCGGCGGGGTCGTACAGCTTCATCTGAAGCTGGCTGCCGCTCAGGGTCAGCTTGGCGACCGGCGTGCCGGTGACCGTATAGCCCGGCGAGCCGCTGTAAACGCCATCCTGATACAGATCAAGCGAGGTGATGGTGCCGGTCGGCGTGTTGGACGACAGATTGTAGCCCAGGCCCGAGCCGGAGAACACGGCGTAGACGCCGGTCTGGCTGCCCCCCAGGACCAGCTTGGTGCTGGTCAGGCTTAGCGGCGTGCCGGAGAAATCCATCCCGCCCAGGGCGGAGAAATCCACCGGATTGAACAGGGTTTCCATGGTGATCTTGGCAGAATCGAGGGCAGCTTGCAGCTCAGCGGAATTGTAATTGGCCAAGATCGTCGTCATGGAAGTCCCCCTGGATGACCGGCTGTGGGGGCTGCCCACTGCCGCGCGAATAAGGCCGAGATCCCCTGGAAAGGTCCCGGATAACGGTCAAGAGAGCAGGCCACAAAGGGCCACTCCCGTTACAAACACGGGCACAGCTCGCAAATTTTTGGTGATTTGCGGGTGCTCAGGACATGCAGATAAAATTCCTGCGGGCAGGTTGCTCGTAAAAGTACAGGCCCGCCATGCACTCCGTCAAGGCTGTAGGGCTAGCGTGAATACATCTCTTGGGCTGCTAAATATGGGGAAGAGACCGCCTGATCAGGGCTTTCGCTGGGGAAAATATTCACTCATTAGACATTGTGTGTAGACCGCATGGCGTGCTGCTGGGAATGGATGTAGCATGCGGCGCAGCGATTAGGGGGTGACTGTGGGGCTGTGGTTGCGGGGGGCATTTCTGTCGGTCTGGCTGTGGCCGGCAGCCGTCCTGGCCGATGGGTGCCAGGGGGAGGCGAATGCCTATGGCCGCCTTGCATGCCATGAGCGCCTGTCATGGACCATGGGCAAATCCGCCGCGTGCATGCGCCTGAACGGCGACCATGCGCGCCTGACCTGCTTTGATCAATCCGACAGGGGTGCGCCGCCAGAGGCCACCAGAAGCACGCCTGTCTCCACAGCACCAACCGCCGCCGCATCAGCCACTTCGTCCACCCCAACCCGCTATCGGGTAGAGGGCGGATGGGGCTATGGCATCGGCAATTACGACGGGACCATCGGAAAAATGTCCCGCAACCTGAGCATTGATTCCTTGCTGGGCGTGCGGGGCTCGGTGGCTCATCTGGGCGTTTGGGACGACCGCCTGATCTCGTCCAAGGTTTCCATTGGCGTGGAATACATAAGGCTCAAGGCCCATTCAGAGGTCAACGGCGTGGCCGGCGAAGGGATCAGCTTCGTGCATGAACGTCTCGATCTTAAGGCGGTTGCCGATGTGTCCGCCAATCTGGGTTACCTGAACCTTGTCTACCGTCCACGGCAGGACGACACCCTGCGGCCATTCGTCGGCGGCGGCCTTGGCGTGGGGCGGGCAAGGCTGCACACCAGCTATTCCATAGGCGAGGTCATCAGCGACGATGCCGACCAGACGCAATCGTCATGGGTTGCCGGCTTGCAGGCGTTGGGTGGTGTCGAAGTGGATGTGGGCGCCGGCTTTCATTTGACCCCAGCTTTGCGAGTGCTTTACTTCACTTCCAAGCCCTTGGGGATGCCCCACCAGTTCGTGGACGTCAATTTGGAATTGGGCTTGGGTTACCGGTTCTAATCAGTGATCGGCTGCAATGGACAAACGGATCATCTTCGCCTGCCCGTTTCCGCGCGATCAGATCGCCGGCGGCATCCGCACGACCTATCGCCATGCGGAGCTTCTGCGCGGGGTGGGAATGGATGCCTCGGTATTTTCACCTGACGGCCACCCCACATGGTTTCAATCCGACGCCAAGGTGGATCTGGGGCCAAGCTTAAGCGTCTCCCCCGCGGATGTGGTGGTGATAAACGAGATCATCGATCCGGTCATCGCCAACTTCCTGCGGCTTCCGGCCACCAAGCAGATGTTCTGCCAGAACCAGTTTTATGCCTTCGGAAAGCTGCTTGATCTAAACGACCACAGTGCCTTGGGCATTTCCGAGGTTTATGGATCCAGCCAGTCCATCCGGCAGTTTTACCACAGCATCTATGGCTATGCGGACATGGACATCGTCCCCTATGCGGTGGATGGCGCGCTGTTCCGTCCCCATGCCAAAAAGCTGCAAATCGCCTTCATTCCTCGGAAGCTGCCCTTCGAGGCAGGCTTCATCCAAACCGCCTTCCGTAAGAAATACCCCCAGTTCCGGTCGGTGCCTTGGGTCGCCATCGAGCAACGGTCCGAGGCCGAGACGGCGGCCATCATGGCGGAATCTGCCGTGTTCCTGGCCTTGGGCCATCGCGATTCCTTCGGCCTGCCTGCCATCGAGGCCATGTCCGCCGGATGCGCGGTGGCGGGCTTCCACGGCATCGGCGGGCTGGAATTCGCCAAGCCCGATAACGGAATGTGGTTCCACGGCGACCAATTGCTGGACTGCGTGGACGGCCTATTCCAGGTGGTGCGCGGCATCCATAGCGGCGACGCCGGCACAGCGGCCATGGTCGCGGCGGGGCGGCACATGGCGGCCAGCTATGATTTGGATCGTACCCGTGCCGCCTTGCTGCACCATTTCCAAAAGGACTGCCAATGACCGCCGACGCAGCCCTGGAGGCATTGAACGCGGGGCGGTTGGCCGAAGCCGAAGCCCTGTTGCGGGACCTTGTCAGCCGTTCGCCCGCTCAGGCGGAAACACTGGCCCGGCTCATCTATAACCGCGCGGTGGACGCGTTCACCCGTCATGGGGCGGCGGCGGCGGAACCGTTGTTGCGTGAGGCCTTTGCCGTCGCCCCGGCCTTGCCTGAAATCCGCCGCAGCCTGGCGGAAATGGCGTTCCGGCGGGCGTGGGAAAGTCAGGGCGCTGCGGCGGCTCAGGCCGCATGGGAAGCGGCAGTGCTGTGGCCCGGCCTGGATGCGGATTTAGGCGCACCGGTGGCCGCCTTGGCCCATCGTCTGCACGATGCCGCCATCGCCTGCGCCGCCACCGACCCGTTGCTGGCCTGTCGGCCTGTGCTGGCGGCGTGGGGTTTGTGCCGCCATGGCGGAACCAATTACGCCACCGCCCGCTCGCTTTTCGTCCATCTGGGGACAGGCGAGTTGGGTAAGGAAATCACTGCCGAGGAATTCGAGGCCCTGCTGGCGCAGGATGCCGGCGACCTTGTTGCCCTGATCGGTCTTTCCAATCTGCACCGCCGGGCACGGCGCCTTAACCAAGCGGAGTCCCTGTGCCGCCGGGCGCTGGCGCAATGGCCGGACAATCCCTTCGCCATGGGCCGCTTGGCGTCGATCCTGGCCGAGCAAGGGCGCAGCCGTTCCGCCGATGCGCTGTTCCTGGAATTGGGCCGGCAGTATGGCGGCGTCGAGGCGGCAATCCGCCTGTCCCCCGACTTCATAGCCCCCTTGCGCGCCGACCCGCCCCCCGTGGCGCCTGGACCCAAGCACGCCGATCTTGTGGTGATGGCCGGTTGCGACGCGGGCTATTTCCACCGCTTCAGCGACGCCCTGGCCAATTCGCTGGCGAAGACCTGCCCGCGCGTGCTGCTGCATTTCCATGTGATCGGCGCCGATGACGAGGTGCTTGCCCGCTTGGCGCAGCTACGCGAACGCCTTCCGGGGCTGCCCATCCGCCTGAGCAGCGAACCTTTGCCAGACCTGCCTCCAGATCAACTGCGCACCTATTTCGCCTGCGCCCGGTTCTTGCGGCTGCCCGATTTGTTGGCCGAGTACCAAAGGCCGGTGCTGATGCTGGACGTGGATATGGTGGTGCTGCGAAACGTCGCACCGTTGGCGGAGCAAGTGCGCCAGGAAAACGCCGATCTGGCTCTGGTCCAAGGCGAGCATCGCGACCCGTGGTGCCGCCTGTGGGCCGATATCATCCTGGCCGCCCCGACCCCGCGCACCATGGACTATCTCAGCATGGTGCGGAACTACATCATTCACTTCACCCAGGCGGGGCAGGCCGCGTGGTTCCTGGACCAAATCGCCCTATTCGCCGTGCAAACCGCCGGGTTCGACGATCGTGCCGCGCCCAAGATGCTGCAATGGCCTACGGACATCCAAAACTCCAGCACCGACCACGCTTACTTCTGGTCGCTGCACGTCAGCCAGCCCAGCAATGTCTGGGCGGATCAGAGTGATTTTTATCTGTCGGTGAAGGCATAGAGGGAAATCCGCGACGGGCTGAAAAAAGCCCGGTGTAAACTGCCCCCGGTTGCATTATCGTTCGGGCAGAGCCCGGATATTCCAGACCGGCGCTCGCCGAATTAGGGGAGTTTCTTTCCATGCGCCGTCTGATGACCGTGGCCGCCGCTACGCTGATGTTGAGTGCCTGCCAAACCGTTCAAAACCAAGCGGGCACTCCCACCACCTATACCGACCCCGGCACGCTGGGTCCGGTCAAGGGTGTGGGCATCGAAAGCCAGGACATCATCAGCATGACCGACCAGATGATGCGCGACATGCTGTCCGAGCCGCGCTTGGCCGGCGCAGCATCCCCGCCCAACGTCATCGTCGACGGCGAGTACTTCGTCAACGAAAGCTCGTCGCGCATCAACCGTAACACCATCACCGACCGCCTGCGCGTCGGCCTGCAGCGCGCCGCCCAAGGCCGCATGCAGTTCGTCGCCCGCCACAACGCCGCCATGGTGCAGAACGAACGCAACATCAAGCGCCAGGGCGCCGTCGACAAGGGCAAGAACCCCAGCGCGGCGGCTCAGAAAGGCGGCGATTACCGGCTGGGCGGCCGCATCACCTCGCTGGATGCCCGCGACGTGAAAAGCGGCATGACCCAGCGCTACACCCAGATCATTTTCGAAATGACCGATCTGGAAAGCGCCGAGATCGTGTGGAGCGGCATCTACGAATTCTCGAAGGCCGCCACCGATGACGTGATCTACCGCTAGGCGGCCTTGGGGGAATTTTTCATGTCCAGCGCCACCATGGTTGGGCGGCTTGCCGGGTCGATGGCCTTGGCTGCCATGCTGGCTGCCTGTCAAACCGCGCGCGAACAGGAAGTTCAGGTCAAGCCGGAACTGGCCCATGCCTATCTGGCCGACAAGCCGACCGCGCTGCAAAAGCATTTCATGGCCACCCTGAACCAGGGTAAGCGCAATCAGGTGCTGAACCACATGCGCCTGGGGCTGGCCGCTTTGGAAATGGGTGACAATGCCCTGGCCGAAAGCCTGTTGGACGATGCACTGCTGAGCATCGAGTCCATCTATGTGAACAATGCCGAGGCCGAGAAGGCGCGCGGGCTGTTCACCAAGGAGATGGTCAAGGACTTCAAGGGCGAGCCCTACGAACGGGCTATGGCCTATTATTATCGCGGCCTGCTGTACATGCGTGCCGGCGATTACGACAACGCCCGGGCCAGCTTCAAGGGCGGCTTCATCCAGGATTCCTTTGCCGACGAGGACCAGAACCGGGCCGATTTCGGCCTGTTGCAGTATCTGCAAGGCTGGGCGTCACGCTGCCGTGGCAATGGCGTCACCGCCGAGGAGGACTTCAAGGAGTTCTCGGGCATCAACGACAAGTTCCCACTGCCCGCCACCGCCGACAACACGCTGGTGCTGGTGGAAAGCGGCAGCGCGCCCATCAAATTCAGCGAGGGCGATGCCAATAGCAGCAAGCCCAAATACCTGAAATACCGCCGTGCCAGCGCCAGCGAGACCGCGCGGATCAGCTTCACCGATACGGTGCCCCCGCCCGCCCCCAAGAAGGGCGAGAAGCCCAAGCCGGCGCAAGAGGTCAGCCGCTCGGTGGCGCTGACCCAGCTGGAGGACATCTACTTCCAGGCCTCGACCCGTGGCGGGCGTGAGTTCGACAGCGTGCTGGCCGGCAAGGCGCAGTTCCAAAGCACCACCAACACGGTGGGCAACGTGGCGCTGGCAGGCGCGGTCATAGCCGCCAGTTACGCCAATAATGCCAATACCTACCAGCAGCAGCGCGATGGCGCCGCCGCTGCGGGAGCGCTGTTGCTGATAGGCCTACTGGCCAAGGCCGCCGCCGAGGCCACCGAGGCCGACGCAGACACCCGCTATTGGGATAACCTGCCCGACCGTATCCATGCGGTCAGCCTGACCTTGCCGCCCATGGTGACCAGCCTGTCAGTGGATTTCCTGGCGTCGGACGGCACGCTGGTGCGCACCCGCGAGGCGAAGGTTACCCATGCCGGCGCTTGCGGCCTGGGCTGGGTGCGCGGCGAGAGCGCCATGCCGGCCAATCCCCGCGCCCCCAACAGCGCGCCCGCTGAGACCATGTACAGCCCGGTGGTCATTCCGCCGCGCCCGTCCTTCGACGCCAAGAGTTTGCCCGGCGACAAGCCTGCCGAATACACACCAAAACCCGACAGCGACTCCAAATCCTGATGAGGGGGAAAGTTCCCATGAAGAAAGTGATCTTTGCCCTTGCCGGCTTGGCCGGCACCGCCCTGGCCGGATGCACCCAGGTGCAGGAGCCGGGTTCGGTCTGCAACATGTCCGGCATCGCCGCCCAGCGTCAGTTGGTCGCACTTCCGGCGGCGGCTCCGGGTGAAAACTCGCCGCTGATGGAAATGCCACTGAACTCGGTGTCCATCACCGACTTTGCCGTCATCAACAAGCTGTATGTGCGCCAGGTGACCGCTCAGCGCACCCCGACCGGTACGGTGCGGGTCAACAGCCAGATCATCAATTGCACCGACTATCCGCTGCTGGTAGAGGCCCGCACTCAGTTCTATGACCAGGGCCAGGGGCCGTCCGAGCCGGTCAGCGCGTGGAAGCGCCTTAATCTCGCCCCAAGGACGACCAATACTTATAGTGAATCGTCCATGGGCGCTAAGAACGTGCAGTTCTACATGGTGGAATTGAAGGAGACCCGTTGATGCCTATCCGCCGTCTCGCTCTTGCGGCCATCGCCGCCGGGCTTCCCGCCATGGCCGCAGCCCAAGGCGTTCCCGCCTATGAACCGCCGGTTCCGGTGGGGCCGCCCGTGCGCGACGGCGAAGTGTTGCAGCGCGCCAAAAAGGCAGACACCGGCTTCGGCACGCAAGCCGATACGGTCAGTGCCTTCACCCAAGCCTATATGGGCCGGGGCAAGCCCAAGCTGGCGCTGTACTGGAACCGCCAATTGTCGGAAGCGCTGACGGATTGGTATTCCGATACGCGGGTGCTGAACAGCAGCACCAATAATTCCAACATGTCGGGCGAGTTCAATCTGAACCAGTCGGGCAACAGCCAGAACACCATGGAAATCCAGCGCCGGGTGCAGGATCAGCGCCGGGGTCAGTTCTCGGAAAGCTTCGAGTGGGAATTCCAGGACGCCTTCCTGGCGCCCTTCCTGGAAGCCGGCGCCACCATCATCGACCGCGGCGCCATGATGCGCTTCACCGGTGCCGACATGCCCAGCGACAGCGAAAAGACCATCGAGGTCCGCGGCCTGCAGGGCAAGGTGGACTATCTGATGGAAGTGCTGGTCGCGCCCAACTGGAAGTCCAGCACCGGCTACGAGTTGCGCCTGCGCATTCTGGACATCAAGACCGGCGCCATTGTCGCCATGGTCAATTCCAAGAATTTGAAGGAATGGAACCCGGAGAAGCCCATCCTGGTCACCGAGACCGGCTTCGTCGATCCCCGGGATGCGGAAGACGAGGACGAGACTTTCGGCCCCCAGGGCGAAGATAAGTTCCGCGCCACCGGCACCGGCTTCCAGCAGCGCCGCAAGCCGCCGAAGCTGCCCAAGATCGCCCAGAACCTTGCCTATAACACCATGAACGGCCTGATGCGCCAGTGGAAATAGGGGACTTCACCATGAAGAAGATTTGGCTTTTGGCCCTGCCGCTGGCGCTGGCTGCTTGTGGCGACAGCCGCCTGACCCCGGCACCGGGCGAGCACCCCGGCTGGCCTCAATCCAGCCCGCCGCGCCCGTCTTATGCGCCGCTGCCGTTCACCACCAATTACGCCCCCATGAGCGGACAGGTGCAGCAATCCCCGCCGGTCAACGCCGACGGCAACATCCCTTATGCAGTACGCGGTGCTCCGCCGGTCGCCGCACCGGATGCCGTCGCGCCGCCCACGGCTGACCCGCATCCGGGGACGCAGTAACCAGCCCTGGCGATGGGGGACGCAACGCGATGCGCACCACGCATTGCCCCCCTGCCCCGCCCCTGCTATCGTCCGCTCCCACTATCGTATGTGAGAGCGGAGGGTTTTTGAGATGACCGAAGTGCGCGTCGCCATTCTGGGAGCGAGCGGTTATACCGGCGCCGAATTGGTGCGCATGCTCGCCCGCCATCCCAATTTCCGCATGACAGCCCTGACCGGCGACCGCAAGGCCGGTCAGCCTCTGGCCTCGGTGTTTCCCCATCTGTCCATGCTGAAGCTGCCCGATCTGGTTGCCATCGGCGACGTGGATTTCGGCAAGATCGACGCGGTGTTCTGCTGCCTGCCCCACGGCACCACGCAGGACGTCATCGCTGGTCTGCCGCCCCATGTGCGCACCGTGGATTTGTCGGCTGATTTCCGGCTGACCGATTTGGACGCCTATAACACCTGGTACGGCCATCCCCACAAGGCGCCCGAATTGCAGGCCGAGGCCGTGTACGGCCTGACCGAGCTGAAGCGGGCCGCCATCAAGGATGCCCGGCTGGTGGCCAATCCCGGCTGCTATCCCACCTCGGTTCAGTTGCCGCTGGTGCCGCTGCTGCATGCCGGGCTGATCCTGGCCGACGACATCATCATCGATGCCAAATCGGGCACCTCGGGCGCGGGCCGTTCGGCCAAGGAAGCCAACCTTTATTGCGAAGTGACCGAGGGCATTCACGCCTATGGCATCGCCAGCCATCGCCATGCCCCCGAAATCGAGCAGGAGCTGTCGGCAGTGGCCGGCAAGCCCATGATCGTCGCCTTCACGCCGCACCTCATGCCCATGAGCCGGGGCATGCTGTCCACCATCTATGTGAAGCTGGCCAAGGGCGCCAAGGCCGCCGATCTGCGGGCCGAACTGTCCAAGCGTTACGACGCGGAACCCTTCGTGCAGGTCCTGCCGGAAGGTGCCGTGCCGGCGACCCGCCATGTGCGCGGCTCGAACTTCTGCTTCATGAACGTCTTCGACGACCGTGTGCCGGGCCGGGCCATTATCACCTCGGTGATCGACAATCTGATCAAGGGCGCGTCGGGTCAGGCGTTGCAGAACATGAATTTGATGTTCGGTCTGCCCGAGACCACCGGCCTCGACCAGCAGCCGCTGTTCCCGTAACCGGCGAACCTTCTCGCCGGTTGCCAAGGGCGCGGATGCGCCCGCCCGGCGAGGGGCTAGAATATCAAGGAGACACCTTAATGTCCGGCCTGATCCTGCCCTTCAAGGGCACGCTTCCGACCATCGATGCCGAGTGCTTCATCGCCCCCAACGCCACCGTGATCGGAGACGTGGTTATCGGCAGGGGCACCAATGTGTGGTTCGGCTGCGTCATCCGCGGTGACGTGCACGAGATCCGCATCGGCGAACGCACCAACATTCAGGACGGCACCGTCGTCCACGTCACCGGCGGCAAGCTGGGCACCTATATCGGGTCCGACATCACCATCGGTCACGGTGCGGTGCTGCATGCCTGCACCCTGGAAGACGCCTGCTTCATCGGCATGGGCGCCACCCTGCTGGACGGCGTCGTGGTGGAATCCGGCGCCATGGTCGCCGCCGGCGCGGTGGTGACGCCGGGCAAGCGGGTCAAGGCGGGCGAGTTGTGGGCGGGCAACCCGGCCAAGCCCATGCGCCAGCTGAAGCCCGATGAAATCGCCTTCTTCCCGCGTTCTGCCGAAAAATATGTCGAGTTGGCGAACCAATACCGGACCGAACTCGGTTCCTGAAAGGAACTGACATGAGCGCGAAAAGGCCCAGAAGCGGCCTGTTGTCGCGCCTTGCCGCCCCCATCGCCAATGTCGCGCGGCGCGTGGTGGGGCGGGGCAAGGAAAGCGAAGACGACGAGATCAAGCGCCTGATGGAAATGGCGCTGAGCGGAGCCGCGCCCGCCCAGTTGACCGACGACGCCTTCCAGATGGCCACCAAGCAGATGCTGAGCCAGGATGACGGCGCCTTTCAGGTCAAGCTGCACGTCAT
>JACMLB010000100.1 GCA_014379805.1 Rhodospirillales bacterium | reverse complement strand
TCCAAGCCGCCCATGGTGGCCTGGGCCATCGCCGCCACCACCGCCTTGTTCGGCGAAAGCGAGGGCGCAGTCAAGCTGAGCTCCACCCTGGCCCATACCGGCATCGCCCTGCTGCTGCTGCCCCTGGGGCGCACGCTTTATAATGAGACGGTGGGCGCCTGGGCCGGTATGGCCTGGATCACCATGCCGGCGGTGTCGCTATCGGCGCTGATGATCACCACCGACCCCTTCCTCCTGTTCTTCTGGACCGCCGCCCTGCTGGCGCTGGTGGAAGCGCCGCGCCGGGGCCTAGGGCCCAATCGCTGGTGGGTCTTGCTGGGCCTGGCCTTCGGCTTCGGCCTGCTGTCCAAATACGCCATGGCGTTCTTCGTGGCCTGCCTGGGTCTGTGGATGGTGTGGGACAAGGATGCCCGCCGCCTGCTCAAGGCGCCCGGCCTGTGGCTGGCGGGCGGGATGGGGCTGCTGATCTACGCCCCCAATCTGCTGTGGAATGCCGCCAACGGCTTCGTCTCTTACGCCCACACCAAGGACAACGCCAATTTGAAGGGCGGGTTGTTCAACCCCGACAAACTGGCGGAATTCATCGGCGGCCAGTTCGGCGTGTTCGGCCCCATCCTGATGACCGCCCTGGTGCTGGCCGTCATCGCCGCTTGCCGCAAGGGGGCTGATCCCAAGGCCCGCCTGCTCACCGCCTTCACCCTGCCGGTGCTGGCGGTGATGACGGCGGAAAGTTTCCTGTCGCGCGCCAACGCCAATTGGACCGCGCCGGCCTTCGTCGGCGGCATATTGCTGGCAGTCAGCTTCCTGGCCATGCGTGCGCCCCGCTGGCTGACGGCATCTCTGGCCCTGCACCTGCTGATCGCCGGGGTGATGTACAATCACGACGCCGTGCGTGTCGCCTTGGGTCTGCCCGACAGCGTCAAATACGACCCGGAAAAGCGCCTGAAGGGCTGGGACGTCGTGGGCGAGCGGGTCTCAACCCTGCTGGCCGCCCATCCCGGCGCCCGGCTGCTGGCCGACGAGCGCAAGGTGCTGGCGACCTTGACCTATTACGTCCGCCCCCATCCCTTCGACGCGGTGAAGTGGAACCCCAGCGGCGTGGTGCGCGACCATTTCGACCAGACCACCCGCCTGTCCGCCGGCGAGGCCCAGTTGATCTACGTGACCGAGGCAGCCGATCTGCCCGCCGACGTGGCCCGGCGCTTTGATGCGGCCGAGAAGCTGGACGCCATCCGCATTCCCATTCATACGGATTATGTGCGCGCCGTCACCGTCTGGCGCCTGTCCGGGTTCAGGGGGTACTGACCCATGGGAATGCTTCTTCGCCTGTGGCATTCGGTCGAAACCTATCCCTGGCGCTGGACGCTGGGGCTGATGGTGCCGTTGATCCTATTCCCCAAGATCGACCTGACCGTGTCGTCGTGGTTTTACGACCCGGCGGCGGGCCTCTTTCCCGCCCGCACCGAGCCCTTCTACGAATGGGTTCGCCGCACCATGCCCTATATCCTGTTCGGCTTCGTCATCTACCTGCTGTGCCTGCGGGCGGCGGGAGAATGGCTGAAGGACACCATATTCGGGGTAAGCCGCCGCATCACCGCCTATGTTGTGCTGACCCTGGCCGTGGGGCCGGGCTTGGTGGTCAACGTGCTGCTGAAGGATTCCTGGGGTCGGCCACGCCCGTCCACCATCCGCGAATTCGGCGGGCCGGATTATTTCGTGCCGCCCTTGGTGATGACCGACCAATGCGACCGAAATTGCTCGTTCAGTTCGGGCCATGGTGCGCTAGGCTTCTGGCCGGTGGCACTGGCGCTGCTGGCACCGCCCGCGTGGCGCCCGCTGGCGGTAGCGGTGGCGGTAGGATTTGGCGCCATGGTGGGCTTCGTCCGCATCGCCCAAGGCGGCCACTTCCTGTCGGACGTGGTATTTTCAGCCATCATAACGGTAGCGATTATCAGATGGCTCCACAAATGGTTGATTTGCGCCCCTGCGGCGCCGTCATCCAAAAATAATCCATCGATTCCGGGTGAGTCGCCGTAAGGCCCTAGGCGCGGGGCGACTCTTCAGGTAATGATATTGGCTCAGACTGACCTTGGCGGCGATACGACCAGGGACCGGGATGCCTCGTGCGTGCGCGCGGGGCGTATGTATTTTTCTACGACGAGAACGACACATGGCATGGAACCGAGATAATCATGGCAGCCGCTCCCGCGATCGGGGCCGGCGGGACGACTTTGGGGGCGGCGACATGGGGGGTTACGAGCCTCCGCGCACTCCGACCCGGATGCCTACCAGCAGCTTTGACCGCCACCAGGTCACCCAGGCGAACGTCACCGCCACGGTGAAATGGTTCAATGCCTCGAAGGGCTTCGGTTTCGTTGCCCCGTCCGATGGCACCCCGGACGCGTTCCTGCACATTTCGGCGCTTGAGCGCGCCGGTCTGACGGAAGTCGCGGAAGGCACCACCATCAAGTGCGATCTCGGCCAGGGCAACCGTGGCCCGCAGGTCGTGCTGGTGCATGAAGTCGACGCCTCGACCGCTACCGCGCGCCCCCCGCGTGCCGGCGGTGGCATGGGTGGCGGCATGGGCGGCGGCATGATGGGTGGCGGCGGCATGGGCGGCGGCATGATGGGTGGCGGCATGGGCGGCGGCATGATGGGCGGC
>JACMLB010000099.1 GCA_014379805.1 Rhodospirillales bacterium | reverse complement strand
GGAAGGCGCTAACGTAGAGGGGCGGAGCCACCGGCTCGACGCGGACCTCGTCTGGGTGCGCTCGACGGGGGCAACCCTATCCGGGAAGCATGCTCTTTCCAACTCTTTTTTCGCCCTGCCCACGGCTTTTTGGAACTGCTTCAGGGATGGCCGGCAACCACGCAACGTTCAATCCCTGCAAGGTCGCTTGCCACCGCCCCCACCACCAGCCCGGCGTCGGTGAATAAAGACGCCACCGGGTCGGCCTGACCCATGCCCACCTCGACGGCGGCGATGCCGCCCGGAGCCAGCAGACGGGCCATGTGCGGGATCAGCACCCGATAGCAATCCAACCCATCGGGGCCTCCGGCCAGGGCCAGACGGGGCTCGAAAGCCGCCACCTCGGGCTCCAGGCCGTCAATGTCCTGATCGGGGATATAGGGCGGGTTGGAGACGATTACATTGAACCTTTCGTCCAGGTCCCTCCCCCAATCGGAGAGCAAAAATTCCGTCCGTGCACCCAGCCCATTAGACTCGGCATTCTCACAGGCTACCGCCAGGGCGGCGGGGCTTTTATCCACACCCACACCGGTGGCGTTGGGCAACTCGGACAAAAGCGACAGCAGGATGGCGCCGGTGCCGGTGCCGAAATCCACCACGCGCAAAGGGGCGTGACGGTCGGCGATGCGGCTCAGCACCGCCTCGATCAGGGT
The DNA here is from genome assembly GCA_014379805.1 of Rhodospirillales bacterium. Lineage (GTDB taxonomy): Bacteria > Pseudomonadota > Alphaproteobacteria > Rhodospirillales > Magnetospirillaceae > Magnetospirillum. Next base: position 5,148 of record JACMLB010000099.1, on the reverse strand, counting down.
TTCCGTATCGCCGCGCGGGTCCAGGGTGTCGGCGGTGACCCTGAGGTTCAGGGTCCAAAAACCGCGCCGGCCCAGGATGTGGCTCATGGGCTCGCGGGCAAGGCGGCGGTTGGATAAGGTTTCCAGCCGCGCGGCTTGGTCCGGCGTCAGCGCCATGTCGGGGCGGGTGAACACCGTGTTGGCTTCGACCCCCAGCACCTCGGCCACCAGCAGGCGGGCATCCAGGCGGTGGCTGTCGATGCCCACTCCCCGCAGGCGCTCGGCAATAATGCGGGCGGCTTCTCCCGCAGTCACCTTACGCCATCTCCGCCAGACGCTCGGCCTGATCGGCGGCCACCAGGGCTTCCACCACCTCGTCGAGGGCGGTGCCGTTCATGACGTCTTCGATCTTGTACAGCGTCAGGTTGATGCGGTGATCGGTGACGCGCCCTTGCGGGAAATTGTAGGTGCGGATGCGCTCGGACCGGTCGCCCGAGCCCACCTGGCTTTTGCGGTTGGCTGCGCGTTCCGCGTCCTTGGTGGAGCGTTCCAGATCGTACAGGCGCGAGCGCAGCAGCTTCAGGGCGGTGGCCTTGTTCTTGTGCTGGCTTTTTTCCTGCTGGCAGGCCACGGCCAAGCCGGTGGGAAGATGGGTGACGCGGCAGGCCGAATCCGTGGTGTTGACCGACTGGCCGCCCGAACCCTGGCTGCGATAGACGTCAAAGCGCAGATCGCTGTCGTTCAACACGATGTCCACCTCTTCCGCCTCGGGCATGATGGCCACAGTGGCGGCGGAGGTATGGATGCGCCCTTGCGCTTCGGTGGCGGGCACGCGCTGGACCCGGTGGACGCCGGATTCAAACTTCAGCCGGGCGAACACGCCGCGTCCGGTGATGGTGGCGCTGGCTTCCTTCACTCCGCCGATGCCGGTCTCGTTGACGTCCATCACCTCAAAGCGCCAGCCCCGGATAGAGGCATAGCGTTCATACATGCGGAACAGCTCGGCGGCGAACAAAGCGGCTTCGTCGCCGCCGGTGCCGGCGCGCACTTCAAGGATGGCGTTCTTGGCGTCGGCCTCGTCCTTGGGCAGCAGCATCAGCTGGACTTCACGCTCCAGCAGGGGCAACTGCTCCTTCAGAGCGTAGAATTCCTGCTCGGCCATGTCCTTCATGTCCGGGTCGGCCATCATGGCCGCCACATCGCCCATATCCTCGCGGACCTTCTTGAGTGCCTGCACCGCATTGACGATGGGCTCAAGGTCCGAGAATTCCTTGGACAGCTTGGCAAAGGAGGCGCCGTCGCCCGACGACAGCAGCTCACGCAGCTCGTCATAGCGATAGAGGACTTTTTCGAGGTGGAGGTCGAGGTTCATGGCGATCCCAAAATCATTCCAGGCGGAACAGCTTCCGCAAAGTCTTTTCCATGGCCTGCCACTCTGCCCCTTCGGCGGCGACGGATTTCATCGCTTCGGTGGGGGCGTGCAGCAGGCGGTTGATCAGTAAACGGGTAGCCTGATCGGCGTCGCCATGGGCTTCCGCCAGCACCGCGTCGCGGGTTTCCTCGAAGCGGTGGCGCAAGGATACGATAGCCGGGACCGCCACGCGAGCGGCGCGGCCACGCAGAAACGTGGCGATTTCGTCTTCCAGCACGGCCCAGGCGGCGCGGCCAGCCTGCATGCGGGTTGTGCGGCCCTCCAACGCGACCCGTTCCAGATCGGAGAGGTCATAGAGGAAGGCGCCATCCACCCGGTTAACCGCAGGCTCAATGTCGCCGGGGATGCCCGCATCCACCAGGAAGATGGGCTTGCGGCGGCGCTTTTTCAGGGCGGCAGTGACCGCCTCGGACGTGACCACCACGTTGCGGGTACCCACCGAGGCGACCACCACATCCGCATTGGACATGGCTTCTTTCAGATCATCGAACGGCACCACATGGGCGTTGAGCGTCTGGGCCAGCGCTTCCGCCCGGCTTTCGCGCGGCGCGGTGACGGCCAGCCGGCCCAATCCGGCGGCCAACAGGCTTTCGGCCACCAATTCGCCCATATCGCCCGCGCCCACGATCAGGCCGCTGCATTTGCTGAGGTCGCCATGCAGGTCACGGGCAAGCTGAACGGCGGCGGCGGCGATGGAGACCGGGCCTTCGCCGATATGGGTTTCACTGCGCACCCTTTTCGCGGCGGCGAAGGCAGCTTGCAGGACGGTTTCCAGCTCGGGTCCGCAGGTGCCGGCATCGCGGGCCAGACGATGGGCGGTTTTCACCTGCCCCATGACGTGGGGCTCGCCGATTACCAGGGAGTCCAGGGACGCCGCCACGGCGAAGCCATGGCGCACGGCGTCGGCGCCGGCATGGTTGTAAAGCTGTGGGGCCAGGGCCGCCGCCGTCAGCCCAGCCCTGGCGGCAAGGCTGTCGCAGATGGCGGAAATGGCGGTGTCCGGGTCTTGGTGACTGGCCCACACTTCCACGCGGTCACAGGTGGACAGCACCATGGCCTCGTTCAGCCCCCTGCCCTTCAGCTCGGTCAGGAAGGCGTCGGCCTCGGAATCATCCACGAACAACTGGTCGCGCAGGCTCAGCGACGCCGCCCGGTGGTTGGCGCCGACAATGACGAAGCGAGGGGCGGCGGCAGGACTCATTGGCCGAGGATACGCTCCTTCAGCGCCGACAGCGGAACTTCTTCCTGAACGCCGGAATCCAGATCGCGCAGGGTGGCGGCGCCACGGGCGGCTTCGTCCTCACCAAGAATCACGGCAAGCCGGGCGTTGGCCTTATTGGCCCGCACCATGCGCTTCTTCATGTTGCCCGAGAAGCCCAACTCCACCGCCACACCGGCGGCGCGCAGGCTATCGGCCAGCACAGCGGCAGCAGTGGCGTCGCCCATGGGGATGATGGCCACGGGGCGGTCAAGATCGGGCGCGGTCTCCACCAGCATGGACAAGCGCTCGATCCCAGCAGCCCAGCCAATACCGGGAGTGGCGGGACCGCCCATCTGGCCGATCAGACCGTCATAACGGCCACCGGCCAGCACGGTGCCTTGGGCGCCCAGGGCAGTGGTGGTGAATTCGAACGCCGTGTGGCAGTAGTAATCCAGGCCGCGCACCAGCTTGGGATTGACCACGAAAGGCACGCCCAAGGCGGTCAGGCCAGACGTGACCTGGGCGAAGAATTCCTGTGCCGCCGGGCTGAGGCTGTCGTGGATCAGCGGGGCGCCGATGACGATGGCTTTGTCGCCCTCTTCCTTGGAATCCAGCACCCGCATGGGGTTCTTGTCCAGCCGGGCGCGGCTGTCCTTGGACAGCTTGTCCTTATAAGGAGTGAGATAGGCCACCAAGGCGTCGCGATAGGCCACCCGGCTTTCCGCATCGCCCAGAGTGTTGATCTCCAACTGGACCTTGTCGCCCAGGCCCAGCGCCTGAAGCATGCGCCACGCCATGGACACCACTTCGATGTCGGCCTGGGGACCTTCGACGCCCAGCAGCTCGACACCCACCTGATGGAACTGGCGCAGGCGGCCCTTCTGCGGGCGTTCGTGGCGGAACATGGGGCCGCGATAGAACAGCTTGAGCGGCAGGTTCTGCGACAGCCCGCCCGAGATGAAGGCGCGCGCCACACCGGCGGTGCCCTCGGGGCGCAAGGTCAGGGAATCGCCCGAACGGTCGGCGAAGGTGTACATCTCCTTGGTCACCACGTCCGAGGTCTCGCCCAGGGTGCGCGAGAACACTTCGGTGAATTCGAAGATAGGGGTGACGATCTCGCCATAGCCGTAGCGCCGGACGACGGAGAACGCCGTTTCCTCGACGAAGCGGTGCCGCCGGGAGTCTTCGGGCAGCAGATCATGGGTGCCGCGAACGGGCTGCAGGCTCGACACGTCAGTTATTCCTTCCGCCAGCGGTGATTCTTCGAATCACCGCGCAATCCAAACAAATACGTGGCCTGCTTATCCAAATAAATTCATTCCATGAATTTTTTGGGCAGGACACGCGCAGCATCCAAGGCCGCCGCCTTTTGCTCCACCAGACCGACGATATGATCGACCATGGCGACGCTATCTATCTTATGGTCGGGAACGCCCGCCACATAGACCATATGATTGTCCTGACCGCCACCGGTCAGTCCGATCTGGGTCTCGCGGGCCTCACCGGGGCCGTTGACCACGCAGCCGATGATGGACAGGGTCACCGGCGTGGTGATGTGGGCCAAGCGCTGTTCCAGGGTCGCCACCGTCTCGATCACGTTGAAACCTTGGCGGGCGCAAGACGGGCAGGACACGATATTGACGCCACGGGTACGCAGACCCAACGACTTCAAAATCTCATAGCCGACCTTGACCTCGTCCTCCACCGGGGCAGATAGGGACACCCGGATGGTATCGCCAATACCGGCCCATAGCAGATTGCCCATGCCGATGGCCGATTTCACCGTGCCGCCACGCAAGCCGCCGGCCTCGGTGATGCCCAGATGCAGCGGGTAGTCGCAGGCCTCGGCCAATCCCTGATAGGCGGCGACGGCCAGGAACACGTCGGACGCCTTGACGCTGATCTTGAACTCGCGGAAGTCGTTGTCCTCAAGGATACGCGCATGCTCCATGGCGCTTTCCACCATGGCCTCGGGGCAGGGCTCGCCGTATTTTTCCAGCAGATGCTTGTCCAGCGACCCGGCATTGACGCCGATGCGCATGGAGCAGCCATGGTCCTTGGCCGCCTTGACCACCTCGCGCACCCGGTCGGCGGAACCGATATTGCCCGGATTGATACGCAGGCAGGCGGCGCCGGCCTCGGCGGCTTCGATGGCGCGCTTATAATGAAAGTGTATGTCGGCCACCACCGGCACGGACACCTGGGCGATGATGTGCTTCAGGGCGGCTGTGGATTCCTCGTCCGGGCACGACACCCGCACGATGTCCACCCCGGCGGCCTCGGCAGCTTTGATCTGCGCCACTGTGCCGGCCACGTCGGTGGTCAGGGTGTTGGTCATGGTCTGTACGCTGATGGGCGCATCGCCGCCAACCGGCACATTGCCCACGAAAATCTGACGCGACTTGCGGCGCAGTATCTCGCGAGAGGGTCGGACGCTCATGGGAACACCGCGGGGCCATGGAAAAACGCCCCGGTGACCATAAGGACACCGGGGCGGTTGATATAGCGCATTTGCCGGGCGGGTGTCACCCCGGGC
>JACMLB010000098.1 GCA_014379805.1 Rhodospirillales bacterium | reverse complement strand
TGCTGACCGAGCCGTCCACCGGGTCCGTATAGGCAAAGTCGTCGTTGAAGGCGACGGTGTAGGCGCCCAGCTTGCGGCCCTTCAGGGACAGTTTGCGCAACGCGTCCATCAGGCCGTTGGCGGCTTCGGTGTCGATGCCTTCGTAATCGTGGCGGGAATAATAGTTCCGGCCGTATTTGGCCCAATGCTCGCGCACGATCTCGGCCACCGATTGGCCGCGCTTGGCCAGCACATTCAGCCATAGCAGCACGGCCCACAACCCGTCCTTCTCGCGCACATGGTCGGACCCGGTGCCGAAGCTTTCCTCGCCGCACAGGGTGGCAAGGCCCCCGTCCAGCAGGGTGCCGAAGAACTTCCAGCCGGTGGGGGTCTCATAGGCGGGGATGCCCAAGGCAGCGGCCACGCGGTCGGGCGCCGCCGAGGTGGGCATGGAGCGCGCGATGCCCTTCAGGCCCTTGGCATAGCCGGGCGCCAGGGTGGCGTTGGCCGCCAGCACCGCCAGTGAATCCGACGGGGTGACGTAGAAGTCGCGCCCCAGGATCATGTTGCGGTCGCCGTCGCCGTCCGAGGCCGCGCCGAAATCGGGGCCGTCCGCCTTGAACAGCGCTTCCACCAGATCATGGGCGTGGACCAGATTGGGGTCGGGGTGGCCGTGGCCGAAATCTTCCAGCGGGATGCCGTTCATGACCGTACCCTTGGGCGCGCCCAGGATGCCTTCCAGGATGGCAGTGCCATAGGGGCCGGTGACGGCGTGCATGGCGTCGAACTTCATGCGGAAGCCGCCAGCGAACAAAGCGCGGATGGCGTCGAAGTCGAACAACTCGCCCATGAGTGCGGCGTAATCGGCCACCGGGTCGAACACTTCCACCGCCATGGCGCCCAGGGTCCGGCTGCCTTTGGTTTCGATGTCGGTGTCAGCGGCGTCCAGGATGCGGTATTCGCGGATCTGCGCGGTGCGCGCGAAGATGGCTTCGGTCACGCCCTCGGGCGCTGGGCCGCCGGCGGGGATGTTGTATTTGATGCCGAAATCTTCATCCGGGCCGCCGGGATTGTGGCTGGCCGACAGGATGATGCCGCCGAAGGTCTTGTATTTGCGGATGACGCAGGATGCCGCCGGAGTGGACAGGATGCCGCCGCAGCCCACCATCACCTTGGCGAAGCCGTTGGCGGCGGCCATCTTCAGGATGGTCTGACAGGCGGCCCGGTTGTGGTAGCGGCCATCGCCGCCCAACACCAGGGTTTTGCCGGTCACATCGCCGATGGAGTCGAAGATGGCCTGGACGAAGTTCTCCAGGTAATTGGGCTGCTGGAAGACCTTCACCTTCTTGCGCAGCCCCGAGGTCCCCGGCTTCTGTCCGTCGAACGGGGTAGTGGCCACGGTTTTCACGGCGCTCATGCGATTTGCTCCCAGCAACATGTTGCCTGTGGTTGATGGCCCAGGCGGGCGCGGCTGTCAATGTGGCGCCGGGGCCGGGCCATCCAGTTTATTCCAGATGAACCCGAGCCTCACCGTCGGGTTCTGCGCTTCCAACAGGAACTGCACGCGAAGAAAAGCGGAACATCTGCGAACATTCCTGTTGTGTTCTGGAACGGAAAGTGTACCCTACCCTTCACATCCGCGTTGCATCGGCCCGCCGGATCGGGATAGATGGAGGGGACTGCCATGTCGCAGGCTGTATTGCGTCTCGTGGACAAGGACACCATGGATAGACAGAAGGCATTAGAAGCCGCCGTCAGCCAGATTGAGCGGGCGTTCGGCAAAGGCTCCATCATGAAGATGGGCGCCAAAAGCGTGGTCGAGACCGAAGTGATTTCCACCGGTTCGCTGGGCCTGGACGTGGCGCTGGGCATCGGCGGTTTGCCGCGCGGACGTATCATTGAGGTTTACGGGCCGGAAAGCTCGGGCAAGACCACCCTGGCCTTGCACGTGATCGCCGAGGCCCAGAAGAAGGGCGGCACCTGCGCCTTCGTGGATGCGGAACACGCGCTGGACCCGTCCTATGCCCGCAAGCTGGGTGTCAATCTGGACGAGCTGCTGCTCAGCCAGCCCGATGCCGGCGAGCAGGCCCTGGAAATCGTCGACACGCTGGTGCGCTCCGGCGCCATC
>JACMLB010000097.1 GCA_014379805.1 Rhodospirillales bacterium | reverse complement strand
TGGCGTTCAGGGCCAGCATGCGGGTCTGCCGCGCGATGGCTTCAATGGTCTGGCCGATCTTGCCGATGCGCGACGCCACGTCCAGCAGGCCGCGCATGGCCGCATCGGTGGCCTCGGCCGCATCGGCGGCCTGGGCGGCGGCGTCGGCGGTGCGCACCACATTGCCCCGGATATGCTCGATGGAATCGGCAAGGTCCGTGGTGTTCTGGGCGATATTGTCGACGCTGTACGACGCTTCTTCGGCGGCGGCGGCCATGTTGACCGTCTCGTAATCCATGTGCGACAGGCGTGACAGCATCTCATCCGAATGGGATTTCAGCGTCGCCGCCATGGCGCCGACCTCGTCCACCACGCATTTGATGGAGCGCTCGAAGCCTGAGGCCAGATCGGTCACGGTCTTGGCGCGGGCTTGCTTGGCCGCTTCGAAATAATCGTGAGTGACCAGGGTCACGTCCATCTGCGCCGCTTTGCCCAGGGCCTGGGACAGCGCCTCGAAGCGCTTGTTGCCCTTGAGCATTTCCAGCGCGCGGGTGGAGCCGGCAGACGCCATGGCCTGATACCACGAGGCGCCCAAATCCAAGTAAGCCAACATGAAGCCCAATTGCTGGGCGGTGGCAATGTAATCGGCGGTGAATTCGCAGCGGTACAGGTGGCGCCAATGCTCCACCAGCACGCCTTGCAAGGTGGAACCGGCATCGCCGGCCAGTTTTTCGCCGAACGGGGGGAAGCGGGTAACCCAGGCCGAGGCTTCTCTGACCAAGGTCTCGGTGGCGTCCACAACGCGGGCGGAATTGTCGCGCAGCAGGGCTTGGGTGGCCTCATCCAGGGCGAACAGGTCTTGGTACTGGACCACCCGTTCCTTCATGGAGATGCCCTGATTGGCGGCAGGAGCACCCGCACCGGTGGAATCGTCGTCGTCGAAGAACAAGTCGTCACCGCCTGCTGCCGTGGCAGGCGCGGGGGCAGGGCTGTCGCTGAAGAGCTCGAAATCGTCACTCATATCTTAAATATGCACCAATATGCACCCGCTCTGAACATCGGAAATTACACGATATCCTTGGGGAACGTACCAAAAGGACAACAAGTGCGTCTATTTCCACAGCCATCAAACCATAACGGGTCTGGCATGCGAAGGAAAGGACCTGATGTGGCTGAAAATGGGATGGCCAGCTGCACCAAACGAATGGCTCAGCGGCGATCTTCGATTTCTTAGGCAATGAGCAAATCGTGGTCGCTGGGGCTGCGGGCGGCGGCGCGCAGGCGGACAGTCACCGTGGTGCCCATGCCGGGCGCACTGGTAATGGACAGGGTGCCGCCATGCAGCTCGACCAGCCGGCGCGATAACGGCAGGCCCAATCCGGTGCCGGGAAAGCGGCGCGAGCGGGCGCTGTCGATCTGACCGAAGGCCTGCAGCGCGCGGGGAATATCCTCGGGTTTGATGCCGATGCCGGTATCGGCCACCTGCAGCACCACGTCAGTGCCCTCGGCTCGGGCGTCGATGGTGATGCGGCCGCCTTCGGGGGTGAACTTCACCGCGTTGGACAGCAGGTTCAGCATGACTTGCAATAACCGCCGGTCATCACCGGCGACCAGGGGCAAATCTGTGGGCAGCGTGGAGTCCAGGCGCAACCCGTTGGCCTGGGCGGAATCTTTCATCATCGAGACGGCCTGCTGGACCACCTCGTTCAGGGCCACCGGCTGGCATTCCACCGACATGGCGTCGGCCTCGATCTTGGACAAATCCAGGATGTCGTTGATGAGCGACAGCAAATGCTGGCCTGAATGGTGGATGTCTTCCACGTAACCGCGATAGCGCTCGTTGCCCAAATCGCCGAATACGCCCGATAGCATAGTGTCGGAGAAACCGATGACCGCGTTCAACGGCGTGCGTAGTTCGTGGCTCATGGCGGCAAGGAAATCGGATTTGGCCTGGGCGGCGTTTTCGGCTTGGGCCTTGGCCGAACGCAGTTCTTCTTCACCCACCTTCAGGTCGGTGATGTCAGTGTAGATGGCGACCATCTGACCGCTATTGGTGCGGCGCTCGCTGACCAGCAGCCAACGGCCCGAGCGGAGGTGCTGCACATGGGGGATTTGGTTGGCGCGCAGCAATTCGCGCTGTTCCAGCCAGTCCGCGGGGGAATCATTGACCTCGCAGGCCAGCCCGCGCCGGGCCGCTTCCTCGATGACATCGCGGAAGGGTTTGCCGGGCACCACCAGATGGGCGATCTCCGGGAAGAAGTCGCGGAATTTGCGGTTGGTCAGCACCACGTTGTCGTTGGCGTCGCACAGCATGAAGCCCTCGGAAATGCTTTCGATGGCTTCAATCAGCCGGGCCTGGGCGGTGCTGAGTTCATGGGTGCGCTGCTTGACGATGACATCCAAGGTCACTACTGAATCGCCCAGCCGGGTGGTCATGCTGTTGAAGGCGCGCGCCAACTCGCCGATTTCATCGCGGCGCCCGTTGTCTTCGGCGCGCCGCGTCAGGTCGCCGCCGGCGATTTGGCCGGCGATGGCGGCAAGGCGCTGCAGCGGGTTGACCATGGCGCGGCTTGCCAGCACCGCCATGGCCAAGGCCGCGACCAAGGCGGCGGCGATGATGGCTATGATGATTTTCGCTGTCTTAATGGGCAGCGCCAAGGCCGTGACCGCCGATTCTTCAGCCACCACGGCAAATTCGCGTGAACCGGCCAGCAGGGGCATGCGCGCCGACATGACGCTGTTGCCGGCCAATCCCACATTGATGCCGTCCTTGTCCGGCAGGGCGGCGCGGGTGCCGCGCAGCGCCACCGAGGGGTTGGAGTGAGCGACCACCAGACCGCTGGGGTCGGCAATATAGATAAGGTCGGGATCGCCCACGTTGAAGTTGGCGACGATCTCCCACATGTGCTTCAGGCGCAGGCGCGCCACCAGCACGCCGGTAACCATCCCGGTGCGGGAATCCTGGGCGGGCACGGATACCGCCATCAGCGGCTCGGCGGTGTCGGTATCGATTTCGATGGGGCCGAACCACGGTGCGGCGCTGGCGCGTGGTCCTTGGAATTCGGGCAAATGGGCGCGCGAGCCAAGATCGGCGGCGGTGTGGACCTGATACAGCGAGACACGGGCGCGTTCCTGCCCATCGCCGTCCAGCCAAGCCAGATCGGCGAATTGGTTCTGCCATGCCAGCAGTTCGGACAACAGCCGGCGCTGGTCCTCAGGCTTGAGCTTACCCAGGCCCTTCACGCGCACGGTCAGCAGCAATTCGCGCACCAGCCCGTTTACATGGGCCTGCACTGCATCGGCGATAATACGGGCGTCCTGGCGCTGCTCGGCGACCTTGAGGCTGAAGGCGGTGTCGTAACTGGCACGGGTCAGCGCGATGGCGGCGACGGTCAATGGCAGTACCGCCAGAACGGCGAAGGCAATGGTCAGGCGCCGTTTGAGACGCATTGTCTTATTCCCTGCCCAGCACGAAGGCGTGGCGCAGCACGTCGTCGGGGACGGCAAGGCCAAGGCGGTCGGCTGTGACAAGGTTGATGGACAGGTCCATTTCGGCGGCCTCGATGGGAAGGTCGGTGGCCGGCGTGCCCGACAGGATCTGATCCGCCAAACGCGCCGCCTGGCGGCCCAGTGCGGTTAGGTCAAAGCCATACGAGAACAGCGCGCCTTGTGCAACTCCTTCGCGATGAGGTGTGGTCACTGGCAGTCCGCGTGCCCAGGCGGCGGTAAGGATGGTCTGGGTCTGGCTGGCCAGAAAGGCATCGCTGGGAATGAAAATGGCCTCCACCGATGGTGGAATGGTGTTCAGTGCGGCGGACAGTTCTCCCATGGACCGCACGTCGGCGATTTCGATGGTGATGTCCAACTTGGCCGCCGCTTCCCGTAGGCGCACCAAGGTCGCGGTCGGGCTGGGGTCCGAGTGGTTGAAGGGCACCCAGATCACCCGCAAGTTTGGGATCAGCCGCTTCAGCCATTCCAGCCGGCGCGGCTCCTGTAACGCGAAGGTGACGCCGGTGACGGCTTGGCCGGGATGGGTCAGGCTGGTGACCAGACCGGCGGCCACCGGGTCGCTGGCCGGGCACAGCAACAGGGGCACCCCGGCTGCCTGGGTTGCCTCGCGCGCCACCAGCCCTGCCGGGGTGGACAGGCTGATCATCAGATCGACGCCCTGTTCCACATACTCGCGGGCTTGTGCGCGCAGGCGGTCCGGGGATGGTTCCGGGCCGGCATAGAGGAAGCGGATGGTTTCGTTCTCTCGCCAGCCCCGCTGCGCCAATCCCTGGCGCAGTCCCTCCAGGGATTTGTTGGCGATGACGGCATTGTTGAGGACGCCGATCACCTTCATGGGCTTGGCGCGGTTCCACGTCATGGTCCAGCCAGCCACGGCCATGGCCACCGCTATCAACCCGAAGAACGCTATAAGCCGAAGTCGCACTATGGGTCTCCGCCCTACCCCGAGGGGCAGTATGACACAGCTGCACTTTGGGATAATAGTGACCTGCCGGAAAGGGGTGCCTTTTCCTTGGCGCTTTGCTACGAATGCCGTATGAAGTCTCCTTTGCGCCAAAGGGGCGGGGGGCGGACACGCATTCGACGGGGGGATGCGGCGGGCCGGTCTCCATTGGAAAAACTTTTGATTCGGTCGCGGGCTTGTGGGCAAAACCCACCGCCCCCGGTCTAGAGGAACCGAGCGTCAGATGAGCGGATTGCCTGAAGTGCAGGGACTTTATGACCCGCAGAACGAACACGATGCGTGCGGTGTCGGCTTCATTGCCGATATCAAGAACCGCAAGTCGCACGAGATCGTCCAGCAGGGTCTGGAAATTCTTAAGAACCTCACCCACCGCGGCGCGGTGGGTGCTGACCCGCTGGCCGGTGACGGCGCCGGCATTCTGATCCAGCTGCCCGACGCGTTCCTGCGTCCCGAGGCGGCCAAGGTCGGCATCCATCTGCCCGAGCTTGGCTCGTACGCCGCCGCCACCGTGTTCCTGCCCCAGGACAAGTCCTTGCGCGCCGCCTGCGAAAGCATGGTCGAGCGTCTGATCAAGGCCGAGGGCCAGACCCTGCTGGGCTGGCGCGACGTTCCCACCGATGGTTCGTGCCTGGGCGAAACGGTCAAGCCGACCGAGCCCAAGGTCCGCATGGTCTTCGTGGGCAAGGGCGCCACTTGCCCGGATCAGGATGCCTTCGAGCGCAAGCTGTTCGTCATCCGCAAGCAGGCCGAAAACGGCGTGCCCGCCGGTGCCGACAAGGATTTCTATATCCCGTCGCTGTCGTCGCGCACCCTGGTCTATAAGGGCATGCTGCTGGC
>JACMLB010000096.1 GCA_014379805.1 Rhodospirillales bacterium | reverse complement strand
ATTGCAGAACGTTGGCGACCGAGCCCGATTGGATGATGGGCAGGCAGACATGCTTGCGCCCCGTCGCCTCGACCGGCGGCTGGAAGGCGTAGCAGATGCCGTCATTGGTGATGCCGTCCACCATGTGGCCGGTGCGTCGGGCGCGGCAGCCTTCGCTGCGGACCAGGATTTGCGGGTCGCACCAGCGGCACGACGCTTCCAGATTTCCGTCCACGAATAACGGGACCATCTGGTTTTTGTTGGGCACCATCTCATACAGCGAGTATTCGCTGACCTTGAATTCCTGCTCCAGGGTCTGGGCCAGGCGCTGGTGGATTTCGCTCTTGGTCTCGTCTTCCTCGATGGCCTGCTTGAAGTGGGCGGCGCGGGTCAGGCCGTCCACCATGGCGATGGTGGCCTCCAGCAGGTTTTCGTCGGCCCCCGGCGTCTTGTTGGTCAGCCGGGCGACGTTGTTGCCGATGCGGGTCAGGCCATCGTCCAGGAAGCCCAGCAGACGGTTCATGTCACCGGCGATCTGGCCGATCTCGTCCTCGGTCATCTGCTCGACCTTGGCCTTGAAATCGCCGCGCAGGGCGCGCTGCACCGCAAGTTCAACGTTGTTGGCGGTGATGGCCATGGGTTGGATGGTACGGCGGATCAGGATAAAGGCGAGGCCCGAGAACAGGAAGACGATGCCCACGATGCCGGCCACGGTCAGCATGGCTTTCTGCTTCAGCGCCGCGATGGAGACCTGCATGGTCACCGCGCCCAGCACCATGCCTTCCTGAACCTGATGGCATTCCAGGCAGTTGGGAGAGCCGCGATTGCTGGCGATGAAGGGGATGGTGCCGCGGATCAGCGTGTCGTCGGGCAGCTCGACGATTTCGTATTGAGGCTTGCCGTCGCGCAGTACCTGGGTCTCGATTTCGTCGCTGGCGTGTTCCTGGGCAAAGCCCTGGCCGAATTGCTGGATGACCAGGGGCGAGCGCACCACGCGGGCGGTGGCCAATCCTTGGACCTCCATCAGGCGGCGCAGGAAGCTTTCGCGCTTGTCGATGACGCCGTTGATCATGGACTCGGTCAGATGCACACGCACGATTTCGGCAGCGGTGCGGATGTGATCGGTCGATGACGCGATGGAAAAGCTGCGGAACGCAAAGAGGCTGATGGCGACCAGCATGGCCATCAGACACGCCGCGATGACGACGAAAGATACGCTGATCTTGGTATTCAAATTCATGGCTTGGCATTCCCCCCAATGCACTCTTGGCGCGTAGCATACGAGGCAGCGGATAATTACACAATAATGTGGGTTTCCGGGCTACCGGCAGGGGCGGCGGCATGTCCAAAGATTGACACGTGCACTGCCACGGTTCCGGCGCAATCTTGCTGCATGTTAACCCCATCGAACGGCACGCCTGCCGGTCCCGTCGGGCCAATTCCCGCGGTGACTGACAGGGCCCCTTCAAGGAGGAGGGTCGCCATGAATATCCGCAAGATTGCGTCGGCTGTAATGATTTCGCTGGTTGCCTTGGGCGCGTTGGCCAGCCCGGCCTTGGCCGATAATGATTGGGGAAATGGCCGTGGCCATAACAAACACCGCCATCACCGTCATCATGAGCGTGAGGTGGTTTACGCCCCCGGCTATGTCTATGGCCCGCCCCGCGTGGTCTACGCCCCGCCGCCGCGCGTCGTCTATGCCCCGCCGCCGGTGTATTACGCCGCCCCGCCGGTGATGTACGAAGCGCCGTCGCCGTCCATCAACTTCGTCTTCCCGCTGCGTTAAGGGATTACTTCGCCGCAGCCTGAAACGCCTTCAACAGGCGGGTTCCGTCATCGCCCAGGGAACGGGCGATGGCGGCTGCCACGGGGGGCTGGGTGGCGGCGCGGAATTCGGCCCGCTCGGCGGGGGTAAGGTCCACTACCTGCATGCGCCGGCGCAAGGCGGGCAAGCCGCGGTCGGACGTCTCCATGGCCTTGACGGTGGTGCGGCCCACGGCGATGGCTTGCTTCGCCGAAATCCGCACGGCGGCCTGCTGTTCAGGCGTCAGGCTGGCCAGGCTTTGCGCGTTGAACAGCCACACATAGGGCGGGTACAGGTGGTTGGTCAGCGTGGCGTATTTCTGAACCTCGTCATACCGGCGGGTGACGACCACCGGGGCCGGGTTCATCTGGCCATCGATGACGCCGCCGGCCAGGGCGGTCAGTTCCTCGCGGGACGAGGTCTTGACCGGCACACCGCCCATGCCCTTGATCATGGCGTCCAGGGTTTCCAGGCCGGGGATGGTGCGCAGCTTCAGACCTGCCACATCCTTAGGCCGGTGAATGGGGCGCCGCGAATTGGTCAGGATGTGAAAGCCGCCACTGTCGCCAAAGCCCAACACGGTCAGGCCTGCCCGCTTTTCGATGTCCGCAGCCAGGGCCAGCCCGAACGGGCCGTCGAAGACCCGTGCCGCCGTGGTGGCTGAGTCCAGGGCGAACGGCATCTGAATGGCGGCGATCAGCGGGTAATGGGGCGCCAATCCGCCCACGGTGACCAAGGCCGATTGGATCGTTCCAGCCGTTACCAGCTTGCTCAGGTCGCGATTACCGCCCAACTGGCCGTTGGGGAAGATGGCGACGGTGACGGTGCCGTCGGTGCGGCGCTCGACCTCGCGCTTGAACTCGGCGGCCATGGCGGCGGCGGTGTCCTGGCTGGGTTCCTGCATCTGGGTGTGGGCCAGATGGATGACGCGCGGCGCATCAGCGGCATTGGCTGACGCTGTTATTGCAAAAAATGCGAGGGCTGCGGCCCATGGGCGGATCATGGATCGTCCCCTATTTGACGTCGAACCGCAGCACGCCATCCCAATCGGCGGCGGGCGGCGTGTGCAGGAAGGCGCGGCAATGACCCAGCAGCAAGTGGGCGGCGCCGTCGCGCGGGAAGGTATTCAGGAATTCGGTCAATTCCGCTTCGGCCATGGCCCAACGGCGGTTTTGCCAGGCGTTGAAGGGAGCGGCCCAGGCTTCGGTCAAGGCGTGGTTCTCTTCATCCGTGTCGTCGAGCAATTCGAACAGGGTGACCGGCACCCGGGTGCCTACCGCCAGCATGGGCCCCAGCGGGCGGAACAGGAAGCGCCCGCGCACGGTTTGCTCGACCTTGGCGCTGACCAGGGCCTGGGTGTTGAAGGATTTGTTCAAGCCTTCGATGCGTGCGGCCAAATTCACCATCTGGCCCAGTGACGTGTATTGCATGCGCGAGCGCGAGCCCACATTGCCGATGACCGCCACGCCGGTGTTGAGGCCGAAGCGGGTGCGCAGCGGCGCCCGTTGGCGTTGGGCGCGCTGCAGGTTCAACGCCGCCTCGGCGCGGCGGCAGGCCAGAATGGCGCGGCAGGCGGCGGCCACATGGTCCTCAT
>JACMLB010000014.1 GCA_014379805.1 Rhodospirillales bacterium | reverse complement strand
GCCTTCGTCGCGACGCTGAATCCCGGCGATGAGGTCATCATCCCGGCGCCCTACTGGGTGAGCTATCCCGAAATGGTGGTGCTGAATGGCGGCGAGCCCCGGTTCGTCGACTGCCCGATCGAGACCGGCTTCAAGCTGCAGGCAGCCGATCTTGAGGCGGCGATCACGCCCAAGACCAAGTGGTTGGTGCTGAACTCGCCGTCCAACCCGACCGGCGCCGCCTATTCGTGGGACGAGCTGAAGGCCCTGACCGACGTGCTGCTGAAGCACCCCCATGTGTGGATCATGTCCGACGACATGTACGAGCATCTGGTCTATGACGGCTTCAAATTCGCCACCCCGGCCCAGGTCGAGCCCAAGCTCTACGACCGCACGCTGACCATGAATGGCGTGTCCAAGGCCTATGCCATGACCGGCTGGCGCGTCGGCTATGCCGCCGGCCCGCTGCCGCTGATCAAGGCCATCAACATGATCCAGTCGCAGTCGGTGACCCACACCGCCTCGATCTCGCAGGCTGCGGCGGTTGAGGCGTTGAACGGTCCGCAGGACTTCATTCCGAAGAACGCCGAGGTGTTCAAGCGCCGCCGCGATCTGATCGTCGGCCTGCTCAATGAATGCCCCGGTATCACCTGCCTGAAGCCGGAAGGCGCCTTCTACGTCTATCCGTCCTGTGCCGGCACCATCGGCAAGAAGACCCCTGACGGTAAGGTTATCACCAGTGACACCGATTTCGTCGGCGCCCTGTTGGAAGCCGAAGGCGTGGCTGTGGTCCAGGGTGCGGCCTTCGGCCTTGAACCCTATTTCCGCATCTCCTACGCCACCTCGGACGCCGCCTTGACTAAGGCCGCCGAGCGCATCAAGCGGTTCTGCGAAAGCCTGACCTAAAACTTCAGCTTCCGCTTCAAAATTAAGGGCGCCTCCGCAAGGGGCGCCCTTTTTTTTGGTTTATCGCCGATTAGCGGGAAGTTTCCCCAAAGACCGTCGTCACCCCGGACAAGCGCAGCGCAGATCTGGGGTCCATGGTGCCGTTTCCCACCATGGATCCCCGTTTTCGCGGGGATGACGAGAGGGAATGCGGTGTCGGGTTTCACCAAGCATCACGCAGAACGTGTTAAATGTTTTGACTCAAATAACTTTTAGTATAATTTTATGACCTCGGCACGACGCCGCACGGAGCGATTTATGGGCCGCATTCCCCCTCTGATGGTTTCGCTTTTGGCGTTGACCCTCGGTGGATGTTCCCTCTCGTACAGCGACAACGAAGGTTACACCCATTATCTGGGCTTCGCCGATTTCAAGGTGAAGGGCGCAGGAGACGGCAGTGTTGATGCGGTCCAAATCCGCACGTTGGGGCTAAGCCTTCGCATGGGCGAGACGGATTTGGTGGTCGGACTGGGCTACATGGACGACGCGGTGTTCTACGCGGCGACCGACCAATAGGGCGGCAGGGGAGGGGAAGATGCGGACGTTTCTGATTATTGCGGCCATAGCGGGGGCGGTGACTGGCTGCGCCGATTCCGACAGCGTGCTGTTCGTGACCAAATCCTCCATCGGCATCGACTTCGATTCCCAGCCGCCGGGCGCTTCCATCGCCTATGACCGGGTCGAGGGCTTCTTCGGCCCTCGCTACGATAATGGCGCCGTTCCCCCCGTGGTCGCCTCCATTGCCACCGGCGGCAGTTTGTTTGATCCCGAGGTCCGTCAGGTCTACGCCACCGGCAAGGCGGCTGAGATTGTTCAGGACGGCGCCCAGCCGGGCCAGAGTCTGCCCCTGGCAGGCGGGCGGAAGATGATGTTCTTCGGCACCTCGACCACTGCCGGGCTCAAAATCGGCTTCACTACCGGTTATCCGGACAGTTTCAGCTTCGGCTACAAACGCAAAGAAGCCTCATACATCCCACTCGGCACGACGAAAGACGCGAGTGGCAATCAGGTGGATGCCTATCCTTCGG
Source organism: Rhodospirillales bacterium (assembly GCA_014379805.1). Lineage (GTDB taxonomy): Bacteria > Pseudomonadota > Alphaproteobacteria > Rhodospirillales > Magnetospirillaceae > Magnetospirillum. The sequence continues at coordinate 7,067 of JACMLB010000014.1, read as the reverse complement.
TGCTGGCGTCGCTGGATACAAGGGTGCAGTCCAAGGACGTGCAATCCACCTCCATGCTGACCCGTCAGTACTTCGCCACCGGTTCGGCCGCCGAGATGCTGGCGACCAAGAAAGAGGTCAAGAAAGCTTTCCACGAAAAGCATCAGGACGCCTTTGAAGTCTATGCGGACACGGTCGCCGCGCAGCAGGACGAGGCATTGGGTGCGCTCAAATGTGTCGCCGGGCTAACGGATTCGGACTTGCCCAAGGTCATGAAGAACGCGCGGGACTTGGGTCTGCTGGGCGACGACGAAGCTACGGAACTCGGGCCGCTTTGGCAGCAGGGCGCCAACCCGTCCACCGAGGAGCTTCGGTCTGGACGCTCTCTCTATGCGTCCAATGTGGGCGTGAGTGACGGCAAAAGCAGTAGCCGAGCGACGGCGCTGCAGTCCCACCGAGCCTTCGCCTGTGGCTTGGTCAGCGCCTATAATCGGAGATAGGAGGGAGCAATGAAGGAAGTTGAGATTCCGGTCGCGGATAAAGACAAGAAGACCCGCGAAATCGAAGAGGACGGTTTGTACGAGGTTGTGTCCTGCGACTTCATCGTGGACAAGCCGGGCTGGTGCAAGCTGGTCTATCAGCGGCGCCGCTGAACCGCTGTTTCAGGCGCACGCGGTCATCGCACGCGCCGCCGGCTGGGTTTGGCCGCGCCAGACACGCAGGATGGTGCCGGGGCCGTCGCCGCGGTTCTCCAAGGTGGTGTCGGCGTCCAATTGGCCCGCCAGCGAGCGCATGATGGGAAGGCCGATGCCGGTGCCCTTTGAGGTGGCGGGCAGGCCGATGCCGTCATCGCTGACCGCCAGCACGAAACGGTCATCGGCGCCGCCGGTGAAGTCCACCCGGATAGTCCCGGTGCGGCCATGGGGGAAGGCGTGCTTCAGGGCGTTGGACACCGCTTCGTTCGCCAACAGGCCCAGGGGGACTGCGTGGTCCATGGACAGCCGGCTGTCATCGGCACTCACCTCGATGTGGATGCCACGTTCGGTGGCGCCGTGGCCCTCGCCCAAATTACGGCATAATTCATTCAGATAGGCCGAGATATCCACCTGCGAGGCCTCTTGTCGTTCGTACAGCATGGTGTGCACCAGTGCCATGGACGACACCCGCTCGGCCACCAATTGTAGACGCTCGGCCAGGACGCCCTGACCGGCGCGGATTTGCTCGATCATCAGCATGGAGCTGACGATTTGCATGTTGTTCTTCACCCGGTGGTGGATCTCGTTGAACAAGGTCACGTTGTCGTCCAGCGCCCGTTGCAGGCCCGCCGCCAGGGTGCGTTCGCGCCGCACGCCGCGCCAGGTCAGCCACAGCGCGCCCTGGACCAAGGCCAGCAGCACCAGTGCCATGGCGGCGTTGCGCGCCTGACGCTGCTGCCAGCCGTCGATCACCTGTTGCCACGGCAAGCCGGCGTTCACCACCAGCGGAAGCCCGGCGACCCGGCGGTACGAGAACACCCGCGCCACCCCGTCCATGCCGCCCTTGCGGATATAGGTGCCGATGGGTGCCTGAGGCAGGTGTTCGGTGAACAGATGCAGATGCGAGAAATCGCGCGCCAGCCATTGGGGTTCCACCTGCTGGCGCACCACCAGCGAGCCCTGGTCATTGAACACCACGCAAACGGCGCCGGGGTCTAATCCTAAACTGTCGTAGAAGGCGAGGAAGAATTTGACGTCCAAAGTGGCGGCGATGATGCCTTCCACCTTGCCGTTGCGCATCAGCGGAATGCTGACGGTGAAGGCAAGATGCGGCGTGGAACCACGCGTTAAAATCAGTGGCCCCACCACGGTGTTTTTGCGGCCGTCCACCATGTGGGCACGAAAATATTCACGGTCGGCCACGTTGATGGCGGTGTGGGCCGGGTCGCCGCTGAGCATCACCACCTTGCCGTCGCGGTCGGCGATCAACATCAAGCTGACCTGGGGCAATTCGGCAGCGATGCGTTCAGCCGTGCGCCGGACCCCGTCGCTGTCCAGGCTGCTTAGGGGCAGGTCGGCGATACGTTCATCCAGGCGACGTAAGGCTTGCTCGGGGGCGCCCACATAGCGCTGGGTGTGTTCCTCCAGCAGGCGCGCCACCTGCTGCGACAACCGTTCCGCTCCCTCGACGGCATCGCCGTAATCGCGCCAAGCCGCCAAGGCGAGCGCCCCCACTGCAATCAGCGTCGCCAGAACGCTTGCCAGCAATAGGGCCGAAGTTGCGGGAGCAGGTGAGGTGTGCAGGCGCATGGACCATCCGTTCGGGTACCTACCCGTCAGGATGGTTTAGCAGGTGGAGGTTGTGCTTCCCAGAGGATCGGAGGGACTAGACGAATAGGCATAAGTATGAGGGGTGGCTTCAACCTGTGGTCATGGCGCCCCGTCGCACGCATCCACCTCGATGGTGACATGGCTCAGCTCGTGGATGGGGCCAAGCAAGGTCCGGTAATGCTGGGGCGAGCGCGGCGTGTGGGTGACGATGGCGACGATGGCCGCCCAATGGCCGGGCCCGATTTGCCACAAATGCAGATCGGCGACGCGATTGCCCGCCTCGGCCTCAATGGCGTCCCGAACTTCGGCTTCCAAGGCGCCGTCGTCGCTTTTGTCCAGCAGGACGCCGCCCGATTTGCCCACCAGAGTCCAGGCCCATTTGGCAATGACCACGGCGCCGACAATGCCCATCACCGGGTCCAGCCACCACCACCCCAGATACTTGCCGAACAGCAACGCGGCGATGGCCAGCACCGAGGTGAAGGCGTCGGCCAGCACGTGCACATAGGCCGCCCGCAGATTGTGGTCGTGGTGGTGCCCATGGTGATGTCCATGGTCGTCGTGATGGTCGTGGCCGTGGCCGCCGCCCAGGATGAACGCGGACACCACATTGACCGCCAGACCCAGGACGGCGACCCACAGGGCCTCGTCAAAGCCGATGGCCTGGACCGCCAGCAGGCGGTTGCCCGATTCCCACACCATCAGCAGCGCGACCATGCCCAGGATGATGGCACTGGTGAAGGCCGCCAGGGTGCCGACCTTGCCGGTGCCGAAGGTGTAGCGCCGGTCGTCGGCATGCTTGCGGGCATGCCAATAGGCGAAGGCGGCAATGCCCAAAGCACCGGCATGGGTGGACATGTGGAAGCCGTCCGCCAGCAGCGCCATGGAATTGGTGGCCATGCCGACCGTGATTTCCGCCACCATCATGGCGATGGTCAGGGCTGCCACGGCCTTGGTCCGCCGCTCGGCCCCGGCCTCTGTGCCGGTCTGGAAGCGGTGGTCATGGGTCCAGGCGGAAAGGTCCTCGGTATGCATTGCATGCTCCTGCCGCGTTACCGGCGATAATTCCCCCTGAAGCGGGGAAGCGCAAATGATGTTTGTCGGTTATGCTGGGACACAGCCATGCCGGCGACATGAAAGGGACAGCATGCTCACCCTCGACGATCTTGCCGATGTCGGGCGCCTTGTCGCCATCGACGCCGAGACCACCGGCTTCCGCATTCCTTCCGCTGCCGAAATCAAGAAGATGCCCAAGGGGCTGAAGCTGGCCGGCATCGTCATCGAGATCGGTTGCGTGGAATTGCTGCGCGACGGCGAAACGTGGAAAGCCGGTGCCACCTGGGAAAAGCGGTTCCAGCCGGGTGGTCCCATCGCCAAGGCCTCCATGGCGGTGCACGGCATCCATCCGGCCCAGTTGAAAGACGCCCCGCTGTTCCGCGACGTGCTGGACGAGTTCGAGGATTTCATCGGCCAGGATGTGCTGCTGGCCCATAGCGCCACCAACGAGATCGACTTCCTGAACTTCGAATATGCCCGCGCTGGCCGCTGCGGTTTTGACGAGACCATTTTCTCGCCCAACGACTTCGTCTGCACCCAGATCCTGTCGCGGGACTTCTTCCCCGGCGTGCCCGGTTCGCTGGACGTGCTGTGCGACCGCTTGTGGATCGATCGCTCGGACCGCTTCCAGCACCACGGCGCCTTGCTGGACGCGGTGCTGACCGCCGAGGCATTCCTGAAAATGCAGGGCGGCTTCGTTCAGGACGACACCCGGTCGATCAGCTTTTGACGTCCGGGTCCAGCACGTCGGCGACCGTGTCTTTCTTGCGCTGGGGCAGCAGGCTCATGACCAGGATGAAGGCGGACATGAGCAGGCACAGAGCGTTCGTCACGATCAACGGCCACTGACCAAGCAGCACGCCATAGGTCAGCCACAGCCCAAAGCCAGCGACCGTCAGCGCATACATGGCCGACGAGATATCGCCGGTCTGGCGCAATTTGATGATCTTCCAAGCCTGCGGCGCGAAACTGGCGGTGGATGCCATGGCCGCAAGCGTTCCAATCACGGTGGTGGTGTCCATCCGCCAATGAACAGCGGGTGGGGGACAAGGTTCCGTATTGCCCTTGTTTTGGGCGTGATTAAATAGCAGGCAATCCCCTCTTGCGCCCCTTGGTCGCCCCGACGATAGTGGGCACCGCATCAGACAAGAGGGTGACAATGGCCGAGCAATCCTGGCGATATTTCGTCACCTATAGTGGTGTCAAACTGCCGCTGCGGCTGGTCAACGAACTGGCCGCAGATGACCTTACCCACCGCAACACCTTCTTCCGCGCCCAGTTCGACGCCCAGGACCGCATGGTTGCCTGCGACAAGATGGTCTATGGCGACGTGCAGATGTCGCACCGCTACGAATACGCCGCCACCGGTCTGGTGGCGCGGGCGGAAATCACCATGGGCGATGAGGTAACGGTGATGGAATTCGACGAAGCGGGGCAGGTGCGGCGTTAAGGCCAAGTGTGGCGCTAAGGACAGCTGCGGGGATCAGAGGTATAGGCGTCCATGCCCTGCGCCCGCAGCCGTGCCAAATAGCACGGATAGGCCTTAATCCAGGCAAAGGCGCGCTCGTCGGCCAGGATGCCGGGAACATTGGTGATGTCGGCTTCGGCAACATCCATGCGAGTCACCTGCAGCCCTGCCATGAAGCTGCGCACCAATAGCATGTCGGTGACGAAGGTCGATGCAAAGCGATCGGCGCAGATGGGCTTGCCCGCACCATCACGGCAGCCGTTCAGCAGTTGCACGATCCCCGCATCATCCTTGTCCGCCAGCAAGCCGATGGCGGAATCCAGGGCCGCGCGGTCGAACCCGGTTGCGTCCACCCGTCCGGCGATGGCATTCCGGTCATGGGACAGATAGGCCAGGATAGGGTGCACGCCGTGGACCACGGGGGTGCTGACGGCGGTTACGGCAAAGCCGGTCCCCAGCGCCGCTTTGGCTTGGGCCAGCTCGTTTGACAGCACCTGGGCCGATTGCTCGGCTGCGCGTGCGCCCACCGGATTGGTGGCACAGTTGGGGTTTTCGCTGCCCTTGACCTGGGCGCAGAACAGCTTTCGCCACGCCTTTTGCCCCAGGGCAGTGCCCCAGCCCGTGTGACCGGCGGCGAATTGCAGGCTGCCGCCGCCCACATCCAGAATGAATGGCGTGGTCAGGCGCTCGCCCAATTGCTGCTTCGCGGCAAAATAACCGTAGCTGCCTTCCACCGCTTGTGGGATGACGAAGACATACGCGCCGGTGCGCCTTTGTAGATCGCGCAAGGTGTCGGCCACCTTGTCCGACCCGCCCTTTTCCGCCGCCAACCGCCACGCGGAATAGCCGCCGGCCACGGCGGTGCAGTCATGATGGCGGGGCGCCAGCTCGCCCAGGGCGGTGGCGGTGGCGTCCACCGTTTCATCGATGACGTTGTCGGCCCACACATCGGCCAGATAATCCACGCTGACCCGGCCCTGCACGTCGCCGGTGGTTGCACCCGCGCGGATGCCGGACGAGCCGATGTCAAAGCCGACCCGGCAGCCCTGGGACGGTGCCTGGGCGCAGCCCGCCAGGGACAGCGCCAGGACCAGCAGCAGCGTCTGCGTGCGCATGGGCGGTCTAATGCAGATGCAGCAGATTGGGGGCGAGCCAGCCCACCAGCGCCAGGGCGACGCCCAGGCAGCCCAAGCCGGCAGCCCCGAACGCCAGGGCGAGCACCCCGCTGACCACCGAAGCCGAGGCCACCACGATGGCGATCTGCAGCGCAGCTGCGGCATATTCGAACACGTGGTAGGCCACCAGCGCCTGATCGCGGCGCTCTTCGGCAAGTTTGGCCCGTGCCGCCAACTCCTTACGCCCTTCGCCGGTCTCGGGCTCGCTGTCGTAGCGCAGGGCCGCCGCCCGCCAATCGGCGGCACGCTTTTGCAGCAACGCTTGGCGGTCGTCGGGCAGATTGACCGGCGCCAATGCCTCAAGGCTATCGGCGGCGGTGCGCATATTGGTCATGCGGATGGACTTGGCCTGGAAGAACGCCCACAAATTGGCGGCCTCGATATTGGCCGCCTGATAGACGTTCTGCGAACCCTTCACCCCGGTTTCCACCAGGGCCAGCAGGCACGCCAGCACGCTGATCATGATGGCGATCCGCTTGCTTCGACTGTTGCCGCCGCCATGGCCGTGATGCGCCGCATGGTGGATCTGTTCGTGGGTTTCGTGAGCTTCCATTGCCCGGGTCCTTGATACTCAGGTTCGGACCCCTTGGGGTCTAAGCCCTGAAGGAGTGTTGGTGGGCCCGGAGGGACTCGAACCCCCAACCAGACCGTTATGAGCGGCCGGCTCTAACCATTGAGCTACAGGCCCCACCGTTGCGTGTGCCACCATAACTCAGGTGGGACGCATGAAAAAGCCCCCGCCCGCGTGGCGGGAGGGGGCTTCTCAATAGCGTAATCAGACCTAGGTGTCGAGGAAGCTGCGCAGCTTGCGCGACCGCGACGGGTGCTTCAGCTTGCGTAGCGCCTTGGCCTCGATCTGGCGGATACGTTCGCGGGTCACGCTGAACTGCTGGCCCACTTCTTCCAACGTGTGGTCGGTGTTCATGCCGATGCCGAAGCGCATGCGCAGCACGCGTTCCTCACGGGGGGTCAGGCTGGCCAGGACCCGCGTGGTGGTTTCGCGCAAATGGGCCTGGATGGCGGCATCCAGGGGCAGCACGGCGTTCTTGTCCTCGATGAAGTCGCCCAGATGGGAGTCTTCCT
>JACMLB010000095.1 GCA_014379805.1 Rhodospirillales bacterium | reverse complement strand
CTGCCAGGCGATGAAATCGCCAGCCAGGAAGCCAACCACACCCCAGAATATCGCCGCGAGGACGAATTTCTTCACCACGTCTTCGCAATAGGGCGTGGCGTCGGTGTTGGTGCTCATGCCGAACTCCTGTTTCGACCGGGATAGGGTCTTATCGGAACGCCCCGCTGGAATCCATGGCAATGCATGCCCCCGAAAGCCGATTCCAGCCGGGAGGACTTTGCTCCGAGTTTGCGCACTATGACGGCATGTGTACGCATGGCCATTGATCCATATCAAAATTGGAAAAATTTACTGTTATCCCACTGGGTTGCGGTGCTTCTTTGCAGCGGAACACCCCTTTCGGGTGGGTATTGCCTAGCTAAAATTCGCCATGAGCCGACGATTGTCGTGGGCGCAGCCCTCCATTATGGTAGCCGCCATGACCAATACCCCTCCCGACCATGCCGCCACCCGTCCCGAAATCCGCTTCACCAAGGGGCGCGCCCGCCGCTTCCGGTCCGGCCACCCGTGGGCGTTCTCCAACGAGATCGACATGACGCCCGAGACCAAGGCCCTGCCGCCCGGCACCCTGGTCACCCTGGTGGATGCCGGCGACGAGAAGCTGGGCGTGGCCACCTTCAATCCCCATTCGCTGATCGCCGCCCGCGTCCTGTCGCGCCGGCCCACGGACACCATCGACGCCGCCTTCCTGGCCGAGCGCCTGACCCGTGCCGCCGCCCTGCGCGACACCCTGTTCGGCGCCCCCTATTACCGCCTGATCCATTCCGAAGCCGATGGCCTGCCCGGCTTGATCGTCGATCGCTTCGGCGACGTGTTCACCCTGCAGATCAACACCGCCGGCATGGAATTGCTGACCCCGGTGCTGCTGGAGGCGCTGGAGATGGCCCTGAAGGCCCGTGTGGTGGTGCTGCGCAATGACAGCCCGGTGCGTGGCCTGGAAGGCTTGCCCCTGGAGCACCGCGTGGCCGTGGGTGAACTGACCGGTCCGGTGGAACTGGTGGAAAACGGCGCCCGCTTCCTGGCCGATCTGGCCGAGGGTCAGAAGACCGGCTGGTTCTACGACCAGCGCGACAACCGTGCCTTCATGGCCAAGCTGGCCCAGGGCCGCAAGGTGCTGGACGTTTATACCTATGCGGGCGGCTTTGCCGTGCAGGCGGCTTTGGCCGGGGCGACCTCGGTCACCGCCGTGGATCGGTCCGAGACCTCGCTGGCCTTGGCCGAAGGCGCTGCCAAGTTGAATGACGTGCCGGTGGCCCTGGTTCGCGCCGAGGCCTATGCCGAGATGGCCCGGCTGGACGCCGCCGGCGAACGCTTCGGAGTGGTGATCGTCGATCCGCCTGCCTTCGTGAAGTCCAAGAAGGACCTTCATGCCGGCGCCAAGGGCTACCGTAAGATGGCGCGGCTGGCGGCGCCGTTAGTGGAATCCGGCGGCTTCCTGTTCTGCGCCTCGTGCTCGCACCACATGCCGGTGGAGATGTTCGCCGAAGAGATCGCTCACGGCCTGCAACTGGCCGGCCGCTCGGGCCGTATCCTGCGGTCTTCCGGGGCCGCCTCGGACCACCCGGTCCACCCCATGCTGCCGGAAAGCGCCTATCTCAAGGCATTGGTCCTACAACTAGATTAAGCATAGTTTTTGAAATGCCCGTGTGGGTGGTTATGCTTGTCCCTTCAACAAGGGGGACAAGCATGGCGCATCACTGTGAGTTGGTGTCGGGGCAAAATTATCTAGAGTGGCTACAGCCGACGCTCCGGCGCTGGGGGAATTTCATCGAGGAATATTGTGAAGTTCACCCCGATGATGTTCCCTATTTCTACACGGAAAGGGCGAACGTCGGCACGTTGACCGCGGCCGCATGGTCGGCGGGGTGTACGGCGCTTGAGGAATATCAAACCGAGAAGAACGATGGCGGTGGCGTCCGCAAGGGCCGCGCCGACCTATACGTCTATAGCCCCACAGCTAAAACCAGCGTGGGGATCGAGGCCAAGCAGGCCTGGGTGACACCGGAAACCTCGGTGGATTCCATGATCAGGGTGGTCAAGCAGGCCAATAACGACGCCATGGAGGGTAACGACGCCGATTTCCGCGCCGGTGCCGTCTTCTTCACCCTGAAGATTTCCAACAAGGTCGGCATCAGCGAGTTTGTCGATCGGACTCTGGACACATTGCGCATGCTGCCCATCCAGCCCGATCTGTTGGCGTGGAGCACGCCGCGCATCCGCGCCCGACACCGGCTCAGGGACGATAAGAAGGTGTTTCACTATTGGCCCGGCGTAATCTTGTTCATCCGCCGGGCCAAAAACAGGCTGTAACGCCAACGGCCCGATGTTCTGAGATGTCTGCCTATCGGGCTATCGCCCGAACCCATCTGGAGCGATGCTCCAGACCTCCTTTGATTTTATTGGAAAAATAAAAATGGAGGTTTGGAGGTTCACCTCCAAGCAGGGTCGGGGCGGCAGCCCCGTAAGGGGGGCTTATTTGACGCGGGCCACCAGGAAAAGCCGCCGGAATGGGAACAGTGTCTTGCCGTCAGGGCGTTGCGGGTAGGACTCGGCGATACGGCGGCTGTATTCGGCCAGAAACTCACCGCGTTCCGGCTCTTCCAGCGCATCCACCAGTGGGCGCATGGCGGTTCCCAGGGTCCATTTGACCACCGGATTATCGCCGTCCAGCACATGCAGATACTCGGTTTCCCACAAATCGAGCGACGCTGTCAGCGGGGCCAACACATCATAATAGAAGTCCAAATCTTCCACCGGGAACCGGCGCGCCAATGGACGCAGGCGCGCCGCCCACGGGCCTGCTTCCACCGTGTCGGCCATGACCGCGTGGCTGGCGGCATAGTGGTTGTGCGGCAACTGCACCGCCAGGGTGCCGCCCGGCGCCAGTTGGGCCAGCAGATAGGGGAACAGGGTGGCGTGGCCGTCCAGCCAGTGCAGGGCGGCGTTGGAAAACAGCACGTCCACCGGGCGCTCGGGCTTCCACTGGGTCACATCGCTTTGCACCCAGCGAATGCGCGAGGGCTGGTCACTGGCTGCCGCCAGCATTTCCGGCGAGGAATCCACGCCGGTCACGGTGGCGTCATGCCAGCGCTCGGCCAGAATGCGGGTGACGTTGCCGGTGCCGCAGCCCAAATCCACCACCTGATGGGGCACATCCG
>JACMLB010000094.1 GCA_014379805.1 Rhodospirillales bacterium | reverse complement strand
GGTAGACGCGCACGGTTCAGGTCCGTGTGGCCGTGAGGTCGTGGAAGTTCGAGTCTTCTCCTGGGCACCATCTTCTGCCCGGCAGTACCTGACGCCGGGAAGGCCCCTCGGGGCCTACCTGCAAACGGCTCCTCCGGGGAACTCCTAGAGGAGCCGTTCGCATGTCCACCACCTATCATCTCGGCGATCTTCCCGCTTCCCTCGACCTCGGCAAGGTGGTCGCGGTGGACAGCGAGACCATGGGCCTGTCGCTGGTGCGCGATCGGCTCTGCGTGGTCCAATTGTCGGCGGGTGACGGCAATGCCCACATCGTCCATTTCCCCAAAGCCGAATATAACGCGCCCAATCTGGTGCGCCTGTTCGCCGATCCCAGCGTGACCAAGCTGTTCCACTTCGCCCGCTTCGACGTGGCCATGATGAAGCGGCATCTGGGCGTCACCTGCGAAAACGTGTGGTGCACCAAGATCGCGTCCAAGCTGACCCGCACCAATACGGACCGCCACGGGCTGAAGGATCTTTGCCGCGACCTGATCGGCGTGGAATTGTCCAAGCAGCAGCAGACTTCTGATTGGGGCGCGCCGGAGCTGACTGCCGAGCAGATGGCCTATGCCGCCTCGGACGTGCTGTATCTGCACCAGTTGAAGGCCAAGCTGGAATTGCTGCTGGACCGTGAAGGCCGGCGCGAGGTGGCTGAAGCCTGCTTCCGCTTCCTGCCGGCGCGGGCCGAACTGGACCTGCTGGGCTGGGGCGAAGAGGACATCTTCTCGCATTAGACAGACGTCCTCTTTCGGGGGACCCGCCTTTATCCGCCTGCCCGCCGCCTCCCATATGGAAGTCTCCCGTTCCCCACCGGAGGCTCCGTCATGCCCGACGCCACCCCGCGCGAGATTCGTCAGGACTACACGCCCACCCAATCGGACAAGGTGCGCGAGGTGGTCGCGTTGTTTTCCGATGTGCATGCGCTGGAAGCGGCGGTGCAGGATTTGCTGACCCATGGCTTCGACCATGGCGATCTGTCGGTGTTGGCCTCGGAAAAGGTGGTGCGTGAGCGACTGGGGCACCGCATCGAAGACATTGCCGCTGCCGCCGACGATCCCGGCTTGCCGCGCCGGTCGTGGGTGGAACCAGAAGCGCGTATGGAAGGCCGCGGCGCCTTGGCTTCGGTGCTGGGCTATTTCGGTGCCGTCACTGCTTTGGGCCTGACCTTCGCCACCGGTGGCGCGGCGGCTGTGGCTATCGGTGCAGCTTTGTTGGGGGCCGGGGCCGGGGCCGGGGCCGGGATCGGCTTGGGCAAGCTGTTCGACCAGCGCTTGGCCCGCGAGTTCGAGCACCAGCTTGAGCATGGCGGCATCTTGCTATGGGCGCGGGTTCACAATGATCCCACCCGCGAGGCCCGCGCCATGGAAGTGCTGAATCGCCACGGTGGACACCACGTCCACGTTCATGAACACCGGCCGACCGATGCTTAGGTATGAGCTGAGAGAATCTTTATTTTTCAATCGCCTCTGTGCTAGCTTGGACTCGGTACTCTTCAAATCGGATGGGGACGGCCCACATAAATGACCATGGTTACCGTGCGCCCCTATAGTCAAGCCCTCGACCGCCTGCGCGGCGCCGGCTTGCGCCCCACCCGCCAACGCTTGGCCCTGGCCCGCCTGCTGTTCGATGGCTGCGACCGTCATATCTCGGCGGAGCAGCTGCATTCGGAAGCGCTGACCAGCAACATCCGCGTCTCGCTGGCGACCGTGTACAACACCCTGCATCAGTTCACCGATGCCGGGCTGCTGCGCGAGATCGTGGTGGATGCCGGACGGTCCTATTTCGATACCAACACCACT
>JACMLB010000093.1 GCA_014379805.1 Rhodospirillales bacterium | reverse complement strand
GGTCTTCATGCCTTGGGCATCGCGGGCCAGCGAGTCCGCTGCGGTCAGCACTTCGCGGGCGGCGATGCCGGTTTCGCCGGCGGCTTGGGTCACCACCCCTATATGGGAGGCAACTTCCTGGGTGCCACTGGCGGCTTCCGAGATGTTGCGGGCGATTTCCTGGGTGGCGGCGCCCTGTTCCTCGATGGCGGCGGCGATGGTGGTGGTGATGCCGTCCATGGAGGAAATGGTGGCGCCAATGCCCCGAATGGCGGTGGCCGTCGAGTGGGTTTCCTTCTGGATGGTCGAGACCTGAGCCGAGATGTCCTCGGTGGCCTTGACCGTCTGGCGGGCCAGGTTCTTGACCTCGGACGCCACCACGGCGAAGCCCTTGCCGGCATCGCCGGCGCGGGCGGCTTCCACCGTGGCGTTCAGGGCCAACAGGTTGGTCTGTTCGGCGATGCCGGTAATCAGCTCGATGATCTCGCCGATCTTCTCCGCCGAGCCGGTCAGGCCGGTGACGCGGGAATTGACCCCGTTGGCCTCACGACTGCAGCTGATGGCGACGTCGTTGGAACGGGCCACCTGCTGGGCGATCTCGTGGATGGAATTGGACAATTCCTCCGCCGCTTCGGCCACCATGCGGACATTCTGGTTGGCTTCGCTGGCCTGGCTGGCGGCGGACTGGGCGTTGTCGGTGGCGGCGTCGGCGAAGTCCACCATGCGCCGGGCGGTCTGCGTCATTTGCACGGCCGAGGAGGCGACGTTTTCCAGCACGCTGGCGACGGTGCCCTCGAAGCCTTTAATGAGGTCTTCCAGGCGGTGCATGCGGGCCTCGCGGGTCAGCGCTTCCTCATGGGCGCGCGCTTCCATGGCCTGCTTGGCGATGGTGTTGTCCTTGAACACCCCCACCGCGCGGGCGATGTCGCCCACCTCGTCCTTGCGGTCCAGCGCCGGCACCTCAATGGAGGTGTCGCCCTGGGCCAGCTTGTTCATGCGGTCGGTCATGTCCTCGATGGGGGCGGTGATGACCGATTTCAAAATCCAGCGCACGCCCAGCACCGCCAGGATGGTGGCGATGATGCCGCCGACGATTAGGAAGGTCAGGATTTTGCGCATCTTGACTTCGGCGTCGGTCGTGGTCAGCGAGGACGACAGAACGGCGATGACCTCGCCCTTTTCCATGCCCATACCGCCGTGGCAGCCGAAGCACACCTCATCGGTGGTGCCGTCGGTGACGCCCAACACGATGGGGTAGGCATAGCGGTAGGCGCCGTCGAGGAAACGCCCCACCGGCTGCTTGGTCTCGAACGCCTCGGCGTCCACTTCGTCGCGTGGCGGCTTGGCGGGCTTGGTCGGTTCGGTCTCGGCCATGAAGGTGGCGACCTTGGGTCCCCACGCGCTCCACACCTTGCCGGGATAATGGATGTTGCGGCTGTCGAACCAGTTGTTGAACACCTGGATGCCGATGTTGTCGCCGTCCTCGGGCCGCTTGGCCATGACGTTGAGGATCAGCGCATGCAGCGAGGTCATCTCGTTGACCGAGAGCTGTTGCAACTGGCGTTCCATTTCGGCGCGTTCGAAACGAGCAATGACCAAGACCACACTGGCGACCAAGGCGATGACGCCGACGCCGATGATGATCATGAAGCGGCTGGAGAGTCGAAGGTTACGCCAGGCTTTCACAAACTTTTCCACCCGTTACCAGAAGCCGGCCCTGTCCTGAGCCTGTGCGTCCCAACCCCGCAATGAACAATATTATGAAAGGCCGGTATTTGAAATACCGGCCTTTCACATTAATGCAAAAAACTTGTGCAGGTAAGAAGTGCCTACGAACGCACCAATGCGTCGTAATCGTTGATAAGCATTTTGGAGATTTCGCCCGGCAAGAATGTATAGGGTCCGATCTCGCGCACAGGGGTGACTTCGGCGGCGGTGCCGCTCAGGAAGCATTCGGTGGCCTTGGTCAGCTCCTCGGGGAAGATGGCCCGTTCGACCACTTTCAACCCGCGCTTTTTGGCGATGGCGATGACGGTCTGGCGGGTGATGCCGTTCAGGAAGCAATCGGCCAGAGGCGTGTGCAGTTCGCCATCGAAGACGAAGAAGATGTTGGCGCCGGTGGCTTCTGCAACCTGACCGCGATAGTCCAGCATCAGCGAATCTTCGAAGCCGTCGCCCTCGGCCTTATGCTTGCTCATGGTGCAGATCATGTACAAGCCGGCGGCCTTGGCCGCCACGGGGGCGGTATCCGGGTGCGGGCGGCGCCACTGGCTGATGTTCAGGCGGATGCCGCGCATGCGGGCTTCCGGCGACCAATAGCTGGGCCACGACCACACGGCGACCGCCAAATGGATTTTGCTGGACTGGGCAGCGACGCCCATCATCTCGGAACCGCGCCACGCGAACGGGCGCACATAGCCGTCGACGATGCCGTTAGCCTTCACCGTCGCCATGATGGCGGCGTCGATCTCGGCGGCGCTGTAGGGGATTTTCATGCCCAGGATGTCGCCGGAAACCAGCAGACGCTCGGTATGCTCGGCCAGTTTGAATACCTTGCCGCCATACACGCGCTCACCCTCGAACACGCAAGAGCCGTAATGCAAACCGTGGGTCAGCACGTGAATCTTGGCGTCGCGCCAAGGCGCAAGCTCACCGTCAAACCAGATGAAGCCGTCGCGATCGTCGAAGGGGATGACACCAGCCATGGAGGTTCCGTTCGTTCGAATGGGGTGAAGTCGCTAGATAATTACCGATCTCTCTTGCATGGCGTAACATTTTGACGCCATATATGTCAATATGACTGACATAAAAACCAGCATCAATCCCCTCTTCCTCCGCGAGGAGGAACTGCGCCAGGGCATCGAACTGCTGTTCTACGCCTATCGCGACTTTACCGCGGAACCCGATGCGATCCTTGCCGAATATGGCTTTGGCCGGGCTCATCACCGGGTCATCTATTTCGTCGGACGCAACCCTGGTATGACGGTTTCGGAGCTGTTGGACATCCTGCGGATCACCAAGCAATCCCTGTCGCGCGTGCTGGGCCAGCTGGTGGAGGAGGGGTTCATCACCCAGCGCCCTGGCTTGCGCGACCGCCGCCAGCGCCTGCTTGAGCTGACCGAGAAGGGCACCGAGCTGGAACGGCAATTGACCGAACGCCAGCGCGCCCGCATCGCGCGGGCCTATCGCGAAGCCGGTGCCGAGGCGGTGGAGGGGTATCGCAAAGTGATGCTGGGTCTGATCGACGAAGCCGACCGTCCGCGCTTTCCGGCGCGCACCCCCGGCAGACGGTAAGGGAGCAGGGGCATGGACGACACGCCGCACATTCTGGTGGTCGATGACGACACCCGCCTGCGCGAGCTGTTGCGCAAGTACCTGACCGACAAGGGCTATCTGGTCACCGTGGCCGCCGATGCCGCCGAAGCGCGGGTCAAGATGGCGACGCTGGCGGTGGATTTGCTGGTGCTGGACGT
>JACMLB010000002.1 GCA_014379805.1 Rhodospirillales bacterium | reverse complement strand
GTGAAAATGACGCTGGAAGAAACCAGCCTGATGGCGCTGCACTGGATCGCCGCCATCGCCGTGCTGATCCCCAAGCACAATTTCTGGGACCCGGAAATCCGCCTGTGGTCCATCGTGCTGGTGGTGCAAAGCATGCCGTTCCTGGCGGCCCTGCTGACCTCCATCATCTCGACCCTGCCGTCGAAAAAGCCGAAAGAAACCACTCCCGCCGAGCCGGTTTCCAAGGAACCGGCCGAACCGGCGCCGGTGTGATGCAAGAGGGGGCCTTCGGGTCCCCTCTTCGCTTGCGCCCCCCTGCGCACGCAGCCTAATCTGCCCCCATGAGCGAACCCTTTTCCGTCCTCTGGCTGCAAGCGGGAAGCTGCGGCGGTTGCACTATGTCGGCATTGGCCGCCGACGATGTGGGGCTGGTGCGCGCGTTGGAGCGTTTCGGCATCCGCCTGCTGTGGCATCCGTCCCTATCCGAGGAATCCGGCGCTGAGGCCCTGGCCATCCTGACCGCCGCCGCCGAAGGCCGGGTGCGGGTGGACGCGCTATGCGTGGAAGGCGCCATCCTGACCGGCCCCAACGGCACCGGGCGGTTCCAGCTATTGTCGGGCACCGGCACGCCGGTCAGCCGCTGGGTCGAACGCATCGCCCGCCATGCTCATAACGTGGTAGCGGTGGGATCGTGTGCGGCGTTCGGCGGCATTCCCATGGCCGGGGGCAATCCCACCGATGCGACAGGACTGCAAGCGGGCGGGCTGCAGCATGATGGCGGCCTATTACCAACGGAGTTCCGCTCACGCAGCGGCCTGCCGGTCATCAACATCGCCGGCTGCGCCCCCCATCCGGGCTGGCTGGTGGAAACCCTGGCCGACCTTGCCTTAGGCGGTTTCGATGCGGCGCGGCTGGATTCCTTGGGACGCCCGCGCGCCTTCGCCGACCATCTGGCCCATCACGGCTGTAGCCGTAACGAGTTCTACGAATTCAAGGCCAGCGCCGCCAAGCCGTCCGACCGGGGCTGCCTGATGGAAAACCTCGGCTGCAAGGCCACCCAGGCACCGGGTGATTGCAATATCCGCCGTTGGAACGGCTATGGCTCGTGCACCGATGGCGGCTTCGCCTGCATCAACTGCACCACACCGGGCTTCCAGGATTCCGGCGCCCCCTTCCTGGAAACCGCCAAAATCGCCGGTATTCCGGTGGGCCTGCCGGTGGACATGCCCAAGGCGTGGTTCGTCGCCCTGGCCGCTTTGTCCAAATCCGCCACGCCCCAGCGCGTGCGCACCAACGCCCACGCCGACCACGTGGTCGTCCCCCCCGCCCGCAAGCCCCCGAAGGCGCCATGACCGCCACCACCCGCCTGATCGTCGGCCCGTTCAACCGTGTCGAGGGCGATCTGGAAGTCACCCTCGACATCGCCGATGGCGTGGTGCGCGAAGCCCGCGTCACCGCCCCGCTCTATCGCGGATTCGAGCAAATCCTGGCTGGCCGCGCGCCCGACGATGCCCTGGTCATCGCGCCGCGCATCTGCGGCATCTGCTCCGTCTCGCAATCCATGGCTGCCGCCCGCGCCCTGGCCCAAATCGCCGGGGTGGAACCGCCGCCCAATGGCACCCTGGCCGCCGATCTGGTACTGGCCTGCGAGAATGCCGCCGACCATCTGACCCACTTCGTCCTGTTCTTCATGCCCGACTTCGCCCGCGCCGCCTATGCGTCACGGCCTTGGCACAAGATTGCGGTAGAAAGGTTCGCGGCAATGGAAGGAACCAGCCAGCGCACGCTGCTGCCGGCGCGGGCGCGCTTCCTGCACCTCATGGGGTTGCTGGCCGGAAAATGGCCGCACTCCCTGGCCTTGCAGCCCGGCGGCACCACGAAAAGCGTCGACCCCGGCGAGCGCGTCCGCCTGCTGTCCATCCTGGCCGATTTCCGCGCCGCCCTGGAACAAGTGGTCTTCGCCGACCGGCTAGAGACCATCGCCGCCCTGGACTCAGCGGCAGCGCTGCAGGCCTGGACCCATGCGGCCCCGGCAGAACACGGCGACCTTCGCCTGTTCCTGCACATCGCCGAAGACCTTCGCCTCGACCGATTGGGGCGCGGCCCCGGTGCCTTCCTGTCCCATGGCAGCTTCGGCCTGTGGCCCTCGGGCGTGGTCATGGACGGCGAAACCCGCTCGCACGACCCGGCAGAGATGACCGAAGACCTTACCCACGCCTGGATGGACGGCCCGACCCAGCCGGATGCCGACAAGAACGGTGCCTATTCCTGGTGCAAGGCCCCGCGCCTGAATGGCCGAGTGGTCGAAGTGGGCGCCCTGGCACGCCAAATGGTGGCCGCCGATCCCTTAGCCCGCGATTTGGTGGCAATTTCGGGCGGCGCGGTCAAAGACCGGGTGGTCATGCGTCTGGTAGAACTGGCCCGCTTGGTCATTGCCATGGAAGGCTGGGTCAAACAGTTGCGCCCCGGCGAGCCGTTCTGCCTGGAAGCCCCGCTGCCGCTACGCGGTTCCGGCAACGGCTTGGTGGAAGCCGCACGCGGCGCGCTAGGCCATTGGATGGTGGTGGAAAGCGGGCTGATCCAGTCCTACCAAATCGTCGCCCCCACCACCTGGAACTTCTCGCCCCGCGACGCCGACGGCATCCCCGGCCCGCTGGAACAAGCGCTCGTCGGCACCCCCATCCTACCGGGCGAAACCACCCCCGTGGCGGTCCAGCACGTGGTCAGAAGTTTTGATCCATGCATGGTGTGCACGGTGCATTGAAAAATTGGTGAGAGATTCCGCGGGGTTAGGGGGCGTGTCCCAACATCCGTCCACCATGCGTCCATTATGGACGCTATAGATTCACTCATCCATGCAGCCCGCTGACCGGCTTTGACCGGTTGCGCCCACATCGGGGACATTCTGCTAATCTCACAAGAATGCAAAAAAGGGCGGTAAGCAGTCGTTCGCTGCATCTGGCGCGAAGGCCCGCTTTGTGGGGGGCTGGTTGTGGTCAGCCTTCAACGCGAGCCGGTTCAAAGCAGATTTCAGATCACCGCGGAGCGGACGCCAGTCGCAGATGAAGACAAAATCTCGTGCCAGGTCACATTCGCCTCTCACAATCATGAGCCAACATTGTCGAGCGCCGATTGGGCTTTGTCCCTTTGATATCCTGAAGCAAGCATGCCGATTCGCTTGCGGGCATAGATTACGAGCTGATCCAGCCAGTTATCGATCAGTGCCTTAAGCCCGTCGTCCAAGTGGTGCCCCGCCACGTCAGGCCTCTGGCGAAGGGAGCGTTTGTAACAAAGATGAAGCTTACCTTCCGATCGATCTCGTCGACCGAAAATTCCTTTTCATAACCAACGAGCGTCTCACAGAATTTCCTGATTGTCTTCTTCAGGAACGAGGACGTCACTTCTTCTTCGCGAACCTTGTACTTGAACTGCACCGTTTCCAGTCGATCGCACGAGCTGAAATTGTCCCCATTTCCATAATACAGGACAAGGTCGGCAACCTCCTCCGCCGCAGAGCCAGGGTTGGCGATTTCTGTTGATGACAAGCCCTCAACTGCAATCGCAAAGAGGCTATCGCTAGGGAAGACGAGCTGCAGCGCGCGCCGCGCCGCCCAACGCTCATGGAACGTATGGCCCGCCCTCGAAGCCCTGACTGTGTCGATTTCGTCGTCTATGATCGGCATTGCAGAATAAAAATTTCACCCTGTAGGGCCTGTGTTACGTAAGCTATCAATGATAGTCCCCCCAATGCCTACTGCAACAAAAATGGCGTTCTAATCTATGAGACTTTGCTCTTTGGTTAGACGCCTGAGCCGGCGGTTGTACGCGACCTATTTGTCCGAACGGCGGTCCGCATCGCCCAGGAGCCGCCGGTCCGCTGTCGGCGCAAGGTAGACGCCCTCTCCCAGCCGGCCCTACGGTAGCATCGCAGCGCTTGAACTCGTTGAGGATACGTCGATTGGTTCAAACAGGCGGATCACTTCGGAAGCAGTAAAAAGGCGATCGCGCCCACCGCCATCCAGTTGGGTCACGATACCCAGGTCGATCAGGCGCTTGATGGCAGTATTCATGGCCTGAAACGTCACAGTACCAGCCAACTGCGTTAGCGCATCACGAACAGTAAACGTTGGCTTGGTGATGACCCACGGGACGAGCCGGTGGACGACGCTGTGCGAGCGCATAGACTTGGTCGCTGCTAGCCAACGAGTGTAGATCTGCCCCAGTTGTTCCAGGCGATCCAGATTGGATGCGGCACTCTGGGCGACCATGGAACAGAAGACCCGCGTCCAGGCGGATAACTCTCCCGTGCGCCGGGCGTCCTTGAGCGCATCCACGTAGACGTTCTTGTTCAAATGCACCGCCTCACCCAGGAAGGCGCAGGCGTGGCCCAGCGCGCCTTTGCGCCGCAGGGCGAGCGGCACGAGCAGACGGCCGACGCGGCCGTTGCCATCCGGCACCGGGTGGATGTGCTCGAACCACCAATGAGACAGCGCCTGGCGGACCAGTTCGGGGCGATCATTGGCCTCGGCAGTGAAGGCTTCCCAGGCAGCAAGCGCCTGAGACGTTGAGGCTGGGGCGGTGTAGAAGAAGGTCGCTCCCAACGACTCGGGATCGTAGGTGCCGTTGGGGTGGACCTTCAGCTTGCCGGCACCGGCGGCAACCATCGGGTCGCTCGCCCGCTCGAACAGGCGGCGGTGGATGAAAAGCGCCGTATCGATGTAAGACACCGCCTCGCCCTGGGCGGAGAGTTCATCAAAAGCCTCAGCCGTCGCAGCCACCTCGCGGGCATCCTCAGGGTCCTTGGCGCGACCTAGCGAGCTTTGATATTCCAATAGGTCGGTGAAGGTCGTGGTCGCGCCCTCGGCCCCCGAGGAATGGACCGCATCCAGGCGGGCGAACAACTTCCCCACGACGTCAGGCACCGGGAAAGCGGCAAGCGCCCGGTCGAATTCCTCGACCGCCCTCGTGGCGCGTTGGAGCTGGCCCCAGACGTCATCGAGCTTGGGGAACGGCGGAACTACCGGCAGGTAACACAGCCGCCCCCGCTCGTCGGGTTCGAAACTGCCGAAACCTTGCATGGCGAGAATCCTTATTCAATCTTTCTCGCCACAAGCTACAATAATGAACCAAGCCGTTCAAGGATGACCCCGAATAGGGGCCGTCCACGATCTGCCGATAAGCCATTGTTTTCATTGGGTTGCATTTGGCTGTTTTGATACCGATCGAGCCATCCACCAGCCCAACCAAAGCCCTAATATCACTGGATATTTCCTCAACCGCTACCTCCTACATGGTGTGCACGGTGCACTAAATGACAGTCCCGACATCTGGGTGGTCAGCGCAGTCGCACTCAACTTGGCGAGCACGCCAATAAGAAAATGCCTGAGAGGCACGCGACAGGTTGAAGGCAAATAAAGGCAATATATACCTCCGCGATTATTGGAAGGAAGTTCCGTCCGCCTTCCAGTCGTGTCGGGATTGCGTTATTCTTATGTCGCTGAAGTGACGAACGTTACCGGGCCTTCCTGCCTTGTGACATGGAGGGGATGCCGTGAAACTCTCTGAACTTTTGCCAATCGCCGAACTGCAAGATCTGTGCGAACAGTTCACCGCCCTGACAGGCGCCGTGACGGCCATCCTTGACCTGGAAGGAAACATTCTCATCGCCACCGGATGGCAGGACATCTGCACCCGGTTCCACCGTGTCAACCCAGGGACCGCATCGCGGTGCCGGGAGAGCGATACCGTGTTGGCGACCCGGCTCGAGCAAGGAGAGCCCTACAACGTCTATAAATGCCGAAACGGCTTGGTCGACGTCGCCGTGCCGATCGTCTTCATGGGCGAGCATGTGGGCAATTTCTTTACCGGCCAGTTCCTGACAAGCCAGCCGGATGCCGAGGCCTTCCAGGCCCAGGCCCGCCAATTCGGCTTCCCCGAAGAAGAATATCTGGGAGCGTTAAGCCGGGTTCCGGTGTTTTCGGACGAGAAAGTGCGCCTGATCATGGGCTTCTTCACCCGCCTCACCAATTTAATCGGTGAGATGGGAGTAGCCAGGATGAAAGAGGAGGCCGCGAAAAAGGAACTCCAGGCATCACGGCAGTTGCTGCAGACGATCATCGATACGGTGCCCATCCGGATTTTCTGGAAGGACCGCTCCCTGCGCTACCTCGGGTGCAATCCGCTGTTTTCCCGAGATGCCGGTTATTCCTCGCCGGAAGAGATGATCGGCAAGGACGATTATCAAATGGCCTGGGCAGCCCAGGCCGAGCTGTACCGCACTGATGACCGGGCGGTGATGGAGACCGGGCGTCCCAAGCTGTTCTTCGACGAGCAGGTCCAGTCGCGGGAAGGCAGGCTGATGTGGGTGCGCACTTCGAAAATCCCGCTGAAGAACGAGAGTTCTGAAGTGATCGGCGTCCTTGGCATCTATGAAGACGTCACCGATCGCAAGACCGCCGAGCAGATGTTGGTCGAGAAGAACGACGAACTCCAACGATCCAATTTGGACCTGGAACAATTCGCCTACGTCTCCTCGCACGATCTGCAAACTCCGTTGCGCAACATCGTTCTGTTCGCGCAAATGTTGGAGCGCCGTTACAAGGGCGCGCTGGACTCTGAGGCGGACGAGTTCATCCGTTTCATCGTCGACGCAGGCAAGCAGATGAGCAGCCTGATCTCGGACATCCTGGAATATTCACGGGTGGCCAGCCGAAAAGAGGCGCTGGTCTGCATCCCTGCGGCAGATGCCGTCGCCACGGCCATGGATAATCTCGCTTTGGAGATTGCCGAGACTCACGCCGTCGTCACAATTGCCGAATTGCCCCAGGTTCTGGCGGAATCCTCGCTGATGACCAGCCTGTTCCAAAACCTGATCAGCAACGCCATTAAATATCGCGCAGCCGATCGATTGCCGGAAATCTCAGTCCGGGCGGAGCGCATGGCTCCCGACCGGGTGCTGTTCACCTTGGCCGACAATGGCATTGGCATCGACCCGGTCTACCACGACAAAATCTTCGAGATCTTCCAGCGGCTCAATCCCTCGTCCGATACAGAGGGAACTGGCATCGGCCTTACCCTGTGCCGGCGGATTGTCCACCGCTTCGGCGGCGACATCTGGCTGGAGTCGACACCTGGTTCCGGCACCACCTTCTTCTTCAGCCTTCGCACCTGCCCTTAGGACAACCCTCGCCTCGAGAACCCCCAGACGTCATCGAGCTTGGGGAACGGCGGGACCGCTGGCAGGTAACACAGCCGCCCACGATCCGCCGGTAAGTCACTGTTTTCATTTGACCATACGGCCGCTCCCTGGCTGCCGTGACCAACGGGACGACACTCCTGATACGGTAATTCGCGCTAGCGGGTCATCGGCTGTGCTGCCGTCTGCTGGGCGTTTTGGATGGCGTCGCGCACGTCCTTGGCGGCATCGGTGATGGCGGCCATCTGCGCCGTGCGGCTGTCCACCGTAGCGCCCAGGTCGAGCGGCGGAGGCGTCTTGGTGCTGACGAAGGCGGCCACCAGCTTGCCGGTCTGGCTGTCATAGACTTCGCCCTTATAGGTGACCGAGCCCGAGAAGACGGTCGACTGGCTGCCCGTCGCCAAGTTACGCACCAGCCCGATGGGGGCAATGCTGGCCACCGATGAAGCCACGGGAATGTTGTCGCTCATGCCGGCCAGCGTCAGTTCCAGCCGCGCGGTTTTCGGCCCTTCGCGGCTGGCAACCTGATATTGCTCGCCGATCACGCGCTGGAACTCCTGCTGCATGAAGGCCGCCGTGGCGCGCTTGTCCTCGGGGGTGGCCTGTCCGAAATCGGCGTCTGCGCCGTCATAGATCTTCACCGGTGGGATGACGAACTGGCTGTACTTGCTGGCATCCAAGTCCGGCGAGCGCCAAGCCACCGCGCCCGGCACCCGTTCGGCAGATTGCATTTCCGGTCCTTGGGCGGCTAACCCCGAGGGCGAGTCCGGCCCCGACGAGCATGCCGCCAGGAAGGCCGCTAGCGCTCCGCATGCCAAGCCCCTGATGAATGTGTCTCCGACGTTCATGGATGCCTCCTGCCAAGCCGCGCGTATGGATGAAAGGGCCGCGCAGCGATGATCCGACTGCCCGACATTGGGGGGCACCCAGGAAGCCCGCAATAGCAGCACCCTCCAATCGTGGTGCACCGAACCTTGAGAGTTCTTCCGCTTGGATGGAGCCCACGCGCAATAGAAAGGGATTATTGCAACGCGGCTTTTCATCCCCTCATACAGCCCGAACATTTGTGGGTAATGGGGATGGCACACGCATCGTCTGTATCCGACGCGGTGCCAAGCACTCGAGGAAGCGCACCACCTTGGCCAGCGTAAACGGAATGGAGACCTGGCGCTACGTTCCTTCGTCGACAAGGTCGACCGCAACCCTAATGCCATCATCGTCGGACGCTGACAGGAGAGCATCCATGGGCCGATCGACCTTGCTCACGCTCGTCGCGCTGCTGGCGGCCGGGTGCGGCCAGCTGGCCGACCCCAACCTCTATGTCATCGTGCCCGCCGCCGACGCAGTGGAGCGCACTGAATCGGGGGCGGAACCCCTGGTAGCGGTGGCGCGAGTGAGCCTGCCGGAATATCTCGACCGCTCCCAATTGGTGTCGCGCAGCGGCGCCAATGCCCTGGTGCTGGACGACGACAACCGCTGGGGCGAGCCTTTAGCCGACAGCGTGCCGCGCGTGCTGTCGGAAAATCTCAGCCGTTACCTGCCGGGCGGGCGGGTGGTCACGCCCGAAGAGGCGCGCGGACAGAAGGTTCCCTACGAATACGTCGTGGCGCTGGACGCCTACGAACCGGACGGCCAGGGCAATGCCGTCATGCGCGGCCACTGGCTGTTGCGCGACACCCGCAAGGGTAACGTGATGGCCGAGGGGATGATCGACGAGCGAAGGCCCATGGCGTCGACCAAGGCTCCCGACGCCGTGGCCGCGCTGAACGAGAACCTGAGCGAAGCCAGCCGGCAGATCGCCCAGGCGACCGCCGGCAAGGTCAGGCGTTAAATGTCCGGTTGATGGAAAACTCAGCGCACCAATTCACCGCGATCCATCTACTGGAGGGCCGGCCATGAGACATTTGCATGCCATGGTTCTTCTTGCAGTGTTGGCGGTGTCCGGCTGCGGCCAGGACGAAAGCCAACAGGCTCAGCAGAAGCCGCCGGCTCCCGGGGTGGTCGTCGCCACGGCCGAGCAGCGCGACGTCCGCCCGACCGAGCAGTTCAATGGCCGCGCCGAGGCCAAGGACAGCGTAGACCTTCTCGCCCGGGTCGAGGGTTTCTTGGAGAAGCGCGCCTTCACCGAGGGCGACACCGTCAAGGCGGGGCAGTTGCTTTTCCAACTTGAAAAGGCGCCGTTCGTCGCCACCGTGGAGCAGCGCGAGGCCGATCTGGCCCGCGCCCGGGCCGAGGAACGCAACGCGCGCGTCCAGCTGGACCGCGCCACGCAATTGCTGCGCACCCAGAACATCCCGCAATCCGAGGCCGACAAACGCGAGGCGCTGTACCTTACCGCCGCCGCCGAGGTCAAGCAGGCCCAGGCGGCGCTGGACGCCGCCCGCATCAACCTGGGCTATACCGATATCCGCGCCCCCATCATGGGGCGCATCAGCCGCTCGAACTTCACCGAAGGCGCGCTGGTGGGGCCACGCTCCCGGGCGCTTGCCGCCATCGTCAACCACGATCCCGTCTACGTCACCTTCCCGGTCAGTCAGCGTCAGTTGCTGGACTTCCGCAGGAAGGCCGCCGAGCAGGGCCGCTCGCGCGACGTGGTGGTGCGCCTGCGGCTGGCCGACGGGACGCCCTATAGCGAGCCGGGCAAGGTCGACTTCCTCGACGTCAGGGCCGATCCGGGCACCGACACCGTCACTGTGCGCGCGCTCTTTCCCAATCCAAACGCGGTCATTGTGCCCGGCCAGTTCGCCAGCGTGTCCGTGGAAAGCGCACAGCCGGTAGCCTCGATCGTGGTGCCGCAATCGGCGCTCCAAATCGATCAGGCAGGGACCTTTGTCATGGTGGTGGCGCAGGACCATAAGATCGAGATGCGCCGCATCCGCGCCGGTCAGACGGTCGAAAATACGGTGGTGGTCGAGCAAGGCTTGCAGGCCGGTGACCAGGTGGTGGTCGAGGGCGCCCAAAAAGTGCGGCCCGGCCAAGAGGTGCAGGTGGGCGAGATGCCCGCACCCGGCGCGGCGGCGGCCAAGGAGAACCCGTCATGATCTCCCAAATTTTCATCCGCCGCCCGCGCTTCGCCATGGTGATCGCCATCGTCACCGTGCTGGCTGGCGCGCTGGCACTGGCCAATATCCCGGTAGCGCAGTTCCCCGACATCGTGCTGCCCCAGGTGGGCGTGACCAGCTCCTACCCCGGCGCCAGCGCCGAGGTGGTCGAGGCCACGGTGGCCCAGCCCATTGAGAGTCAGGTCAACGGCGTCGACAACATGCTTTACATGCAGAGCACCAGCGGATCGGACGGCTCGTACCAATTGACGGTGACCTTCGCGCTGGGAACCAATCCCGACATCAACACCGTCAACGTCCAGAACCGGGTGCAACTGGCCGAGAGCAAGCTGCCCGAGGAAGTCACGCGCCAGGGCCTGACGGTCAAGAAAAAGTCATCGGCGCTGCTGCAGGTGATCTCGCTCCATTCGCCCACCGGCGCGCGCGACGCGCTCTACCTCAGCAACTACGCCACCATCAACATCATCGACGCCCTGGCCCGCGTGCGCGGCGTCGGCCAAGCCAATTTGTTCGGCGCGCTGGAATACAGCATGCGCATATGGCTGGACGGCGAGCGCCTGAGCTCGCTCGGCCTGTCCCCGGCCGAGGTGGTGGATTCAGTGCGCGGGCAGAACATACAGGCGGCGGTGGGGCGCATCGGCGCGTCTCCGTCGCCCGAGCGCCAGCAATTTCAGATCACACTGCAGACCAAGGGGCGGCTGACCTCGACCACCGAATTCGAGGATATCGTCCTGCGCGCCAACCCGGACGGTTCCACCGTACGGCTGCGCGACGTGGCCCGCGTCGAGCTGGATGCGCGCACGCGGGACGCTTTCTCGCGGCTCAACGGCCAGCCGACCGCCTCCATCGCCATCTACCAAGCGCCGGGCGCCAACGCGGTAGCGGTGGCCGAGGGTATCCGTAAGACCATGGACGACCTTGCCAAGCGCTTCCCCGAGGGGGTCGAGCACAAGGTCATCTACGACACCACCTTGTTCGTGAAGGACACCATCCACGAGGTGGTCAAGACATTGGCCGAGGCCTTCGTACTGGTGGTCATCGTGGTCTATTTGTTCCTCGGCAATTTGCGCGCCACCCTGGTGCCGACCATCGCCGTGCCGGTGTCGCTGGTGGGGACGTTCGCCTTCATGGCCATGTTCGGTTATTCGGCCAACACCATTTCGCTGCTGGCCATGGTGCTGGCCATCGGCATCGTGGTCGACGATGCCATCGTGGTGGTCGAGAACGTCGAACGCGTCATGCACGAGGAGGGGCTGCCCGCCCCCGAAGCCGCCGCCAAGGCCATGGAGCAGATCACCCCCGCCATCATCGCCATCACCTTGGTGCTGCTGTCGGTGTTCGTGCCGGTGGCCTTCATCCCCGGCATCACCGGCCAGCTGTTCCGCCAGTTCGCCGTGGTGGTGTCGGTCTCCATGCTGCTGTCGGCCATCAACGCGCTGACCCTGAGCCCGGCCCTCTGCTCGCTCCTCCTCAAGCCGGGCCACCGCCCGCGAGGACCCATCCGGTGGGTGCTCGCGGGGATTGACCGCACCCAGAACGGCTACGCTCGCGTGGTCGGCGGGCTGGTCCGCAAAAGCGTGCTCAGTCTGGTCGTGCTGGCCGGGGTGCTGCTGGCGTCGGGCATGCTGGTGAAGGCCACGCCCACCGGCTTCCTGCCCGAGGAAGACCAAGGCGCCATCTTCACCGAGATCAAGCTGCCCGAAGGCGCTTCGGTGTACCGCACGCTTCAGGTCACCGAGCGGGTCGAGCAGGCCATCCGCGAAGTGCCGGCGGTGGCCGATGTGACCTCGGTGGTGGGCTTCTCCATGCTCAACAACCTCAATCAGGCCAACAGCGCCTTCCTTATCGTCTCGCTCAAGCCCTTTGCCGAACGTCTGGAGGACGCCCACGGCTCGGTGGCCGCCATCCTCAAGCGCCTGCGTGCCGAACTGTCCACCCTGCCCGAGGCCAGCGTGCTGCCGTTCAACCTGCCGCCCATCATCGGCCTGGGCACCTCGGGCGGCTTCGAATACCAGCTCCAGTCGCTCGGCAGCAGTGATCCGGCGGACATGGCCGCCGTCATGCGCGGTTTGGTGGTGCGCGCCAACCAGACGCCGGCACTAGGCAACGTGTTCAGCCTGTTCGCCGCCGACACGCCGCAGCTGTACCTGGATATTGACCGCAACAAGGCGCAGACCCTGGGGGTCAAGGTCGAGGACATTTTCACCGCGCTCCAGGCCACCCTGGGTGGGTTCTACGTCAACGATTTGAACCTGTTCGGCCGCACCTGGCAGGTGACGGTGCAGGGCGACGCCGCCGATCGTGACCGCATCGACGATATCCAGCGAATCCATGTCAAGAACGCCAAGGGCGAGATGGTGCCCCTGAGTTCATTAGTGAGCATCCGGCCGCAGGTGGGTCCGCAATCCATCACCCGCTACAACAATTACCGTAGCGTCATGATCACCGGCACGCCGGCGCCCGGCACCAGCTCGGGCGACGCGCTGGCTGCCATGGAGAAGTTGTCGGCTGAAACCCTGCCGGCTGGTTACGGCTACGAGTGGACCGGCACGGCGTTGCAGGAGAAGCAGGCGGCGGGCCAGACGACCATCATTCTCGGCCTCGCCATTCTGTTCGCATTTTTGTTCCTGGTGGCGCTCTACGAAAGTTGGTCCATCCCGATCCCGGTGCTGCTGTCGGTCTCGGTGGGCTTCCTCGGCGCCATCCTGTCGCTGGTCGTGGCCTCGCTCAGCCTGGATGTGTTCGCCCAGATCGGCATCGTCGTGCTGATCGCCTTGGCTAGCAAGAACGCCATCCTCATCGTCGAGTTCGCCGAGGAGAACCGCCAGCACGGCATGCCGGTACAGGAGGCGGCGGTGACCGGCGCGCGGCTGCGCTTCCGCGCGGTGATGATGACGTCGCTCGCCTTCATCATGGGCCTGATCCCGCTGGTCATCGCAGAAGGCGCAGGCGAAGCCAGCCGCCGCGCGGTGGGGACGGCGGTGTTCGGCGGCATGATTGCCGCCTCCGTCCTCGGTATCTTCCTGATACCGCCGCTCTACGTGGTGTTCCAGAGCATGCGCGACTGGGTCGGCAGACCGCGCCGCAAGGTGCTTAAACCGAGGCCCGGGGAATGAAGGACGTTCCCGCCTTGTCCTGGCTGCTGCTGGCCGCCTGCATTGCGGTGGCGTTACTGAATGAAGTGTCGGGCGCAGTGCTGACGCTCGCCATTCCCGACGCGGCGCGGGACGTGGGTGCCTCGCCGCAGGGCGCGCAGCTTATCCTGCTGGCGGGCAAGCTCAGCCTGGGGGCGCTGATGCTGGCCGGCGGCGGCGTGGGGTCTCGGATTGAATCCCTTAGTAGGACCTTTGGCGGGATCGATTTCGCTGAATGGAGGTCCTGCGACGT
>JACMLB010000092.1 GCA_014379805.1 Rhodospirillales bacterium | reverse complement strand
TTCGCCGCCGATGATCAGCGCTTTCTTCAGGTTATGGTACTTGCCGTACTTGTCGAAGTTCTCGGCCACCTGGGCGGCCAATTCGCGGGTCGGCGCCAGGATGAGAGAGCGCGGCATGCGCGCCTTAGCCCGGCCAGCGGCCAGGATCTCGATCATGGGCAGAGTGAAGCTTGCAGTTTTACCGGTGCCCGTTTGGGCACAACCAAGGACATCGCGTCCCATCAATACGACGGGGATGGCCTGTTCCTGAATGGGAGTGGGCGTGGTGTATCCCGATTCCTCAACAGCCTTGAGGAGCTCGGGACTCAGGCCCAATTCAGCGAAGTCCATGGTGTTCGGAGAGCCGTCCGTGCGGCTGGGGTCGTTCGAGTGTGTCATATGCGCCCGGATAATAGAAGTTCAAGCCGGTATGTCAACGACGTAACCATGACACCTGCGGGGTTGGCGCAGTGTTGCCGCTAGGATACGGTTTGGAAAGCGAATTCGAGGGAGAAAACCATGATAATGGATGCAAAGCGCTCGTCGCTGCTGCTGGTGGATGTTCAGGAGAACCTTGCCCCGGTCATGGCCGACGCCCGCTCGGTCTATCGCGGTTGCGGCCTGTTGTTGCGCACGGCGGCGCGCTTGGCCGTCCCGGTCATTGCAAGTGAACAATATCCCAAGGGATTAGGTTCCACCGTGGGCGAATTGGCTCAATTGCTGCCCGAAGGCGCGACGGTGGAGAAAATCCATTTCGCCTGCTCCAACGAACCGGCCATCACCGACCGGCTGGCTGGACTGGGCCGCGACCAAGTGGTTATCGCCGGCATCGAGGCCCATGTGTGCGTGCTGCAAAGCGCGCTGGGGCTCAAGGAAAAGGGCTATCAGGTGTTCGTGGTGTCCGACGCCTGTTCGTCGCGCGTGGCCGCCAATCATCAGGCCGCCATGCAGCGTCTGGCCGCCAACGGCATCGGCATCGTCACGGTCGAGATGGTGATGTTCGAATGGCTGCACCGCGCCGGTACGCCCGAGTTCAAGGACATGGTGGCGTTGATCAGATAGGGAGATTGCCCGTGAGCCAGTCTTTGGTGCTGCTGCCCGGTCTATTGAACGACCACCGCCTGTGGGCCCATCAAGCGGGCGCCTTGGCCGACATGGTTCAAGTGTCCGTGGCCGATTTGACCCAGGATGATTCCCTGGCGGCTATGGCGGAGCGAATGCTTGCCACTGCTCCACCGCGCTTTGCCTTGGCCGGGCTGTCCATGGGCGGCTATGTGGCGCTGGAAATCATGCGCAAGGCGCCCGAGCGGGTGGAGCGGTTGGCCCTGCTCGACACCACCGCGCGGTCCGACACCCCCGAGCAGACCCAGCGCCGCACCGATGCGGTCGCCATCGCCCGATCCGGCGGCTTCGACAAGATCATGCCCACCATGCTGCCCAATCTGCTGCACCCCGATCATCTGGCCCTGGAACGCATTGCCGGTCTGGCCAAGGACATGGCCCGCGCCGTGGGGGTGGACGCTTTCGCCCGTCAGCAGAATGCCATCATGCACCGCCCCGATTCGCGCCCCGGCCTGCCCCGCATCGCCTGCCCGACGCTGGTGCTGGTGGGCCGCGACGATGCCCTGACCCCGGTAAACCGGGCCGAGGAAATGGCCGAGTTGATCCCCGATGCCCGCTTGGTGCTGGTGGAGCAATGCGGCCACCTGTCGGCCCTGGAGCAACCTCAGGCGGTCAGCGCGGTGATGCGCTATTGGCTACAGGTGTAAATTGGGGCAGCTTAGTAGGGAGTGGGAATAGGCGCGGTCGGAAAGCCGCCGTCTTGGGAGGTGCCAATGGGCTCCCGTGGGCCGAGGCTGTTGCGCAAGACCACGAACGGGGTTCTTGACGCGTTACTGCAGGCGGCAGAGCACGCCTATCATGTTCATCCGCCGAGCATGAGCAGCCTGCACGACATTGTCGAAGGCCTGAAGGTTTCGCCCCAATTCGACGAGTTCTATCGCCGCGCCTATCGCGAGATGATGGAAGTGGTCGAGGCGGAAAAGCTGGAGCAAAAGCGCCAAAATGCCTTCGGTCGCCTGATCGTCCATCAACTGAGCGGTCTGCTGGACGACGGCACGCTGGACCGCGACATTTTGCCCAACATTTTCTCGTTCATCCATCTGGTGCTGGGCGACGACGCCGAAAGCTACGGCGAACGCTGCCATGACCTGATCCGCGAAATGCGCGAGGACTTGCTGGACGACTTCACCTGGGACGCCTTCTACCACGCCCCCCAGGCCAAGATCATCCTGTGGCACACGCTGACCCGTATAGCCACTTCGTTCCGGCGCTGGGATTTGCGCAAGGACTGGTTCATCAAACTGATGCAGTACACCCCCAGCACGGTCAGCCTGGGCTCAACCGCCTTTGTGGTGCGCGAGCATGAACACGTGGAAGAACCCCGAATCTTCGGCAATCACGAATTCTGCGCCTTCTTTCAGGCGCTGTTCCGGCCCCTGACCGAAATGGACAAGGCCGATGAGGAACCGTTCCGCCAGGAATTCGGTTCGGACCCGCACCATTTGATCGGGGAATTTTTGGTGCATTTGGCGACGTGTCAGGTCTGATCTGGCGGGCAAAAAAGCCCCTCGCCAATGAAGGGGAGGGGCTTTTCGGTATCTATCGGCTAAACGCTACTCGGCGCGGCCGCCGTGCAGCTTGGACCACTGTACCGGGTCGTGCAGGAAGCTGCGGACCTCGTCGATGGTGCGCTTGTCGAACAGGCCGTCTTGCTCGGCCACTTCCAACACGTCCCACCAATTGCACAGATAGCCCAACTTCACGCCGATCTCGTTCAGGTGCTTCAGGGCGCCGGGGAAGACGCCATAGAAGAAGACCACGAACGAGTAATTGATCTCGGCGCCGGCTTCGCGGATGGCGTTGACGAAGTTGACCTTGGACGCGCCGTCCGAAGCCAAATCCTCTACCAGCACCACGCGGTCGCCGGCCTTGAAATCGCCTTCGATCTGGGCGTTGCGGCCAAAGCCCTTGGGCTTCTTGCGCACGTACAGCATGGGCAGCATGGTGCGGTCGGCGATCCAGGCGGCATACGGAATGCCGGCGGTTTCGCCACCGGCCACCGCGTCGATGGACTCATAACCCACTTCGCGCTGGATGGTCTTGGTGGCCAGTTCGCAAATCTTTTGACGGGCGCGCGGGAAGCTGATCACCTTGCGGCAATCCACATAGACCGGGCTGGCCCAGCCCGAGGTCAGGGTGTAGGGCTCCTCGGGGCGGAAATTAACGGCTTTGATTTCCAACAGAATGCGCGCGGTGACGAGAGCCGCCTGCTTCTGTTCGGGGGTGCGTGACGCGGTTTGCATGAGGAGACACCTATGCCATGGATCTAGTCGCCTTGCGGCCATGGGGCGGTATAGGCACAATCGCTAAATCCTGCAAGACGGCAAACAAGGAAGTGCACATGTCGGACGTGATCCAGGTGGTGAAAGATGGGCCGGTGGCCACCGTGGTGCTGAACCGCCCCGACCGCATGAACGCCCTTAATCTGCCCATGTGGCACGGTTTGGCCGAGGCATTCGAGGGCCTTGCCGCTGACCAATCCGTGCGCGCGGTCATCCTGCGCGGTGCCGGCACCAAGGCATTTGCTCCGGGAGCAGACATCGAGGAATTCGAGACTTTGCGCGCCACGGCACAGCAGGCCAAGGATTACGACAAGGTGATGCGCCGGGCGCTGGACGCCGTGACCAACTGCCCGGCCCCGGTGGTGGCGCTGATCTTCGGCCCCTGCGTGGGCGGCGGGCTGGAGCTGGCGTGTTGCTGCGATCTGCGCATCTCTGCCCGCTCGGGTCGCTTCGGCGTGCCCATCAACAAGATTTCCGTGGTGATGGCCTATCAGGAGTTGGCGGTCATCGCCCGCATCGCCGGCCCGGCGGTCGCGTCGGAAATCCTGCTGGAAGCCCGCATCATGGAAGCGGACGAGGCGCTGTCCAAGGGCCTGCTGACCCGCGTAGTGGATGACGAAAACGCGGAAGCCGAGGCCTCCGCCACCGCCAAACGCATGGCCAACGGCGCCCCCCTGGCGAACCGCTGGCACAAACAATTCATCCGCCGCCTGACCACCAACCCGGCGCCCCTGTCCGAGGCCGAGCAGGCCGAATGCTACGTCTTCCTGGACAGCGCCGATTACCGCGAGGGCATGGCGGCGTTCAAGGAAAAGCGCCGGCCGGTGTTCAAGGGGGAGTAAGGGAGAGGCCGTAGAACACAGGCCGCCTCGTCTTCAGGGCTTTCGGTTCGCCACGAGAACACGGAGGTCACGGAAGCCGCTGCGCGGCCACGGAGGGCACGGAATTATTATTTTCGTCACCCCGGACAAGCGCAGCGCAGATCCGGGGTCCATTGTACCGTTTCCCACCATGGATCCCCGCTTTCGCGGGGATGACGAGAGGGAAAAATAGTGTCTCCGCTTTCCAAGATGACGCGCCAAAAAAATTCATCCGTGTCTTCCGTGGCCCGCACAGCGGGCGTCCGTGTCCTCCGTGTTCTCGTGGCGAGGCCTGTACGCGTTCGGAAGACCGGTGGTGTTCCAAAATCAAACCAGGCTTTGGGGCATTCAACCCACCGCCCTAATTCGCCTCCCCCGAATACCAATCCGGCTCGTCCATGCGGATGATGTCGCACAGGCGATCCACGACACTGGGGCGTAGCGGCAAATCCTCGGGCAGAGTGCGCTTGTAACCAGCGACCCAACGCTTGGCCTCCAGCAATTCCGTGGGCGAGGCGTCGGTTTCCAGGATTTCGGCCAATTTGAGGTCATCAAGCCGGCCCATGATCTCCTCCACCTGCATGCGATTCATGGCGAGCCCTCCTGAGCCGTTGTTGCAATGGGGCCGGCTTTATCGGACCCTGCCGGCAGCCATCCAGCATGTAAGGACCCATTCGCTTATGCACAACGACCCTGGCGCACCCGTGTGGGTATTGGCCGACGACCGCGCCGGTAATGTGGGCCAATGCCTGGGCGTGGCCGAGGCGCTGGGCTGGCCCTTCGTGGTCAAGCAAATCCGCTATGGCGGTCTGGGCCGGCTGCCCAATGTGCTGCGCGGCGCTTCCCTGCTGGGGATCGATGGCGACAGCGCCGCCGGGCTGGTGGCGCCGTGGCCCCGGCTGGTCATCGCCGCAGGGCGCCGCACCGCCCCTGTCGCCCGCTGGATCAAGCGGCAATCGGGCGCCAAGCTGGTGCAGATCATGGATCCCGGTCCGGGCGGCCGCGCCGAATTCGACCTTATCGCCATCCCCGCCCATGACGCTGCCCCCACGGGCC
>JACMLB010000091.1 GCA_014379805.1 Rhodospirillales bacterium | reverse complement strand
CGGCATAGGTGTAGTGTGTGTACCGCACGAAATCAAAGAAAACGATGACAGCTTACCCCCGACCCCATAGCTAATCGTGTTCTTTCCCCAAGGCATGAGCCGTTTCCGAAGATGACCGCCTTTGAGGCCCCCGAGCCGAGCCCGTTGCGTGACCCCCTTGGCCAGTTTGTCGAGCTTGGCCGAGACACGCCCATCCGGCTGGATTGCGGCGTGGACCTTGGGCCGATCACCGTGGGCTTTCAGACCTATGGCCGGCTGAATGCGGACCATTCCAACGCCATCCTGATCTGCCATGCCCTGACCGGCGACCAATACCTAGCCGACCCCCACCCGCTGACCGGCAAGCCGGGCTGGTGGAGCGATCTGGTCGGGCCGGGCCGGCTGTTCGATACCGACCGCTACTTCCTGATCTGCTCGAACGTGCTGGGCGGCTGCATGGGCACCACCGGGCCCAAGGAGATCAACCCGGCCACCGGCAAGCCGTGGGGCAAGGACTTCCCGGTCATCACCATCGGCGACATGGTGCAAGTCCAGGCGCGCCTGATGGACCATTTGGGTATCGGCCAACTGTTCTGCGTGGTCGGCGGCTCCATGGGCGGCATGCAAGTGCTGGAGTGGTGCGCGGCCTACCCCGAACGGGTGTTCTCGGCCATTCCCATCGCCACCGCTGCCCGCCATTCGGCCCAGAACATCGCCTTCAACGAAGTGGGCCGCCAAGCCATCATCGCCGACCCCGATTGGAAGAACGGCGATTACCTGGAGCACGGCACCGCCCCGGATCGCGGTCTGGCCGTGGCCCGCATGGCGGCGCACATCACCTATCTGTCCGAGCCGGCGCTGCACCGCAAATTCGGCCGCAACCTTCAGGGCGACCGCAACGGGTTCTCTTACGGCTTCGGCGCCGAGTTCCAGGTGGAAAGCTATCTGCGTTACCAGGGCTCCACCTTCGTGGACCGCTTCGACGCCAATTCCTATCTGTATATCACCCGCGCCATGGATTACTTCGATCTGGCCGCCGAGCATGACGGTCAATTGTCCAAGGCGTTCACCGGGACCAAGACCCGTGTCTGCGTGGTGTCGTTCTCGTCCGACTGGCTGTTCCCCACCTGCGAAAGCCGCGACGTGGTGCGCGCGCTGAACGCGGTGGCGGCCAATGTCAGCTTCGTGGAAGTCCAGTCGGACAAGGGGCACGACGCCTTCCTGCTGGACGAGCCCGAGTTCCATGCCACCCTGACCGGCTTCCTGGAAGCCGCCGCGAGTCATCGCGGCTTGCCGCTTCTGGGCAGGGGCTGACCATGATGATGATGACCAACGGCAATCTGCGCGTCGATCTGAAGCTGATCGCCGACATGGTGGAAACCGGCTCGCGCGTGCTGGACGTGGGCTGCGGCGACGGCACCTTGCTGTCGTGGCTGGGCAAACACAAGAACGTGGACGGGCGCGGCATCGAGCTAAGCATGGCCGGCGTGTCGGCGGCGGTGGCCCAGGGCTTGTCGGTGATCCAGGGCGATGCCGACACCGATCTGGGCGACTACCCCACCGGCGCCTTCGATACCGTCATCCTGAGCCAGACCCTGCAAGCCACCTACGAGCCCAAGACCGTGCTGGCCAACATGCTGCGCATCGGTCGGCGCGCCATCGTGTCCTTCCCCAATTTCGGCCATTGGCGCGTGCGTGCCGATTTGCTGGTCACCGGGCGCATGCCGGTTACCGACACCCTGGTCTATGAGTGGTACGACACCCCCAACATCCACTTCTGCACCATCCGCGACTTCCTGCTGCTGTGCCGCGATCTGGGTGTGACGGTGGAACGCGGCATCGCCATGAACCGGGACGGCGGCGTGCTGTCCATCGACGGCCAGGGGCGGTTGGCGAATTTGTTCGCGACGCAGGGGTTGTTTGTGCTTAGCCGGGCTTAGACACCCGCGAAAACCCCTGCGCCACCGGCACATAGACCCGCCGCTTGACCTTGGCGTCCCGTAAGGGCGAGGCCGCATAGATCTGCTTCGTCGCCTCGATAATATTCACACCGGCAAAGCCTTCAAACCAGCGCTGCCCCAACTCCTCCACCGCCGGAGCAGACCGCAGAGCCACGCGTGAGGTGGTGGGCGGCAGGAACAGGGCGCCGGTGCTGGAGACCGGGGTGAACATGTTGTCGCGCAGCATGCGGGCCAACTGGCTGGTGGTGTAGGGCCGGCCATTGCCGAAGGGCGTGCGTTCCAGCCTTGCCCAAATGCCGCGCCGGTTGGGGGCGACGATCACGAGGCGCCCGCCATCGGCCAGCACCCGCCACATCTCGCGCATCATGGCGCGCACCTGCTCGGTGGCTTCCAGGGCGTGCACCAGCAGGATGCGATCCATGGAGCGATCGGGCAGCGGCAGATCAGCCTCGTCGGCCAGCATGGTCAGGCCGGGGCCTTCGGGGGGCCAGGGCAGCACGCCTTGGCTGGCCGGCATGACCGCCAGCACCCGCTCGGCCTCGGTCAGGAAGGGGCGCAGATAGGGGGTGGCAAAGCCCACGCCCAAGACGCGCTGGCCGGACACGTCGGGCCACATCTGGCGCAATTGGCGGCGGATCATCCGGCGCGCCATCTGCCCCAAACTGGTGTCGTAGAAATCGCGGAGATCCACGACATCGTTCCACATGGCGGGATAGGTCGGCACGATCTGCACTGCTCTCGCCTTAATTCAGGAGGTTGGATACTACCTCATTCCCCCACGTTCAGCAGCAATCCCCGCTCGCGCGCCACGTGATGGGTGTGCAAAAACAACCCTGCCGCCGCCGCCAGATAAACCACGTTCAACGCCACCGCCGCCGCGAAATGGCCCGCATCAAACCCCTGGCCGAACATCACCGCCCGCATACCCTCGAACACATGGGCCGGCGGCAGTGCCCAGGCCACCGGCTGCAACCACACGGGCAGGGTGGCGATGGGGTAGTAGATGCCGGCCAACGGCGCCACCGCAAACACCAACACCCAAGCCAGGCTTTCGGCGCCCAGACCGAAGCGCAGCACCAGGGCCGAGACGGCAAGGCCGATGGCCCAGCCCGTCACCATCAGATTGGCCCAGAACGCCAGCAAGGGCAGCCCCAAATCGAACAGCGAGAAGTGGTAGAGCGGGATGGCCAAAAGGGCTGCGGGCAGCACGCCAATCATGGTGCGGATAAAACTCATGGTCAGCATGGCGACCACCAATTCGTGGGGCCGCAGGGGTGACACCGACAGATGGCCTAGATTGCGCGACCACATTTCCTCCATGAACGACAGCGACACGCCCAGATTGCCGCGAAACATGACGTCCCACAGGATGACGGCGCCGATCAGCACGCCCGCCGCCTGGGCCACCCAATCGGAATGGCGCGAGAAGAACTGGCTGGTGAAGCCCCACACCACCATGTTGACCGCCGGCCAATAGGCCATCTCCAGCACCCGCGTCCACGAGCCGCGCAGGATGTAGAGGTGGCGCAGGACCATGGCGCCAATGCGCCTGCCCGAGAAGTTGGTCATGGTTTGCCCCTCAAGCGGGGCTGCCGCCTTGTATAAGAGGCGGTGGAGAGCACAGCCGCCTTCGTGTTCGCTACGTTCGGTTCGCCATGAGACACGGAGGTCACGGAAGCCGCTACGCGGCCACGGAAGGCACGGACAACGTATTCTCGCTCGTCATCCCGGCCAAGCGTAGCGCAGAGCCGGGATCCACGGTTCCGTTTCCCACCATGGACCCCGGATCGCGCAAGCGCGTCCGGGGTGATGAGACAAAAAAATCCGTGTCTTCCGTGGCCGCGCCAGCGGCTTCCGTGACCTCCGTGTTCAAATGGCGAACCGTTTGACGCGTCAGGCAGACCGGTAGTGTTCCAAAAATCTAACCGGACAGCCGTGGACTTGATCCGGCCATGACGATTTTGGGGACGGCACCTCAATGCCGATGTGACAAGCACGGGCATGGCGGCGGAGGGAACGGCACGGTGGGCGGCTGGTATCATTGCGCAGCCTCCTTCTCGGGCCGCTGGCGGTCGCGGGCAATGTCCAAGAACACGTCTTCCATGGTGGCGCGGCCATAGCGCTCGATCAAAGCGGTGGGGCTGCCCTCGTCCACCAGCCGCCCGGCTTTCAGGATCAGCACGTGGTCGCACATGCGCTCGACCTCGGTCATGTTGTGGGACGCCAGCAGCACGGTGGCGCCGCTGGCCTTTTGGTAGTCCTGAAAATAGCCGCGCACCCAATCGGCGGTGTCCGGGTCCAAGGACGCTGTGGGCTCGTCCAGCAGCAACAGATCGGGGTGGTTCAGCAGCGCCTTGGCCAGGGCCACGCGGGTCTTTTGCCCCGCCGACAGCTTGCCCGAGGCGCGGTCGAGGAAGGCACCCAATTCCAGCTCCTCGGCCAGTTCCTTGATGCGCGCCTTCAGATGGGCGACGCCGTAGAGATGGCCGTAGACGGTAAGGTTCTCGCGCACGGTCAGCCGGTGCGGCAGTTCCACATAGGGGCTAGAGAAATTGAGCCGGGGCAGCACGCGATAGCGGTGGCGCACCATGTCCTCGCCCAGCACGCGGATGCTGCCCGAGGTCGGCAGCAGCAGGCCCAGCAGCATGGAAATGGTCGTGGTTTTTCCGGCACCGTTTCCGCCCAGCAAAGCGGTGGTGGAACCACGCGGGACAGCGAACGAGATGCCGTCCACTGCCGTGACCGGCCCGAACGACTTGGTGAGGTCTTCAACCTGAAGGGCGAAAGCATTCATCGCTTGGATATAGGCCCGCCGGTGCGGCGGTGCAAAGGGTCTGAGGACACTTGACCATCCTCAATGCCGCCTGACCGAGTGATTTGGTTGGTTATACCCAGCCAACCCTTCCCGGAGTTCCCGACCTATGACCGAGCTTTTGCTGGACGTCCGCGAAATCGCCCCGCGTGAACGCCACCCGCGTATCTTCGCAACCTTCGACGCCCTGGCGCCGGGCGCCGCTTTCATGCTGGCAAACGACCACGACCCCAAGCCGCTGTACTACCAATTCGCCGCCGAGCGCGCCGGTAAGTTCGAGTGGACCTATATGGAGCAAGGCCCGGAACTGTGGCGGGTGCGCATCAGCAAGGCGCAGGAAAGTGCGTCATGCTGCGGGACGTGCGGTAGCTGAAAGGCCCCGACCTCGTCACCCCCGCGAAAGCGGGGGTCCATGGTGGGGCAACTGTGGTGCTATCCGTACAAAGCGGCTGTGCGGAACCATGGATTCCCGCTTTCGCGGGAATGACGATCGGTGGGGACTTTGCCGCCCCAGATTAATACGTCCGCGGCCGTGCCCGCGCGATGCCGCGACGCCGCACATCGCTCGCCAGCGTCTGCTCGATATGCCGACCCTGGAACAGGGTAATGCCCACCGAATGGCCGTATTCGATGGCTGACGGCGTGTCGCAGCGGGCCAGGATGATGCGGGTGACGCCGATGCGGCGCAGCGCCTCGGTCTTCTTGTCTTTTTCCTCGGTCAGCGAGGAATCCCAGATTAGCTTGATCAGATCCGCGCCCAACCGTTCGCGGTCCACGAAGGGCAGCATGGAATAGGACAGGCCGTCGATGCAGATGCGGTAGCCGCGGTCATGGGCGAAATCGCGGGCGAACAGATAGGCGCCCAGATCGGCGAAGATATCCACCTTCTGCAATTCCAGCACGATGGTGCCGCGCATGCCGGCCTTGACGTTGTCGTCGAACACCATGAATTCCGGCGACAGCAGGGTCGAGACATTGAGGTTGAGGCTGATGTCGCCTTCCAGCGTGCGATCGTCATGCTTGTTCAGCAACGACAGCACGCGGCGATCCAGGGTCTCGGTCAGTTGCTGGAACAGCCACGGGCTGGAGTTCATGTTGACGCTGGGCATCAGCGTCTGGCGCAGATCGGCGATGGAAATGAACAGTTCATGGAAGACCGGCTGTGGCGGCGCCTGGCCCACCACCGCGCACACCGCTTGGCGGCGCATGAGATTGGCAAGGTCGGCCTGGGCCAGACCGGCTTCCACCCGGGCCAGCAGATCGGGTGTGAACGGCGTACCCTTGGGCTTTTCCGGCACGCGGCTTTCGCGGCTGATCTTTTCCTGCTCGGCGGCACGGCGAGCCTTGTCCTGCTGGAGCATGGTCTGCGCCAGGGTCACGACCGCGTCATATTCCTTTTCCAGGTCGTACCAAGTGCAGAAGGTGCCCTTGCGCCCCTGGGCGTCGTCGATGATCAACGGATCGTCCGAGAACAGGAAGCGCAGCTTGACGATGGAGGACTCCACCTCGTCCTGGGCCTGGGCCTTGTAGACCACCACCAGATCGGAATTGGCCAAGGTGAACACCTGGGCCTGCAGCATCTTCACCAACCCCTCGAAGGTGGTCAACACGATGCGCAAATGGTGGTCGCGGCGGTTCTGGCTGCTCAGCGCGGACAGATGGATGTGCACGGCGCGGCGCTCGGCGCGGTGGCGCTCGAGGCGGTGCAGATAGTCGATCAGCAGATTTTCCTGGCTGCTGGCGCGGACCTGTCCGGCGGGGGGCGAAGAAATCATTGCGCCATCCCCTACCGGAATGCCTTCAAGGGCGGGAAAGCGTCCAGCATATCGTTGTTGCCGCACTCGACGCGCGGCCTGCCCGAGATGACGCCGTGGCGATGGGTGCACTGCGTCAAGGTGCAGGCAGAGGCCTTATCACACTGGGCCATGGTCACCGCCGCCACCATGGAATCCAGGAAGCGACCCTGGAAATGACGAATGCCCTGGTTGAGGCCCCAGGCGATGGAGTTTTCGGTATCGCAGCGGGCCAGGATGACACGCTCGAACCCCACCGGCCCCAAGGCGTCATGAAGGTCCTGGGTCACCACCTCGTCCGCCATGTCGGGGCTCCAATTCACCTTGACGAAATCGGTGTCATAAAGCTCGGCGTCAAGGAATTGCAGGGTGATGGGGCTCATGCCGTCCAACACCGAGATGTGGCCGTGGCTGCGCAACAGGTCGCGAACCTCCAGGAACCCATCCAGATTGTTGAAGATATCCATCAGCTGGAATTCCACCACCAAGCCGGCGCGGCCCTTGATGCTGGCTTCGAACTGCTTGAACACCGGGGTGTTGACGGTCGCCATGTTCAGGTTGACCGAGAACGCCGCCGGCAGTTTGCGGAAACCGGCATCCTGCAACACCGACAGCACGCGCAAATCCAGCAAATGGGACAGATGCTGGAACAGCCAGCGGTTCGACAGGATGTTCACGTCAGGCGCCAGGACCTTTTGCAGGTCGGCGATGGACATGAAGAATTCCTGGAACGCCACCTCGGCGACCATCTTGTCCGAGAACCGGACGCAGGGCTGACGGCGCACCACTCCGGCAATGTCCGACGAGCCGATGGCCTCGATCACCTTGTTCAGGTTGCGGGCATCCAGCGGCTGGATCGGCGCTGCGGTGCGGGCATCGGCGATGCGCTTCTTGGCGCTTTCCACCAGTTGGCTGCACACCACGAAGAAGGCGTCGTAGTCGGATTCCAGCTCGTAATAGGTACAGAAGCGATCTTCGCCATCGGCGGATTCCGCATAGGTCAGCGGGTCCTTGGAGAACAGCGCGCGCAGCTTGTAGACGATGGCGTCCAGATCGGCCATGCGCGCGTCTTTGCAGATCAGCACGATGTCCGATTGGGTCAGCAGGAACATCTGCCCGCGGAATACGTCCACCATGGATTCGAACATGCGGGCGGCGATGCGGATCTTGGCATCTTCGCGGTTCTGGGGCAGCAGTTGAGACAAATGAAGGTGCAGCGCCAGCCGTCCTTCACGGATACGGCCCACACGTTCGGCGGCGTCGAAGAGCAGACTCTCCGCCGTAACGATTTCCTGCGGCTTACCCCCGAACGCTGATGCGTTCATTGCGTCCCCATTCTGTGGATACGCCCCCATTTGGAGGGCGTTGTTCTTCGCCCACGAAAAGGGCAAAGTCATTCTAGTCATTAAAATACATCGCAGTTACAGGCGATCCTAGAGCGAAATGCAGATGCCGGACGCCCTTGCCCCCCATTTTGCCCCGGCACATGTGCCGGACGGCACCCGCGTCTATGCCGTGGGGGACATCCACGGCCGGCTGGACCTGTTGAACCGGCTGCTGGCGCGCATGGAGGAAGACGCCGCCCGCAGCCCGGCAAAGCGGGTCAGCGTGGTCTTTCTGGGCGATTACGTGGATCGCGGGCCGCACTCGCGCGGCGTCATCGAGCGGCTGATGCAAGGCCCGCCCGCCTCGGGCGCCCTTGCCGGCGCGGACTGGACCTGCCTGAAGGGCAATCACGAAGAATTCATGGTCCGCTTCCTGGACGAACCGCTTCGCGACACCGGCTGGTGCCGCAATGGCGGCGTCGAAACCGTGCGGTCCTATGCCGGCACCATTCCCGACGGGCAGGAAAACGACGTGGCCGCCCTGCAATTGCTGCTGGCCCGCACCCTGCCACCCGCCCATCTGCGCTTCCTGTCGCGCCTGCCGGTGACCCATACCGAGGGCGACTATCTGTTCGTCCATGCCGGCATCCGCCCCGGAGTAGCCATCGAAGACCAGTCGCCCGCCGATCTGCTGTTGATTCGCGACGACTTTGTGTTCGACGGCACGCCCTCGGAAAAGCTGGTGGTTCACGGCCACACTCCGGTGCCGGT
>JACMLB010000090.1 GCA_014379805.1 Rhodospirillales bacterium | reverse complement strand
GAAGTGCTGGACGTGATGATCGGCTTGGCCGAGGAAGGCATGACCATGATCTGCGTCACCCACGAAATGGGCTTCGCCCGCGCCGTGGCCGACACCATGGTGTTCATGGCCGACGGCACAGTGGTGGAAACTGCACCCCCGGCGGAATTCTTTGCTAACCCGAAGACGGAACGGACGCGGCAGTTCCTGGGGCAGATCATCGGGCATTGACTGCATGAGCGGGGAGCTTATTTTCCTCGTCATTCCCGCGAAAGCGGGAATCCATGGTTCCGCACGCACATTGTTTTGTGCGGACGCATGGACCCCCGCTTTCGCGGGGGTGACGAAAAAAGGCCCGAACAACACGAGTCCCCCATGCGCCTCAACGTCATCGAAGCCGGTCAGGGCAAGCCCCTCGTCATCCTGCACGGCCTGTTGGGCTCGTCGCGCAATTGGGGCGGCATCGCCACCAAGCTGGGCGAGACCTATCGGGTGATGGCGCTGGACATGCCCAATCACGGCTCCAGCCCGTGGACGGAGGTGATGGACTACCCGTACATGGCCCGCGAAGTAGCCCGCTTCATTGAGGAACACGCCGGCAGCCGCGCGGCGGTGGTGGGGCATTCCATGGGCGGCAAGGCGGCCATGGCGCTGGCGCTGAGCCGGCCCGAACTGGTGGAAAAGTTGGTGGTGGTGGACATCGCCCCGGTCAGCTACACCCACACCTTCGCCCCTTATATCAAGGCCATGCGGGCAGCGCCCCTGGCGACGGCAGAGCGCCGGGGCGACATCGAGGCCGCCATGGCAGGGGTGATCCCCGATCCGCGCGTGCGCGCATTCCTGATGCAGAATTTGGAAGGCGGCGCCGGGGGCTATCGCTGGCGCCCCAATCTGGCGGTGCTGGGTGCGGCCATGGAAGACATCTTGGCCTTCCCGCGCTTCCCGGAAGGCACCCATTACGACGGCCCTGCGCTGTTCCTGCACGGTGCCGAATCCGATTACGTCCTGCCCCAGTACGAGGATGTGATCATGGCCCTGTTCCCCAACGCCAGCTTTCACGCGGTCGAGGGCGCCAATCATTGGGTTCACGCCGACAAGCCAGCGGAATTCACCAAGGTGGTAAGTGAGTTCTTGGCGGCTTAATCGCTATGTCCGTCGGGCAACACCAGGCTGCGCAACAAGTTCATGGCTTGG
Organism: Rhodospirillales bacterium; assembly: GCA_014379805.1. GTDB lineage: Bacteria > Pseudomonadota > Alphaproteobacteria > Rhodospirillales > Magnetospirillaceae > Magnetospirillum. The sequence goes on along the minus strand of JACMLB010000090.1, from coordinate 3,188 downwards.
TCTGAACAGGGCACCGCTTCGCCGCAGGCCAGCTTGCCGGCGCAACGCAGCATGGATGTCAGCTGCACACGCACTTTGCCAAGGTTGCCTTCTTCGGCCATCTCTTTGATGGCGCCCACCTGCGTGTGAACGCAATTTGTGTGGATTAGGGCCATGATTCCGTCTCCCTCGGAATATAGCAACTTAAAATAGAATGCGCACAACGACAATAACAAAAAAAGGCCGTTCGCCAAGGGGGGGAAGGCGAACGGCCGGGAGTCGTCTTAGAGAGGGAGGCTGACCTCAGGGAGGCCAACATCTGAAGCCACACTAGCCGTGCTGGCGGGAAAAGTCAAACTATTATAATAACCATTCGCAATTAAGGGTGATGGGGGAAGGGGTGCCCCCCCCCTTTGTCGGTTCCCACTCTAGATGGCCGTTCATCGTTGTAGATGTCCGATTTCCCATCGTGCATATCCGGTGGCGTGGCTAACGCCTTGATTTCGGCTTATATCTCCGCGCCCTGCCTTCTGACCAGATTGTCCCCCAGGGATAGGTGTTCCCATCTGCTGCTGGGAACTGTGGACAGGTAAAGTGGGATGACGGTCGGGCGCTGCTGGCCGGGGCGGCCGCGGCCGCTACCGGACGAGATTTTTTCGTCGTGGTTCGTGCGTGTGGCCGGGGCTAACGGCCTGACCGCCGCCGAGCTCTACGGCACGCTGTTTCCGCGCGCTCTAAAGAGGCTCAGCAGCGACCTCTACCACGTGGCGCCTGTCGATATAGTGGGGGCGCTTGTTGCGGGAACCGGGCTTGACGAAGCCACTGTGCGGTCAACCACGCTCGCCGCATGGGCGGGGAAAATCTTTGACCCGGAAGATGTCACTTTCGCTCTGCATTGGTTGCCTCCGATCGGGAACGACCTCTCCCGTCAGACGTTCGGCCAGCAGTTTTGCCCGTTGTGCCTGGCGGAGGACGACGTTCTCATCTTCCGCCGCCGCTGGCGCCTGAAATTCGTTGTCGCTTGTGCATGGGGTGTTCTTGGTCGATCGTTGCCAAGGCTGCAGCAAGCCTATTCACCCGATCAAGCTGGTCCGCACCCGCAAGCGGTTTGAGTGTCCGAGCTGTGGGCACAATCTGGCGCGGCAGGAGGTACAGCCGGCGCGTGACATCAACTATCAGCAACGCCTTCTAACCATCGCAGAGGATGGCCACATCGACCATCCTGGGATGGAGCGGATGGCCTCAGTGGACTGGTTCAACCTGCTCCGAAGTACGGTTCGCTTGTTATCGACCCGCTCTGCGGCAGCGAAGCTGCGACGGGTGGTCGCAACTGCGGACGAACGGTTCGCGCCTCTGCTTGAGCTTCCGCCGGGGTTTAATGTCGACATTGTGCCACCCGGAGAACGTTACCGGTTGCTCTCGGCTGCAATGTGGCTGCTGGAGAGTTGGCCGCATCGCTTCTTTGCAGTCAGCCGAGCCGCCGGTGTTCCCCAGATGCAATTGGACAACATCTGGCCTTACCGGGTGGGCAATTCGACGTTCCAAGCAATCAACCGTAAGACTGCCATAGTTTCGCCAGAATAGGTGCAAAGGCTAAGGCTATGACGACTAAGGGGGGAATTGATGCCTGTTCGCTCGATCCCAAGGAACAGCCGAAGTGCCACAGCGCCGGCAGTGCCGAGGGACGCGCCTCGTGGTGCTGATTGGAACTGTCGAGGCGATGCGGGTGTGACCGGGCGCATGCCAATCGCCGGACAACAGGCCGTCACATTCGAATCCACGCTGGAGCGGGACTTCGCCCTGGTGACCCAATTCCAGAAAGGCTTCAGATCGCTGGAGGAGCAACCTGTGCGAATTCCCATTCCCGCACCGGGACGGAGCTATATCCCCGATTTCTTGGTTAACTGGGCTGATCCCAGAGAAGCCGATCTGGTGGAAGTAAAGCACCTTGCCGACCTTGAAGCCGACAAGGACCGGCTTACCATCAAGTTTGCGGCAGCCGAGAAATTCGCGCGGACTCGCGGTTGGCGCTTCATAGTAGCCACCGAGCGGGACATCCGCACGCCGCTGCTTGCCAACGCTAAGTTTCTCCTGCCGTTTCGGAACCGCGCCGTCGATCCTGGCCTCTGCGCTCGCTTGCTTGATTGCCTCAACGGGTCCGGTGTCATGGCCGCTGGCCAACTGCTGGAGACGGCCTTTCCCCATGCCTTGTGGCGTCCTTCCGCCTCCGCGCTAACTTGGAGGCACCGTTGACAATGGATACCATGTTGGCCGCCGGGGAACTCTGCCATGCGCAAGCTTAGCTTCCGGCCCAAATCGCTTGTTACCTTTCGCGGCAAATCCTGGCGGGTACTCCGCGCTACCGGCCCCACGGAACTGCTGCTGGAAGACGTTGAGACCCGGGCTAAGGAGGTCGTGGACATCCGCAATCTCGCGGGTCCGACCGTGCCCGAACCAGCGCCGTCCCGTCCTGTCGATAGCCTATGTGAAGAGGATCTTGCGGAGGCCTGGTCGGTCGTTTCCATGCCATGAGTGAGGGGCTGACTGGTGAGACCTGGAAGCTGATGTGTCGCGTAGCCGAAACGGCCATAAGGACACAGCGGGAGCGTATCGACGAGGACACTTTGGACGCCACAGAATGGACTCGTCCGAGCGAGAGGAGGCGAGGAAGCTAGTGGTTAAAATCTGACACTTGGTATCCCTTTGTAGGCCGTCCTCAGATGGAGCGGCGACATGCACCACGTCCTGGCCTCGGAGGGCTACACGCCGCCGGACGTGCTTGTTCCCCGTCAGCGCCGCCATCGTCCGCGACCGCCGGGGGCTACGACGCCGCCCTGGAGTCATTCCCGCAGGCGATTCAGCCGCACATCAACTGGCGGTGGACGCCGCCAAGGGATAGAGGTGTTCAACGACACCAGCGGCCTGTTGTCGGTTTCAGGCCTAAGCTGAACAACGATCGCGTGCTGCAAGCCACCTCGCACTTGTAGGCTGGACGGGAGACAGCCTTTAAAGTGGACGGATCCGATAAATAAGGCTTTGGACTGGACCGATTTTCCAGCGGGACCGCGCTAGCCCGGAAAATGCACGCCGGTTGGCGGGTGTAGCGTAAGCCGTTGAACGGATTTAGGATTTGGTTGCTGACACCGAGTCCCGCCGCTCCCGGAGGCCACACCCGCCATGGTTGATCCTACGCTACCGCTCCCCGGCCT
>JACMLB010000089.1 GCA_014379805.1 Rhodospirillales bacterium | reverse complement strand
TTTGGTGAAGCTGCTGGATGAGCGCACGGTGCACGGCTATGTCTTCCGCACCGATCTGCGCCTGCGCCCCGACCCCGGATCAACCCCCGTGGCGGTGTCGCTGATCGCCGCCGAATCCTATTACGAAGGCTTCGGCCAGAATTGGGAACGGGCCGCCATGATCAAGGCGCGCCAAGTGGCCGGCGATTTCGAAACCGGCACGGCGTTCCTGAAGTTCCTCAAGCCGTTCATCTGGCGCAAGTCGCTGGATTTCGCCGCCATCCAAGACATCCATTCCATCAAGCGCCAGATCAACGCCTATCGCGGCGGGCGCACCATCGCGGTGGCCGGGCACAACATCAAGCTGGGCCGGGGTGGCATCCGCGAGATCGAGTTCTTCGCCCAGACCCAGCAATTGATTTGGGGCGGGCGCGAGATGGATATGCGCTGCTCGCGCACTCTGGATGCCCTGCACGCCTTGGCCCATGCCGGTCACACCGAACCCCACGTGGCCGTGCAATTGGAGGAGGCTTACCGCTTCCTGCGCCAGTTGGAACACCGGCTGCAAATGGTGGACGACAAGCAGACCCAGTCCCTGCCCGATTCCCCTGCCCGGCTGGCGGAGTTGGCGGCGTTCATGGGGTTTGCCGGCATTGAGCACTTCTCGGCGGCGTTGACCCAGCGCCTGCAAACCGTCGAGGCCCATTACGCCAAGCTGTTCGAAGACGCGCCCGCTTTGGGTGCCCATGGCAATCTGGTGTTCACCGGCGGCGAGAACGATCCCGACACTGTGCGCACCTTAGCGGAAATGGGGTTCGCCAGCGCGGAAGCGGTGTGTTCCACCATTCGTGGCTGGCACCATGGCCGCATCCGCGCCACCCGCACCACCCGCGCCCGCGAACTGCTGACCGAATTGACGCCGGCCCTGCTGGGCGCCATGGCAACCACCGCCGCCCCCGATGACGCCTTCATGCGCTTCGACGAATTCGTCACCCGTTTGCCCGCCGGCGTGCCACTGTTCTCGCTGTTCTATTCCAACCCGTCGCTGCTTGAATTGGTGGCGGAAATATTGGGCAACGCACCCCGGCTGGCCGAACATCTGGCGCGCCATTCCTCGGTGCTGGACACCGTGTTGTCGCCCAGCTTCTTCGAGCCGCCACCCGCCCTCGAGGAATTGCGCGACGAACTGAACCGCGTCCTGAATGAGGCCGGCGATTTCCAGGAAGTGCTGGACCTCAGCCGCCGTTGGGCCAAGGACCGCAAGTTCCAGGTTGGCGTGCAGACCTTGCGCAACATGCTTACGCCCCATCAGGCGGCGCGTGCGTTTGCGGATATCGGCGACGCCATCCTCAGCGGGCTCGCTCCCAAGGTGGAAGAGGAACTGGCCCGCGCCCACGGCCATGTGCCGGGCGGCGGCTGGTGCATCCTGGCCATGGGCAAGATGGGCGGGCGCGAGATGACCGCCACGTCCGACATGGATTTGATCCTGGTCTACGACGTGCCTGGGGATGCGGAAGAGTCCGACGGCCCCCGGCCTCTGTCGGTCACTGCGTGGTATGCCCGCCTGACCCAGCGTATCGTCAACGCGCTGACCGCCAAGACCGCCGAGGGCGATTTGTACGAAGTGGACATGCGGCTGCGGCCCTCGGGTCATTCCGGTCCTATCGCCTCCAGCTTCGCGTCGTTCGAGCGTTATCAGCAGGAAGCCGCCTGGACCTGGGAACACATGGCCCTGACCCGCGCCCGCGTGGTGACCGGCAATCAAGCCGTCAGCGCCAAGGTGGAGGGCGTCATGCGCGAGGTGCTGACCCGCCCCCGCGACCCCGACCGGTTGGTTCCAGACGTTGCCGAGATGCGCGAGCGCATGGCCAAAGAGCACAAGGCGGATACCCCGTGGGAGGTCAAGCATCTGCGCGGCGGTCTGGTGGACATAGAGTTCACCGCGCAATATCTGCAACTACGCTGGGGCCACGATCATCCCGAAATCCTGTCCACCAATACCCGCGACGCCCTGGAGCGCATTGCCGCCGCCGGTCTGTTGTCACGGGGTGATCTGGACTCGTTGATCGAGGCGTGGCGGTTGTGGTCGGCGGTGCAATTGGTGTTGCGCCAGACCATCGCGGGAGCCTTTGACGAAAAGACGGCGCCGCAGGGACTGAAGGACGTGCTTGTGCAGGCCAGCGGGCTGACCGATTTCAAGAGCCTGATGGACCGCATGGAGGAATGCGCCAAGGCGTCGTTGGAGGTGTTCGACCGCTTGGTCGGGGTGCCGGGGCGCGAGGTCCGCGCGCGCATCGGACCCGATGCGTAAAAGCGTCACTTGATCGGCGGCGTTCAGCGTATACAACTCAGCATATACATTTGGAGAGGGACAACACCATGACCGTGACCATCGGCCAACCAGCCCCCGCCTTCACCGTCGTCACCGACGAAGGAGAGCGGTCGCTGGCCGACTATAAGGGCAAGCGGCTGGTGCTGTATTTCTACCCCAAGGACGACACCTCGGGCTGCATTAGCGAGGCGCACCAATTCCGCGACGAGTATCTGCGCTTCACCATCAACAAGGCGGCAATCCTGGGCGTGTCCAAGGATTCCATCCCCAGCCACGAGAAGTTCCGCGCCAAGCACTCGCTGCCCTTCCCCCTGGTCGCCGACACGGACGGCGCCCTGTGCGAGGCCTTCGGGGTGTGGAAGGAGAAGTCCATGTACGGCAAGAAATACATGGGTATCGAACGCTCCACTTTCCTGATCGACGAGAACGGCGTGATCGCCGCCGTTTGGCGCAAGGTCAAGGTGTCGGGCCACATCCATGAAATTCTGGAAGCGCTGCACGAGCTGTAAGGGTGACCACACTTTCCCAAGCCGCCATCACGGTTCTGACCGCCGCCGACCCGGTGGAAAAGTGCCGCCTGACCCGCAGTTTCGCTGACGACTGGTTCACGGGCCGCATCGCCGTAATCGGCGACACCCTGCCGCCGCCTCGCCCTGCCCGGCCCGAGCGCCCGCAATTGTTGGCCCCGCGTGAGATGCCCAAGCGTGCCTATGGCGGCGACAAGGGCCGCATCGGGCTGCTGCATGCTTTGGCCCATATCGAGCTGAACGCCGTGGATCTGGCCTGGGACATCGTCTGCCGTTTCCCCACCGAAGCCATGCCCAAGGCCTTCCTGGACGATTGGGTGCAGGTGGCCTTGGATGAGGCGGTGCATTTCGAGATGCTGGAAGCCCTGCTGCATAAGCTGGGCGCCGCCTATGGCGATCTGCCCGCCCATGACAGCCTGTGGGAATCGGCGGAAAAGACCGCCGACGATCTGATGGCGCGTCTAGCCGTGGTGCCCATGACGCTGGAGGCGCGCGGCCTGGATACCACGCCCACCACCATGGACAAGCTGGCCCGCAACGGCGACACCCTGACGCCGCCGGCGCTGCACGTGATCTTCCGCGACGAGATCGGCCATGTGGCCGCAGGCGTGCGCTGGTTTGCCTATCTGGCGGAAAAGCGCGGATTGGACGGTCTAAGCGAATACCACCGCCTGATCGGCGAGCGCTTCCCCAGCGGGTTGAAGGCGCCGTTCAACCACGACGCCCGCGCTGAAGCCGCCTTCCCGCGCCATTGGTACGAGCCGCTGGTTAAGGCTTCGTCCCCAACGCCTTAGGCGTCCATGACTTCACCGCCACTGCCTTGCCGTCCTGAGACCGCATCAAACGCGGACGCACCATCTCGGTCGGCGCGGCGATGCCCGCCTTCTTCGCGGCAGCGGCATCGACGCCGTAATACTTCACCATGGCGGCCAGGGTGATTTCCTCGCCCAAGCCCTTCGCCATGGCCTCGGCGATGGGCACGTGATCAGCCATTTTCTTGTTCAGTTGCTCGGCACTGTACTGGCCGAAGCGGCGCCAGATGCTGTCAAGGAATTGGGTGACGGTGGCGGACACCTGGTTGCCTTCCACCATGTGCGGGCGGCCATAGGCGAAAGTGTGGAACACCGTCGGCTCGACCGGCCCCAGGCTATCGGTGACGAAGGTGGCGGGCATCAGTTTGCGCCCAGGGAAGGCCACCGAGTAATAGGCCTGGGCTAGGAACATCAGCCGATGCAGTTTCTGCGGCTGAATGTATTCCCGGTCGTTCAAAGCCCGATCGGTAAACCAGAACACCACGTCCAGAGTGGATTTCACCGCGAACGGCATCGAGACCTCCTCGTTCGCTCCAAGCTATCATCCAAATAGCCGAAGCCGACCGGCCCATGATAGCGCCCGTTTGAGCACACCGCCAATGTTCCGCGGCTGCCCCGTTTGCGCAAGTCCCTAACCCCAGTGGAGAAGACTCGCTTCGGCGGCGCGGATGGCTACAATCGCCCGCCGCCCAGGAGAGCAAAACATGATTTTCGGCGAGGAGCGCGTAGACGAAGCCAAGGGCCTGATCCTGGCCCATTCGCTGCGCCTGCCCCACTCCATGCTGAAGAAGGGCCGAGTGCTGACGGGCGACGACGTAGCCGCGCTGAAGGCCGCCGGCATCAACTTCATCACCGGTGCCCGGTTGGAAGCCGATGATGTGGGCGAGGACGAGGCCGCCGGCATGATCGCCCGCGCCCTGACCGGCCCCGGCATCAGCTTCAACACCCCGTTCACCGGACGCTGCAACCTGTTCGCCGCCGAACGCGGCCTGCTGGTCTATGACCGCGACCGCTTGGACCGCCTGAATTTGGTGGACGAGGCGGTCACCGTCGCCACCGCCCCGGCCTTCGAACAGGTTGGCCCGCGCCAGATGGTCGCCACCATCAAGATCATTCCCTTCGGCGTGAATCGCCGTGTGCTGGATGCCTGCGCCGCCTATGCCTCCACCGGCGGACCGCTGGTGTCGGTGCGCCCGTTCCGCCGCCGCCGCGCCGTGTTGATTTCCACCACCCTGCCCGGCCTCAAGGAATCCGTGCTGGCCCGCAGCACCGACATCACCCGCGCCCGCATGGAAGCCCTGGGCGGCGAGCTGCTGGGCAAACTGCGCTGCCTGCACGAAATCGGCCCCATCGAGCGGGCGCTTGCCAAGGCGCTGGGCATGGGGGCGGATCTGGTGCTGATCGCTGGGGCATCGGCCACCGTGGACCGCCGCGACGTGGTGCCCAGCGCCATCCTGCGCGCCGGCGGGCAGCTGGACCATTTCGGCATGCCGGTGGACCCCGGCAACCTGCTGCTGTTGGCGCGGCTGAACGATGTGCCCGTGGTCAATCTGCCCGGCTGCGCCCGGTCAGCCAAGCCCAACGGCCTGGATTGGGTGTTGCGCCGCATCGCCGCCGGAATGACCATCAAACCTGCCGAGATGATGCGCATGGGCGCTGGCGGATTGCTGAAAGAACTGGGTTCCCGCCCGCGCGATCTTGGCTGGGCCGTACCACCGCCCGCCGCCCGTGAAGCCCGTGTCGCCGCGCTGATACTGGCCGCCGGGGGCGTGGCGCCGCTGCCCCAGGTGGAAGCCGCCCTGGCCGCCGGGCTGGAGCCGGTGGTAGTGCTGGCCGGCCCCGATGCCGATTCCATTGAGGAAACCCTGCCGGCCTGCGAGGTGGTCACCGTACGCGAGGCCGACCTTGCCGCCGGTCTGAACCTGCTGCCCGCCGAGGTCGACGCCGCCCTGATCATCCCCGCCGGAACTGAAACCAGCCCCGAAGCCCTAGCCGATCTGGTCAAAGCCTTCGACCCCGACGAGGGCCGCGCCATCGTCCTGCCCGGCGGACGCGATCACTGGGGCATTGTGGGCCGCGAGTTGTTCACCCCGTTGGCGGAATTGGGCATTGCCGCGTTGGCCGCCGAGCATGGCGAACTGGTGTTTCAGGTGGTTCTGTCTAGCGATTGAAAGTCCCTTGCATCGGTTGGGCGTAGTGCTGGATCTCGCGGGCTACGCCAGCAACTTTCCTGCCGCCGGGCTGTCGGTTTCTCCAATTACCCATGGAGGAACGCATGGCTCGCGCTCTCGCCACCGCCATCCTTGGTTTGGCCTTGACCGGTATCGGCCCAGCCGAGGCCCGTAAGGATGAATTGGGTCCCTTGGGCCAAGTGCCCGGTCCCACCCATTGCGGGGTCAGCGGGGGAAATGCGGCGACGGCGGCGGCAAGCACGCCGCCTTTGTTCAACGGGTTGGGAACGCGCTCTTTCGTCATCACCACCGCCAATCCCGAAGCCCAGGCCTATTTCGACCAGGGTCTACGTTGGGCCTATGCCTTCAACCATGCCGAGGCGCGGCGCGCCTTCGTCGAAGCGCAACGCCGCGACTCCGGATGCGCCCTGTGCGCCTGGGGCGAGGCCCTGGTGCTTGGGCCCAATATCAACAAGCCCATGGATCCCGCCGACAATTCTGCCGCCCTGGCAGCGCTGCACCGGGCCGAAGGGCTTGCGGGGCAGGCATCCGCCAAGGAACAGGCGCTGATCCAGGCTGCGAAACTCCGCTACAGCGCCGACCATTCGGCTGAGCGCGCCGCCCTGGACGCCGCCTATGGCGAGGCCATGAGTCAGGTGGCGCAACGTTTTCCAGAGGATTCAGACATCCAGGTGCTGGCGGCGGAAGCGCTGATGGATACGCAGCCCTGGGATTACTGGCAGGATGACCGGCGCAGCCCGAAGGGCCGGCACGGCGAGACCCTGGCATTGCTGGAGCGGGTGCTGGCCACCGAACCCGACCATCCGGGGGCCATCCACCTGTATATTCACGCCGTCGAGGCCTCGGACGACCCGCAGCGCGCTTTGGCCCCTGCCCGCCGGTTGGCGGCGCTGATGCCCACCGCCGGCCACATCGTCCATATGCCCAGCCACATCTATTACCGCGTTGGGCTGTGGAAGGAGTCGTTGGAGGCGAACCGGCAGGCGGTCAGGGCAGATGAAGCCTATTTCGCCACGGCGGGTGCCGCCCCCGGCATCTACCGTGACGGCTATTATCCGCACAACATCCACTTCCTTTTGGTCACGGCCCAGATGAGCGGCGACGGCGCCACCGCCATCGCCGCCGCCGACAAGCTGGCCGCCACCATCACCGAGGAGGGCGCCCGCGCCATCGCCTGGGCCCAGCCCATCAAAGCCGCGCCCTATTTCACCCATGCCCAGTTCAGCCCCCCGGAAACGGTGCTGGGCCTGCCCGATCCGGGTGACGGGCTGCCCTATGTGAAGGCGCTATGGCATTACGCCCGGGGCACCGCCCTGGCCCAGCAGGGCAGCATCCCCGACGTCGAAGGCGAAATCGCCGCCATTCGCCGGTTGGCTGAGCAACCCGCCATCGCCCGATTGGGCGCCGAAGGAGTGCCGGCCCCCGACGTCCTGGCCCTCGCGGTCGAGGTCTTGCGCGGCCGCGCCGCCCAGAGCACGGGTCAGCTGGATCGGGCAGCAGCCCATTTCCGCGAGGCAATCGCCGTCGAGGACAAGCTGACCTATACCGAACCGCCCTGGTGGTATTATCCGGTGCGTCAATCCCTTGGCGCCACACTGATGATGGCAGGCGATCCGGCCGGTGCCGAGGCGGTGTTCCGCGAGGCGCTGGCAAAGGTGCCCAACAACGGTTGGGCGCTCTGGGGACTGGCCCAGGCACAGCGCGCCCAGGGTAACCACAAGGCGGCGGCAGAAAGCGAGGCGACCTTCCAACGCGTATGGGTCAGCGCCATCTCGACACCGCAACTGGCCGGGCTGTGACCATTGCACTTAGCTATGGCCCGGCCCAGGCCCTGCGCCCGTTACGCTGCGTTACCTTTCCACAATTGACTAAACAGCCGCGCGGGGCGATGACTCAGTCATCATGCAGAACAGCCGCCTCGCCATCGCCGCCGTGATCCTCGCCGCCCTGGGCGGCGGCTATTACATCATCAGCCACAAGGCCCCGCCGCCGCCCGCAGCAACCGAGGCGCGGGCTCAGCCGGTGGTCACACACGCAGTGGAAGCCAAGCCCATGCCGGTGCGCATCAGCGCCGTAGGCAATGTGCAATCCCTGTCCATGGTGCCGGTCCGCCCCCGCGTCGAGGGCGAAATCGTCAAGGTGCATTTCACCGAGGGCCAGGAAGTCCACGAGGGCGCGCCGCTGTTCACTCTGGATTACCGTTCCGCCGAGGCCGCCCGCCGTCAGGCCGAAGCCAGCCTTGCCCGCGACAAGGCCCAGTTGGAGCGCGCCAAACGCGATCTGGAACGCTATTCCATCCTGCTGCAATCGGGCTCGGCCACTCGGCAGAAGGTGGAGCAACTGACCTCGGACGTGGGCGTCTATCAGGCGGCCATCAAGGCCGATAACGCCGCCATCGACAATGCTAAGCTGGCGCTGGACTACGCCTTCATCAAGGCGCCTGTCACGGGCCGCACGGGCGCCATCAACGCCAAGTTGGGCAGCCTTGCCAAGCCGGGCGACAGCCAGCCCATGGTGACCATCACCCAGTTGCGGCCCATCACCGTGGCCTTCGCGGTGGCCGAAAACCACCTGCCCCGCATCCGCGCCGCCATGGCCGCCGGCCCGCTGGAAGTCACGGTAAGCTCGGCCTCGGACCCCGAACTGAATGCCACCGGCCAGTTGACCTTCGTGGATTCCGCCATCGATATGACCACCGCCACCATCGCCCTGAAAGCCACCTTCGCCAATGACGACACAAGGCTGTGGCCGGGCCAGTACGTCAACGTGGCGCTGACCCTGGGCACCGAGGCGCAGGCGTTGACCGTACCGGCAGAGGCTGTGCAAACCGGCCAAACCGGCCAATATGTATTCGTGGTAGCGCCCGATAGCGCCGCCGACATCCGCCCCATCACCGTGGACCGCATCCTGGACGGCATCGCCGTTATCCGAACCGGATTGAAGGCGGGTGAGAAAGTGGTGATCGAGGGTCAGATGCGCCTGTCTCCTGGCGCCAAGGTGGTTGAAAAGGCGCCGTTCAGCAAGCCCGCGGCCAAGTCATGAATTTCTCCGCAATCTTCATCCGTCGCCCCGTCGCCACCCTTCTGCTGACCCTGGCGATGATCTTTGCCGGTATTGCCGGGTGGCGCCAATTGCCGGTGGCAGCGCTGCCCAGCGTGGAATTCCCCACCATCAGCGTCTCGGCCAGTCTGCCCGGCGCCAGCCCCGAGACCATGGCCTCGTCGGTTGCGTCGCCGCTGGAGCGCGAGTTTTCCACCATCTCGGGCATCGAAAGCATCACCTCGTCCTCGGGCCAGGGCAGCACGTCCATTACGCTGAGCTTCGTGCTGAGCCGTAACATCGACTCCGCCGCGCAGGATGTGCAGGCCGCCATTGCCCGCGCCCAGCGCCGCCTGCCCGAGGAAATGACCACCCCGCCGTCCTTCCGTAAGGTCAATCCCGCCGACAGCCCCGTAGTGCTGATGGCGCTGTCGTCGCCCACCGTGCCGCTGTCCACCCTGGACCAATACGCCCAGACCATCCTGACGCCGAAGATTTCGCGGCTGACCGGCGTGGCCCAGGTGCTGGTCTATGGCAGCCAGAAATTCGCCGTGCGCATCCGCCTGGACCCCGACGCCTTGGCGACGCGCGGCATGGCGGTGTCCGATGTGAGCGCGGCCATCACCGCGGCCAACACCAATTCTCCGCTGGGCGTGCTGAACGGCCCCAAGCAGCAGATCACCCTGCAGGCCAACCCCCAACTGCCCAATGCCGCCGCCTTTTCCGAGTTGGTGGTGGCGTGGAAGGATGGCGCGCCGGTTCGTCTGAAAGACGTGGCCAATGTGGCCGACAGCGTGGAAAACGACCGCACCGCCAGTTGGTTCAACGGCACCCGCGCCATTGTGGTCGCCGTGCAGCGCCAGCCCGACGCCAATACGGTGGAGGTGGTGGATGCCGTGCGCGCTTTGCTGCCCAGCGTTCAGGCCAGCCTGCCGCCCACCATCAAGATCGACGTGATGAACGACCGTTCGCTCTCGATCCGCGCGGCTATCGAGGACGTTCAGGTCACCTTCGCCCTGACCGTCGCCCTGGTGGTCATGGTCATCTTCGTGTTCCTGCGCCGCGTCTCGGCCACCATCATCCCGGCCATCGCCATGCCGGTATCCCTGATCGCCACCTTGGGCGCCATGTCGGTTCTGGGCTTCAGCCTGGACAACATCTCGCTGTTGGGCCTGACCCTATCAGTGGGTCTGGTGGTGGATGACGCCATCGTCATGCTGGAAAACATCCAGCGCCATGTGGACGACGGCATGGGTCCGTTCGAGGCCGCACTGAAGGGCTCGAAAGAGATCGGCTTCACCATCCTGTCCATCACCGTGTCGCTGGTCGCGGTGTTCATCCCGATCCTGCTGATGGGCGGCGTCATTGGGCGCATGTTCCATGAATTCGCCGTGGTGGTGACTCTGGCCATCGTCATCTCGGCGATCGTGTCGCTGACGCTGACGCCCACCATGTGCGCCCGCTGGCTGCGCCCCGAACACGCCGCCAATGCCGGCCCGGTGGAGCGCGTGCTGGAACGCGGCTTCAACAGCGTCCTGGCCGCCTATCGCTCCAGCCTGGATTGGGTGCTTCAGCACGGTATGGTCATGCTGGGCGCCACCATCGCCACCATCGCAGCCACCGTGTGGCTGTTCGGCGCGGTACCCAAGGGCTTCTTCCCCACCGAAGATACCGGCCAAATCCTGCTGCTGACCGAAGCCGCCCAGGACATCAGCTTCCAAGCCATGGCCGAGCAGCAAAAGCAGATCGCCGCCGTGGTCCAGGCCGACCCCAACGTCGCCACCGTCACCTCGGCGGTGGGCGTGTCGGGCCTGTCCAACGCCACCAATGCCGGGCGTATGTTCATTAATATGGTGCCGCGTGACCAGCGCCCGCCGGTGACCGAGGTGATCCAGGGCCTGCGCAAGAAACTGGGCAACCTTCCCGGCATCAACGTCTATCTGCAGCCGGTGCAGAACCTTGTGGTGGGCGGACGTTCGTCCAAGGCGCTGTATCAATATACCCTGGAAGGCATCGACCAAGCCGAGCTGCACGGCTTTACCGAACGGGTCCAAGCCCGCATGGCCGCCGATCCCCTGTTCCAGGACGTGAACAGCGACCTTCAGATCAAAAGCCCGCAAGCACTGGTGGATGTGGATCGCGACAAGGCCGCCGCGTTGGGAGTGAAGCTGGAGGACGTGCGCTCGACGCTGTATTCGTCCTACGGCGCCCGCCAGATTTCCACCATCTACACCCCCGCCGACGATTATCAGGTAATCGTCGAGATGGACCCGCGCTATCAGGCCGATACCGGCGCCCTGTCCAAGCTGAAGGTCCGTGCAGCCGGCGGCCAATTGGTGTCACTTGATTCGGTGGCATCCATCAGCCGCAAGGTCGGGCCGCTGACCGTCAACCACCAGTCCCAGCTGCCGGCGGTGACCATCTCGTTCAACGTCGCCCCCGGCCATGCCTTGGGCGAGGCGGTGGAGCGCATCCAGCAACTGCAAATCCAGGCCGAGATGCCGCCGGGCATCAACCCAACCTTCGCGGGCACAGCCAAAGTATTCCAGGATTCCATGCGTAACCAAGGCATCCTGCTGATCGGTGCCGTGCTGGTGATCTATGTGGTCTTGGGCGTTTTGTACGAAAGCCTGATCCACCCGGTGACTATCTTATCCGGCCTGCCCTCGGCGGCGGTGGGCGCCTTGGCGACGCTGATGCTGTTCAATCAGGAACTGTCGGTTATCGCCATGATCGGCATTCTGATGCTGATCGGCATCGTCAAGAAGAACGCCATCATGATGATCGACTTCGCCCTGGACGCCCAACGGCACCAAGGCCTGTCGCCCCATGACGCCATCCGCCAAGCCTGCCTGCTGCGCTTCCGCCCCATCATGATGACCACCATGGCCGCCATCATGGGCACCCTGCCCATCGCCCTGGGCCAGGGTGCTGCGGCAGAGCTGCGCCAGCCCTTGGGCCTGTCGGTGGTGGGCGGCCTGATCGTCAGCCAGATGCTGACGCTGTACATCACCCCGGTGCTGTATCTGTGGTTCGAGCGTTTGCGGGCGCTGGCCGTGGGCCGCAAGCATGCCAAGGGGGTCGGCACGGCGGTGGCGGAGTGAATCTTAGGTTGTCTTCATGAATGATACGATTTACGATTAGTAGACTAATTTTTATACTGTCATTATCAATGCCACTTGAACCAACAATTCCCGTTGTTCTCGATACACTTGCGACTGCCGATGATCTTCGCCACGTCAGTGCGGGGCAGTTCCTCCGCTCGCTCACGGATCTGGAGTATACAGAACTACGCAAAGAGCAAACCAACGGTTTGCAACAAGACGCCACCAGGTTTAAGTGCCCAATGTGTAATTGCTCAATTTACGTAAGATCATCCAAAAACGGATTGCGACACTTCGCTCACCCTAAAGGAAAAGGTGAGAATTGTCCTTGGAGGTCAGAGAGTGGAGATGATTTGCGTGAAATTGATTCTACACGTTTTGCAAATAAACAGGAAAGCCGTGCCCACAAACAGTTAAAAAACTTGTTGGTTGAAATTTTAAAAACAGACGCAGCATATAGAGAAGTTAGCATTGAAAAAGTAATTAGCAAGAACGGATTCTGGCGTAAGCCCGATGTTTGCTGCATAAATCAACATGGAGAAGTAATAGCGTTTGACATTCAGCTATCAACAACCCATATGCGCTACATCGTTGAACGTGAGAATTTTTACAAAGTTAACGGGATCAGGTATGTTTGGATTGCCGGATCAGATGAAACCACGCTTGAGCGGCAAGCGTTTAAAGACATCTACATGAGTAACGATGGGCAAATTCTCTCAATAAATGGCATATGCTCACAACAGGCCAAGGACAACAACATTGCACATTTTTGTCTTTTTTCGTTAAGACCGTATTTCAATGGGAACAGCATCTCCTGTCGCTGGGAAAAGGCAATAATTAACAGGGAACAGATAAATTGGGGAAGACCGGGCGACATACCTTATTGTTGGTCGATTCCAAGCTTCGATGATGCAATGAAAAATGCAGTGGACATAAGGGGCTTTGGCTACCTTCGGTCAAATTTATTTGAAGCAGTATCTAAAGGTGACGATGTAAGTGCCCAAGATGCCTGGGATCAGATGGCAACTCGCGTTGGAGGTTTAAAGTGGAACCAACTTCCAGAAGGGGCGCCAACAAAATGCATCGGATCAATACTTTCTGTCGCATTGAATAAAAAGCATGTCGTCTGCAATTTCGCAGATGATGACATCCTGCAAATAGCGAACACGATCCTACTTGAAGGCAAAAACCGCCGTGGCTGGACCCACCTTTTCGAAACGGTAGCCATGGCTGTTGATTCATACGTTCTTAATGCAGCAACTTGCCAAAGAAAAATTGAAAGGAATAAGAAAACAGAAGACGATTTAATGCAAAAAATTGGACCAGTTTTTGACGCTTTTTTCCATTGGGGGGCAATGCGGCGTCTGTCGCGATAATTTAAGTCCATGCCAATACGCACAGATCGCCGTAATAGGGAGTAGCTGTCACAATAGCTTCGCTTGAGAACTGGCTCGTGGGCGGCCTATTAACACCGCCATGACCAGCGACAAAGACGAAATCCACCACTGCCCGGCTTGTAACAAGCGCACCCGCCACCGGGTCAGCCGCGAACGCAAGCTGGCGCCGGTGCTGTGGTGCCAAAGCTGCTTCAACATCCAGGTGGCTGTTGAAGAAGACCAGCAGCAGCAGGCCGCTTAACCTCGCGCCAACGCCCGCGAAATCACTAATCCGCTGAGTGAGCATCCCGCCATGACCACGGTCATGGGCACTGCGCTGCCATCCTGTAACAAGCCCAGCACGCTTGAGGCCAAAGCGGCGATGGAGAATTGCAGTGTGCCCAGCAGGGCCGAGGCGGTGCCGGCATTGGCCCCCTGGGGCGCCATGGCAAGTGCCACGGCGGATGGGGTGATGAAGCCCAGGCTGGCGATGAAGATGAACAGCGGCGCGGCAATGCCAGCCAACCCGCCCCACCCCGCCAAGGCATCCGTTACCAGCACCGCACCGGCGGAGATCTGGATCAGTTGACCGATCAGCAGCACCCTGCGGGGATCAATCCCGTTCAGCAGGCGGCCATTGATCTGCGCCACGATGATGAACCCCAGGGCATTGGCGCCGAAGAACCAGCCAAAATGCTCGGCCGCCACGCCGTGTAGCTGGATGAAGACGAAGGGCGAGCCCGAGATATAGGCGAACATGCCGGCCATGGCGATGCCGCCCGCCAAGGTGTCGGCCATGAACCGGCGGTCGCACAGCAACCGTCCATAAGCTAGCAGAACCCCGACCAACCCTCCTGCCCGGCCTTCATGGCGCAGATGGCTTTCGGGCAGGCGGAAATGCAGCAAGGCCAAACCGATGATGCCGGTGGCCGCCAAGGCCCAGAAGATGGAACGCCAGCCGAACGCTGCCAGCAGGCCGCCGCCGACCAGGGGCGCCAACATGGGGGCGGCGCCCATGACCAGCATGAGCGAGGCATAGATGCGCGGCGCTTCCTTGGGCTCGAACAAGTCGCGCACCATGGCCCGCGCGATGACGCCACCGGCACAGGCGCCCAAGGCCTGAAGGAAACGCAGACCGGTCAGCACATCGATGGAGCTGGCCACGGCGCAACCGGCGGAGGCTAGGGCGAACAGGGCCATGCTGCCGTAAAGCGGCGGCTTGCGGCCCCAACGGTCAGCCACGGGACCATAGAAGGCTTGGCCCAGGGCAAAGCCCAGGAAAAAGCTGGACAGCGTCCATTGCACCCGCGCCGGGTCGGCCGCGAAGAACCGGCCCAATTCAGGCAATGCCGGCAGATACATGTCGATGGACAGCGGCGCCAGGGCGGTGAAAATGCCGAGAATAAGGATGATTTCGCGTCGTGATCTGATCATCCCCAAAATTAGCACAAGGCATACGCAGCAAGACCCGCGAATCCTGCTGCGCTACCAAGCCTAGTTGTAAAGGTCCTCGGTGGGGAATCCGGGGGGGAAGCCGGGAACTTGCTCGCCCAGCTGTATTTGGTTGGGTGAAACTTCAATGCCTGTGGTGGTTTCCAGTTGCCCGACCTGATGCCGCGTTTGCGGCGCACTCATGTACTCAGTGCGCTCCATAATTTGATCATAGGCCGGCGGTAATTGCGCAGTCTGTTCCGTGGTGGCAGTCGTCGTCGTTTGGGCAGTGGTTACCCCACGGGGCTCCACATTGATGCCCAAGGCCCCTATGGTGGCCAAGTCCACGTTGCCGGTGGGCCGCAAGCCGTTATCGGACTGGAACCGCAACACGTTGTTGCGCAAAGCGGCATCGTATTCGCCGTCGGGCTGAATTTCATAGCCCAGTTGATCCAGACGCTGCTCTACCGCCATCACCACGTCGCTGTTGGGCACATAGGCCTGAGTGGTCTCGGCGGCGGCCAGCGGTTCGCCGGGGCTGAGATAGGTACTCTGGTCCAACGTCCGTTGGGTTGTGGTGCTCGGATAGGGCTGCGGGTTACCGCTGCTGGATTGCTGTGCCCAAGCCGGGACGGTTGCCAAGGCTCCCAGGGCGAGGACGGCAAGGGTGGACGTCTTCATGGTCACCTCCTGACGATGATGGAACCGCTTCAGGCATGGAACACCGGGCGGGCATGGTTGCCCGCCCGCTTGCGGTTCAGCGTTCCATGCCGCCGTTCTGTTCGCGCTGCTGCTGTTGCTGGTCCTGGCGCCGCTGCTCGGACGGGGTCTGGGCCTGCTGGGTGTCGGACTCCACCCCCAACGCCGCCATGGTCTGCTGGTCGGGTTGGCCCGTAGCCTGCATGTTCTGGTCGCGCTGGAAATTCATCAACGCCTGACGCGATTTCTGCCCCCAGATGCCGTCCACCTGCCCCACGTCATAGCCCTGCTGCTGCAATTGCTGCTGCACCTGACGAGCGGTGTTCTGGTCAAGCTGACTGCTTTGCTGACCGCTGTACTGCCCGCTTTGGATATCGCTACGCTGCTCGCCCGCACCGCGCGCCATGGCGGGGCTTACCGCCAGCGCGCCAAGAAGAGCCAGGGTAAGAGCTTTCTTCATGATTTTCCTCCGCATGTGTGTCCTGGAGGGCGCGGGCGGCGTTAGAAATTGGGCTGCCCGCCCCCACGGCATCAATGCCCGCCACCGGCGATGGTTCCGGGCAGCGCCCTTATGCGCGCCCTGACCTGCCCGCCGCGCGAATTACGGGCGCGGAACACTTTCCAGTCGCCTGGGATCGCCGCGACCAGACGGGTCAGGCACTCCGGTGGCGGGGTTTTCCGGCACCGCCTCGCCCTTGACATTGGGCGAGCTCATGCTGCGGTCACGCAAAGTTTCCACCGAACCGCTGGACCGCTCATCGGTTTCGGGCGTGCGGGCCTGTTCTTCCGACTCCTCGCGGCTGCTGGGCTGCGAGGTGGTGGTGGAATTGTCCGAGGGATATTGCTGTTGCGCCAATGCCGGTGTGGCAGCCGCAATCGCCAACGCGGCAATGACAGGGATAGCCTTGAACATACGGTCCTCCATGGAGCAGCTCTCGCCCACATGAATGCACCGCAGCACCCATTGTTCCGCCCCGCCTATGCGGCGAGAAGGGCAAGCACCGTAAGGAGAACCGGAACAATCACAAGAAGCAGCCGCCCACGCCGCCCCTTGGCCGAAGGTTCAGCGACCGGGAGGGGTTCAGCCACGGGCAGCGCTTCTAGAGCGGCAGGGGGCTCCGGCTCAGGCTCAGGCTCAGGCTCCGGCTCCGGCTCCGGCTCCGGCTCAGGCTCAGGCTCCGGCTCAGGCTCCGGCTCAGGCTCAGGCTCCGGCTCCGGCTCCGGCTCCGGCTCCGGCTCCGGCTCCGGCTCCGGCGGTAACTCGACCACCGGCGCTGGGACGGCCACCTTTTTCTTGCGTGGCGCCGCCTTGCGCTTGGCGGCCCCTTCCAGCCGTTTGCGTTCCGCCTCGGCGTCCTGTTCCAGCTTGCGGATACGCTGGTGCTGGATGGCATCGATCATGGCCACGGCTTCGGCGGTAGAGACACCCACCGGACGCATGCGGCGCAAGGCCGACTGATCGGCTTTCAGCGCGGCTAGGCGCTCGTCGCTTAGGGCAGCGAGGGCATAACGGAATTCGTCGTCCATGGCTCCGACGATTTCCTCGATGCGCAGCATGGCGTCCCTCTAAAGATGGCTGACTACGCCATCAATGATATCCCAAGCGCGGTGCAGCTCCATATCCCCAATGCAATAGGGCGGCAAAAGGTAGAGCACGTCGCCCATGGGCCGCATCAGCAACCCCTTCGCCAGGAATTCGTTCTTCACGCGGTTGCTCAGCGCGCCGCCATAGCCCTGACCGGCCAAATCGAAGGCGGCAATGGTGCCGCAGATGCGCGTCTTGGACACACTTTTGTGGCGGGCAATGCCGGGAAGACGCTGGCGGTGAATGGCCTCGATGGCCTGGATGCGGGCTTGGCACTCCGGCGCCTCCAACAAATCCAGCGAGGCCAGACCGGCGGCGCAGCCCAGCGGGTTGGCGGTATAGGAATGGCCGTGCAGGAACGCCTTGGCGGTGTCCATGCCCAGGAAGCCCTCATAGATGTATTCCCGCGTCACGGTCAGCGACATGGGCAGGAAGCCGCCGGTCAGGCCCTTGGACAGGCAGACCATGTCGGGCTGAATTCCGGCCTTCACACAGGCGAAGATATCGCCGGTGCGGCCGAAACCGGTCATCACCTCGTCCAAGATCAGCAGGATTCCGGCCTCGCGCGCCCGGCTTTTCAGCAGGCGCAGGAAGTGCGGGCGGCACATGCGCATGCCGGCGGCGCCCTGGATCAACGGCTCGATGATGATGGCGGCGACCTTGCCGGCATTGCGCTCCAGGATTTCGTCCAGGGCCAGCAGGGCGCGCTGTTCCTTAGCCTCCGCCTCGGCATCGTCGTCCCAGGTCACCGGGAATGGCGCGACTTCCACCGGGAACATCATGTTTTCCCAGGCGCTGAAGATGCCGCAGGACCGGCCCGCCGACATGGCGCCGGCGGTGTCGCCGTGATAGCCGCCGTGGAAGGCGACGAACACCTTGCGGTCCTGGCCCTGGTTGCTCCAGTACTGGCGCGCCATTTTCAGGGCCACCTCGACGGCGGTGGAGCCATCGTCGGAAAAGAACACCCGGTCCAAATCGCCGGGCAGGCGCTTCGCCACCCGCGCCGCCAGCCGGGCGGCGGGTTCATGGGTGAAATCGGCGAAGATCACCTGTTCCAACCGCATGGCCTGATCGGCGATGGCCTGCGCGATGGCGGGATTGCCGTGGCCGTGCAAATTCACCCACCACGACGAGCAGACGTCCAGATATTCCTTGCCGTCGGCGCCATAGACGGTCGTGCCCTTGCCGCCCAGGGCCAGAATGGCGGGCGGCGCGGTGCCGGCCTGGGTGAACGGGTGCCAGACGTGGCGGGCGTCCAGGGCGCGAAGCTCGTCATAGGACAGCGTGCTCATAGGGCTCAGTCTCCCGGCGGGGCGAAAGCGGGGGGCGGCAGGCTGGCGACCACCGAGGCGGTGACCGCGAACAGCGGCTGGATTTCGGCCAGCACCGGCACGCCGCCGAAATGCTCGATGGCTTGGCGGTTGGCCGGGTTTTTCTGGCCGTTCATGACTACGCCCAGAATGGGAACGTGGCGGCGCCGCAGCACCTCCAGCGTCATCAGCGTGTGGTTGATGGTGCCCAGGCCCGAGCGTGTCACCACCAAAGCCGGCAGGCCCAGGCGTTCCATGAGATCCACTGTCAGCGCCGTTTCGTTCAACGGCACCATGACGCCCCCTGCCCCCTCGACCACCAAAGGCCGCATGGTTTTGGGCGGCACCAGGGCGGACAAATCAATGCGGGCGCGCTCGCGCCGGGCGGCCTCATGGGGCGACAACGGCGCCTGGAACACATAGGCCGGCGGGTGGATGGTGACAGAAGGGGCCAGCTTGGCGACCGTGTCGTAATCGGTGCTGCCACTGGCGCCGGTCTGCACCGGCTTCCAGTAATCGGCCTGCCAGAAATGGGCCAGCCATGCACTGACCAAGGTCTTGCCGATATCGGTGTCGGTGCCGGTGACGAAGACGCCGCGCATGGCCTAACGGGCCTCCACGACGGCGTATAGAATGTCGTAGGTGATGGCTACCGGCGCCCCCATGGCCCGCAGCACCTTGCGCAATGCCCCCGGACTCAGCGGCACATGGCCGGTATTGGGCGTGCCGGCGCCGATGCGCTTGAGTGATTCCACGAAGTCATAGCCGTCATCATGGCCGATGATCACCTGTTCCGACAGCACGCGGGACCCGGCGGGCAGCAGCGCCGCCAATTCCTCGGCAGTGGGGTAGACCGGCATACCGCAGGACAGGCCCAGCGTCTCATGGGCGGCCCGCCACTCCTTGAAGCTGCCGCGCCCCAAGGTGGACAGCACCAGCACTCCACCGGGGCTCAGGCAGGCCTGCAACTGGTTGAGCGCGCGGCCCAGATCGCAGAACCACTGCGCCGCCAGATTAGACACCACCAGATCGAACAGGCCGGTGGGCACGTCGGGATGTTCGCCATCCATCACCCGGAAGGTGGCGTTGATGGCGCACGTATTATCTTCGGCGGCCTTAACCATGGCGGGAGACAGATCGGTAACCAACCAATCGCCGCCCACTTTCGGCAGCAGTTTGCGGGTCAGCAGGCCGGTGCCGCAGCCCACTTCCAGCACGCAGGGGTTCCGCGGCAAGGTCCGGGCCAGCACCAGATCGACCACGCCATCGGCGGCACGGCTTTGTGCCTGAGCATTCTTGTCATAGGTGGAGGCGGCTGAACCAAAAGCGGCTGCCACCGTTTGTTTGCGGGTCATTTGAGCGATGCCGAGAACAGACGGATTTGACTTGCCACCCATTCGGGGTGGCTGCGGGGAAGCAAGTGGCCCGCCCCTTCCGCCAGCACAAGAGGCCAAGCGGCAAAGGCATCGCGGCTCATGGATTCGGGCACGATGGCGTCGCGGGTGCCGGCCAAAGCCAGCACCGGACAGCCCAGTGCGCTCAGCGACTGACGCTCGTCGCAATTGGCCAGCCAGGACAGCGCCTCGCCCAGGATGGCGGGCTTGATGTCGTCCACCTGGGGCTCGTCAACGCCGCAGCGCTCCAAGAAGTCCTTGGTCACCGCCGCCGGTTCGTCGGCAAATCTCGCCACCATGCGCTCGACCATGCGCGGCGCCACCCCGGCCACGAAATCGGGCGAGCGGGTAAAGCGCGGAAAGGCATTGATGGCGATGGCGCCAGCCCACGGGCGCGGCACATTGGCCAGCGCCCATGGAAAGCCCATGGAATGACCCACGACGATGGCGCCGGGCACCTTGGGGTGGTACGGCGCGGCGGTGTGGAAGCCGAATTCCACGAAGACGCGGGCGAAGTCGGGCAGGCGCTCGGCCACCGGCTGCCAGAACTGCGCGTCGAAGCCCCAGCCATGGACGAACACCAGCGTGCGCATGGTCATGGCGCCCTCACGGCGGCGATGGTGGTCTCGATCAACCGCTCGATGTCGCTGTCGGAATGGGCGGCGGACAAAGTAAAGCGGATGCGGCTGGTGCCGGCGGGAACCGTGGGCGGGCGGATGGCGATGCCCAGCAAGCCTTGCTCCTCCAGCCTTGCCGCCACCTTCAGGGTCTGCTCCTCCTCACCCAGGATCACCGGAATGATCTGCGTGGAGGACGCGCCGGTATCCAGACCGGCGTCGTGGAAGCGGGCGCGCACATGATCGGACATGGCGCGCAGGCGGGCGCGCGCGGCAGCCATGGTGGGTACCAGATCAATGGCGGCATCGATGGCGCCCAAGGTGGCCGGCGGCAGCCCGGTGCTGTAGATCAGCCCCGAGGCCTTATTGACCAGATAGTCCTTCAACGCCTTCGAACACGCCACATAGGCGCCGAAGCTGCCCATGGCCTTGGAGAACGTCCCCATGGCCACATCCACATGAGCCCCCACCGACAAACCAAACCCATTGGCCCCCAGCACGCCGGTGGCATGGGCTTCGTCCAGATACAGGATGGCGTTCCATTCCTCGGCGATGGCGGCCAATTGGTCCACATCGGGGGTGTCGCCATCCATGGAAAACACGGATTCGGTGACAATGAAACGCGGCCCGGTCTCGCGCGCCGTGCGGTGCAGCAGCTCTTTCAGATGAGTCAAATCGTTGTGGCGGAACCGGTTTTGCTTGGCCCCGGCCACCTGACAGCCCAAATGCAGGCTGGCGTGGTTCAGCCGGTCGGCGAACACCAGCGGCTCGGCCCCCCACAGCGCACGGTCCAGCAGCGCCGGCAGGACCGAGGCATTGCACTGCCATCCCGAGGCCAGCACCAAGGCGGCCTCGACCCCTTTGGCGGCGGCGATCTTTTCCTCGACGGCGCTTAGCGCCTCCATATGACCGGTGACAAGACGCGAGGCGCCGCTGCCGGCACCCCAGCGCGCCGCCCATTCCCGCGACCGCTCGATCACCTGGGGGTGGTGCGACAGCCCGAGATAGTCGTTGGCCGAGAAATTGATCATCTCGCGGCCTTTGATGCGGATGCGCCCGCCATCCAGCGGTTCGACCGCACGAAGGCTGCGCCGCCGGCCTTGAGCCGCCAATTCGTCGAGGGCTGAATTCAGCCTTGTATCGAGGTCATACATGGGCCGGTTTTCTAGAGGCTTTTCGCGTCTGTTGCAAAGGCGGTGTGCACGGTTCTAATCTGCGCCCCCTGCAAGGGACGTAAAGACCATAGCAGAATTAAGGCTTTAAGGAGGTTGGTGACGTGACGGATGCGGGATTGCGATACGACTGGACAGTGGACGAGGTCGAGGCCCTGTTCGCCAAACCGTTCATGGATTTGATCTTCGAAGCGCAGACCGTCCACCGCGCCAATTTCGATCCCAACAAGATCCAGATCTCGCGGCTGATCTCCATCAAGACCGGCTCCTGCCCGGAAGATTGCTCGTATTGCCCGCAATCGGCCCACTACGCCACCGGCTTGGAAAAAGAAAAGCTGATGGCGGTCGAGGAAGTGGTCGAATCGGCCCGCAAAGCGAAAGAAGAAGGCGCCTCGCGCTTCTGCATGGGCGCCGCCTGGCGCGGCCCCAAGGGCGAGGACTTCGAAGTCGCCGTCGCCATGATCGAGGGCGTCAAGGCCCTGGGCATGGAAACCTGCGCCACCTTCGGCCTGCTGGACAAGTTCCAGGCCAACCGTCTCAAGGAAGCCGGCCTCGATTATTACAACCACAATGTCGATACCAGCCCCGAGCACTACAAAGAAGTCATCACCACGCGCACCTTCCAGGACCGCCTGGACACCCTGGACGTGGTGCGCGACGCCGGCCTGCATGTGTGTTCCGGCGGCATCGTGGGCTTGGGCGAAGGCCGCACCGACCGTGCCAAGATGCTGCTGACCCTTGCCAACATGCCCAAGCACCCCGACAGCGTGCCCATCAACCTGCTGATCCCCATCGCCGGCACGCCCCTGGCCGATGCCGAACGCCCGGATAGCTTCGACTTCATCCGCACCATCGCGGTGGCCCGCATCATTATGCCGAAGTCGTTCGTCCGCCTGTCTGCCGGGCGTGAAGGCATGACCGAGGAAATGCAGGCCCTGTGCTTCCTGGCCGGCGCCAACTCCATCTTCTGCGGGGAAAAGCTGCTGACGGCCAAGAACGCCAAGCCGGGCCAGGACAAAAGCCTGTTCGGGCGGCTGGGTTTGAAGCCCATGTGATTGGGGATGAGGGAGTCTTTGTGTCTCCCTCATCCTCCCAGCCTGCGGCCAAAGGCCGCCTGTCAGAAAGTAGGCGCCTGTTTTCCAGAACCTTGTCATTCCGAGCGCATGCGAGGAATCTCATTCTGGTACGGCATCGGCCAATGCGAACTCCCCAATCGCCGTGCCAAGCGGAGATCCCTCACCTTCGTTCGGGATGACAAGCCGGGGAGCGGCTGGCGACTTTCGGCTGTCAAAATGACAATGAAGAAGGCCCCGCCCCCTCAGCTGCGGTAGTTCAACACGCTGCCGGGGCGCACTGCGCCGGGGGTGGTGATGCGCATGTTGAATTCGTACATGCCGATGCCGCGCATGACTTCGCTCAGGAACATGCTCCCGCCGCTGCCGATATCCATGTTTTCTTCGGCCAAATCCACCTTGAAACCGGTGGCGGCGCGGATGATGAACGGCGTGCCGCGTTGTTGCGGCTGGTCGTCACCTTCGAACTCGAATTGGGTTTCTTCGTCATAGCGCCACATACCATTGTCATTGACGCCGATATGCTGACCGAAGCCCATTTCATCGATTGGCTTTGAGTTTACAGAGGCGACGTTGCGACCGCCGGAGACGGGGCGGGCCGTAGCCGCCGCCGCCATACCGGGCGATGCATTCGCCGAAACTCTGTTGGTGCTCAGGGCCATAATTATTTTACGCCTATCTCAACTCAATTTTAACTATAGGGATGGGGGGCGTGCAAATCCAGCAAATTTCCTAAATTTTAGGAGTGGAAGGACAGACCCGCTTTGCAATAGGCGCCAAGTAAAAAACTCACGGCGCCGATGCGCGCATACGCCATCTCGCTGTTGCAAAATTGTCATGAGCCTCCCCCTTCGGCTGGTCTATAGTTTTGGTTGCAGGCAACGTTCGCCTGCCGACCGAGGGGAAATTATGAACGAAGTCCGCACTAAACGCCGTGATGCCGCAGCACTGCCCGATGGCGGCCAAGACACGGCGCCCCCTTCCCCGTCCCGCCCGCAAGCGCCGCCGCACCCGCTGGCCGCGCTGACCCAGGCGAGCGAGGCGTTCAATACGCCGTTCCCCATCTTCACGGAATCCACCGACCGGCTGATGCATGCCGCCCAGGGACGCTTTACCGGGGCGCTGTCGCCGGCCTCGCTGCTGCTGGCCTATCTGGACTGGCAGGTCCACCTGCTGAATTCGCCGGGCAAGATGGGCGAGATGGCGCAGAACGCCGCCGCCAAGGCGCTGCCGCTGACCCGCTATGCGCTGGACTCGCTCATGGGCCGTTCCGACCCTGACCCGTTCGTGCCCTTGGCCCAGGATTCCCGCTTCGCCAGCCCGGAATGGCAGAAGTTCCCCTACAACGTCATGTCCCAGGCGTTCCTGTACACCGAGCAATGGTGGCACTACGCCACCACCAACGTGCGCGGCGTCGGCAAGCACCGCCAGCAGGTGGTGGAATTCTCCGCCCGCCAGATGCTGGACATGCTGTCGCCGTCCAATTCGCCGGTGCTCAATCCCGACGTGCTGAAAGTCACCATGGAGCAAGGCGGCCAGAATCTGGTGCGCGGCTGGCAGAATTTGTGCGATGAAACCATGCGCAACCTGACGGGCCGCGACTATGCCCCCGACGAGCGCTTCCGCGTGGGCGAGGGCGTGGCCTGCACCCCGGGCAAGGTAGTGTTCCGCAACAAGTTGATCGAACTGATCCAGTATTCGCCCACCACCGAGACGGTGCATGCCGAGCCGATCCTGATCGTGCCGGCCTGGATCATGAAATATTACATCCTGGACCTGTCGCCGGCCAATTCCATGGTCAAGTGGCTGGTATCGCAGGGCCACACCGTATTCATGATCTCGTGGAAGAACCCGGGCGCCGAAGACCGCGACACCGGGCTGGCGGAATATCGCCGCGACGGCATCATGGCGGCGATCAACGCCATCAGCGCCATCGTGCCCGATACGAAAATCCACGCGGGCGGCTATTGCCTGGGCGGCACCTTGCTGTCCGTGGCGGCGTCCGCCATGGCGCGCGAGGGCGACGACCGCCTGGCCAGCATTACCTTGCTGGCGGCACAGACCGATTTCGAAGATGCCGGCGAGATCATGCTGTTCATCGATGAAAGCCAGGTGACCTATCTGGAAGACATCATGTGGGACAAAGGCTATCTGGACACCAAGCAAATGTCCGGCGCCTTCCAGTTGCTGCGCTCCAACGACATGATCTGGTCGCGCATGGTGCGTCAGTACTTCCTGGGCGAGACCGAACATTCCAGCGATTTGATGGCGTGGAATGCCGACGCCACCCGCATGCCGTTCAAGATGCACACCGAGTATCTGCGCCGGCTGTTCCTGAACAATCTGCTGGCCAAGGGCCGCTATACCGTCGAGGGCCGCCCCATCGCCCTGACCGATATCCGCGCCCCCATCTGCGCCGTGGGCACCACCAAGGACCATGTCGCCCCGTGGAAGTCGGTCTACAAGATCGGCATCCTGACCGATACCGACGTGACCTTCATCCTGTGCAATGGCGGCCACAATGCGGGCATCGTGTCCGAGCCCGGCCACAAGCATCGCTCGTACCAGATGGCGACCCGCGCCGACACGGACAAATACATCGACCCCGACACCTGGGCGGCGCAGACGCCCCGGCATGAAGGGTCGTGGTGGGAGCCGTGGCAGAAATGGCTGGTCAGCCACTCCACCGGCAAGACCACGCCGCCGCAGATGGGCGCCGCTGACAAGGGCTATGCGCCATTGGCCGACGCGCCCGGCCATTATGTGCTGATGCCGTAGAGGCCCCGTTAACTATTCCCGTGGCTTAATACGGAAAGAAAAATACCTAAGCGGGAGCCCAGCACCATGAGCAGCGACGAAACCATGGTCGGCGACAGGCCGAACAACGATGCCGTCTACGATGTTTCCGTCGAATGCTATGCCGTGCTGGGCACCGCTGATTTGCCCATCGCCCAATTGCTGAAACTGGGCCGTGGCGCCGTGGTCGAACTGGACCGCAAGGTCAATGACCCGGTGGATTTGTATGTGAACCGCAAGAAGATCGCCAAGGCCGAAGTGGTCGTGGTCGAAGACCATCTGGCCGTCACCATTACCGAAGTCCTGAAGCGCGCGGCTGATTAAAGCGGCGCTTCGCTATCGGTGAACATCAGCATTTTTGACGCTGGCCGCTGCACGTAACCTAACAGGCCCCTTTGCCCCACATGCGGGTGCTGCTTGTTGGAAATCTGCGAATCGCGCAGGAAATAGCGGCGCCCGCGCGAGACCACGCCCCAGTAATCGTCCACCCGATCGATAATTTCAGCATCGTCCATGCGCCCCACCCCGATGAGGTTCGAAGGTGCAAGCATGCGCCTTCCATCTTTGAAAGAGGGAGCCGCTAAAGTGGTAACCTCCCTCATTCGGGGCTGTCCTAATCCGCACTCGCACGCACCCGCGCCGCGTCACATGCGTGTCGCTTGACCGTGGGGATACAGGCGTTACCCTGACGCCAAGATATCCAGCAACGGACAGTCCCCATGAAATTCTTCATCGATACCGCCGAAGTCGCCGAGATCAAGGCCCTGGCCGATACCGGCCTGGTGGACGGCGTCACCACCAACCCGTCGCTGATCGCCAAGTCGGGCCGCAACATCCTGGATGTGATCTGCGAGATTTGCGACATCATCCCCGGCCCCATCTCTGCCGAAGTGGGCGCCACGGACTATGAGACCATGCTGGCCGAGGGCCGCAAGCTGGCCGGCCTGCGCCCCAACGTCGCCGTCAAGGTGCCGCTGACCCCCGATGGCCTGAAGGTGTGCAAGGCGCTGTCCGATGACGGCACCATGGTCAACGTCACCCTGTGCTTCTCGGCCAATCAGGCGATCCTGGCGGCCAAGGCTGGCGCCGCCTTTATCTCGCCCTTCGTCGGCCGGTTGGACGATATCGGCCAGGACGGCATGCAGCTAATTTCCGACATCGTCGAGATCTATGCCCAGTACCCGGACTTCACCACCGACGTGCTGGTCGCCTCGGTCCGCAGCCCCATGCACGTCACCGATGCCGCCCGCCTGGGCGCCCATGTGGTGACCATGCCGGCCTCGGTGCTGCGCCAGATGTACCAGCACCCGCTGACCGACAAGGGCTTGGCGACGTTCTGCGCCGATTGGGCGAAGACGGGTCAGAGCATTTTGTAGGCCTGACGGAATTAAAAAGGGGCGGTCGCCGTTACAGCGCCCGCCCCTTTTCTCGCATCAGCCCCCTGACGCGAAGGGGGCGGACTTTATCCGATGATCCCTAGGGTGCAAGCCCAAAACGCGGGCAAAACCTTTTTAGTTTTATTCGCATGTAAAGGCGCCCTGGGGCGCAAAATCGTTTCAATTAGCTGCCGATAATTGAAATTGCAATAGCCAAATGCGCCCTAGCCCAGCGCAACCTTGGCATTTTGCATATGCCGATCCTAGCCCTACGGTTGTTCCAGTCATTGGTTTATCGACGCGAGGAACAGGGATGTATCGTGACCGGATCGGCTTGAAGTCGCTGTGGGGCAAAGTGGTCGGCGCTGAAGAGGCGGCCATGCACATTCAGGACGGCATGACCGTGGGCATGAGCGGCTTCACCCGCTCGGGCGACGCCAAGGTGGTGCCCATGGCCCTGGCCGAGCGCGCCACCGAGCAGCCGCTGAAGATCACCCTGCTGACCGGCGCCAGCTTGGGCTCGGACATCGACAAGCTGCTGGCCGAGGCCAAGGTGCTGTCGCGCCGCATTCCGTTCCAGGCCGATCCCGTGCTGCGCAAGGCCATCAATGCTGGCGAAGTCATGTATGTCGACCAGCATTTGTCGGAAACGGTGGAGATGCTGCGCTCGCGTCAGTTGCCGCCGGTGAACGTGGCAGTGATCGAGGCGGTCGCCATCACCGAAGACGGCGGGATCATCCCCACCAGCTCCATCGGTAATTCGGCCACCTTCGCCATGCTGGCGGAAAAGATCATCATCGAGATCAACATCCACCAAAGCCTGGATTTGGTCGGCCTGCACGACGTCTACATCCCGACCCGGCGCCCGCACCGCGAGGCTATTCCGTTGATGACGCCGCGCGACCGTATCGGCCTGCCCTATATCCCGGTGGACCCGTCCAAGATCGCCGCCATCGTCATCACCGAAAAAGTGGATAGCTTCG
>JACMLB010000013.1 GCA_014379805.1 Rhodospirillales bacterium | reverse complement strand
CGTGTTCAACGGCTACCACATGGGCATCACCGCTGAGAACGTGGCCTAGGAATTCCAGATCACCCGCGAGCAGCAGGTCGAATTCGCCGTCGCGTCGCAGAACAAGGCCGAAGCCGCCATCAAGGCCGGTCGCTTCAAGGACGAAATCACCCCGGTGAAGATCGTGGTGAAGCGCGAAGAGAAGCTGTTCGACACCGACGAGTACGTGCGTAACGGCGCCACGGTGGAAGCCATGGCCAAGCTGCGCCCGGCCTTCACCAAGGACGGCACCGTCACCGCCGGCAATGCCTCGGGCATCAATGACGGCGGTGCCGTGGTCATGCTGATGACCGCTGCCGAAGCCGCCAAGCGCGGCCTCAAGCCGCTGGCTCGCATCGCCAGCTGGGCCACTGCCGGCGTCGACCCCAAGGTCATGGGCTGCGGCCCCATCCCGGCGTCGCAGAAGGCGCTGAAGAAGGCTGGCTGGAACCACCAGGACCTGGACCTGATCGAAGCCAACGAAGCCTTCGCCGCCCAGGCCATCGCCGTGAACAAGGCCATGGGCTGGGACCTGTCCAAGGTCAACGTCAATGGCGGCGCCATCGCTTTGGGTCACCCCATCGGTGCCTCGGGCTGCCGTGTGCTGGTGTCCCTGCTGCACGAAATGGGCAAGCGCGACGCCAAGAAGGGCCTTGCCACTTTGTGCATCGGCGGCGGCATGGGCATCGCCCTCTGCGTCGAGCGTTGATCCTTTAAAAGACTGCTGGACCGGGGGCGGTGCCCCCGGTCCTAACCAATACGGAGATCAGTGCCCACCCGGCATCTCCGTTCAATAAACGGGTGGAAATGAAACAGGCCGGAATAACCGGCCAACCAGGAAAAGACAGGAGATTTATCATGGGGCGTGTTGCAGTAGTTACCGGTGGCACTCGCGGCATTGGCCGCGCCATTTCCCTGCAGTTGAAGAACGCGGGTTACCGCGTAGCCGCCAATTATTTCGGTAATGTGGAAGCTGCCCGCCAGTTCACCGAAGAGACCGGCATTCCCACCTATCGCTTCGACGTGTCGAGCTATAGCGAGTGTGAAGCCGCCATCGCCAAGATCACCGCCGAGCTGGGTCCGGTCGAGATCGTGGTCAACAATGCCGGCATCACCCGTGACGCCACCATGCACCGCATGACCTATCAGATGTGGGAAGAGGTCATCCACACCAACCTGACCAGCTGCTTCAACATGTGCCGTCTGGTCATCGATTCCATGCGCGAGCGCGGCTTTGGCCGTATCGTCAATGTGGGCTCGATCAACGGTCAGGCCGGCCAGTACGGTCAGGTCAACTATGCCGCCGCCAAGTCGGGCATCCATGGCTTCACCAAGGCCTTGGCCCAGGAAGGCGCCGCCAAGAACATCACCGTCAACGCCATTGCGCCCGGCTATGTGGACACCGACATGGTGCGTTCCGTGCCGCCGGCCGTGCTGGAGAAGATCATCGCCAAGATTCCGGTGGGCCGTCTGGGCCGCGTCGATGACATCGCCCGCACCGTGATGTTCCTGATCGCCGACGACGCCGACTTCATCACCGGCTCGACCGTGTCGGTCAACGGCGGCCAGCACATGTACTAAGCGTTCCCAACGGGAAAGCTGATGAAGGGCGGGAGGCGACTCCCGCCCTTTTTCCATGCTAGGGCGTGAACACCAGCTGGCACATCGTTCCGGAGTCATCGCCGCGCATGGTGAACCGCCCGCCCAGCTGACCGGCGAGTGCCCGCACGATGCGAAGTCCCAGACTGGTTTGGGCGTCCACCTCGAAGGTCTTGGGCAAGCCGGGGCCGTTATCGCGCACGGTCAGGCAGACACCGCCATCGTCGCGGGTCAGTCTGATCCAGACCTTGCCGGGCCGGCCATTGGCGAAAGCGTGCTCCAACGAGTTACTGAGCAATTCCGCCATGATCAGCGCCACCGGGATCAGCTTGTCATGGGCAATCTCCACCGGCTCTGCCGCCACCTCCCACGCCACATGGGCGGCACCGGCGGCGTCGATGACCTCGGCGCACAGACCGCGCAGATACTCCTCCATATTCATGCCCTGGTCCGTGGGATCGTGCAGCATGCGGTGCAGCCGACCCAACGTCGCCACCCGCGAGCGGGCCTGTTCCAGCACCTGAAGCGCCGCAGGATCAGCCACTTTGGATTGGGAAATCATCAGCAGTGACGAGATGACCTGCAGATTGTTGGACACCCGGTGCTGCATCTCGGAGAACATCACCTGGGTCTGACTGGTCAACGCAGCGCTATGGGCGCGTTCTTCGTCCAACTGCTCCAGCGTTCTGATCATGATGTGGATAACGGCCACATCGACCACCACCACAACCGTGTAGAAGGTGAGTGCCAAAGCGGTGCCCTCACCCAGATGAAACGACCACAAAGGCGGGATAAAGAAATACCAGGCTGCAAGGCCGCTGAGCACTGACGCCATCACGCCCGGCCATAGCCCCGCCACGAAGGTGGTCAGAATGACGGCGGGAAAAAACGTGACGAAGGGATAGCCGGGCGGCAGGATTTGATCGGTCACCACCCGCACCGCGAAGGCGAGGCCGAAGGCAGTCACGGCAAAGAGCTGGCCGAGAACAGGGTTGTGGCGCAACCGGGACAACGCCGCCTGCATGCTACCGCTCTTGGACATCTGCCTATCCGCCAGGGGAGTCCCTGATGGGTGATATGGGCGGCCCGGCCAGCTGATGACGCACAAAAACGAGCTGTTGCCTCACATGTATTGGCCGCCATTGACCGACAGCACCTGACCGGTGACGAAGCGGGCATCCTCGCTGGCCAGGAAGGCGGCGGCGGCGGCGATGTCGGCGGGAGCGCCCAGATCGCCAGCGGGGATTTTCAGACGCTCCTGCTCCAGAATTTCCTCGGGCATGGCCTGGGTCATCTCGGTGCGGATGAAGCCGGGCGCGATGCAATTGGCGGTGATGCCCTTGCCCGCCAATTCCTGGGCAATGGATTTGGTGAAGCCGATCATGCCGGCCTTGGCGGCGGCGTAATTGGCCTGACCGAACTGGCCACGCAGCGCGTTCATGGACGAGATGTTGATGATGCGTCCCCAGCCCCGGCCCCGCATGCCCGGAGCCAACGCCCGCACGGTGTTGAACACCGACGACAGATTGACGGCGATGACCTGACCCCATTGCTCGGGCGTCATCTTGTGGATGAAGGCGTCCCGCGTGATGCCGGCGTTGTTCACCAGCACGTCCACCGGCCCGGTCACCGTCTCGATTTCCGCCAGGGTGTGGGCCACCGCCTGATAGTCGGACACGTCCAGCACCCAGCCGCGCATTCCCAGCCGCCGGGCGGTGTCCTCCAGCCGTTGGGCGGACAGATCGACGATGACCACCTCGAACCCTTCGCCCTGAAGCCGGGCGGCGATGGCGGCGCCAATCCCCGCGGCCCCGCCGGTCACCAATGCACGTCTCGCCATTCTCGTTACCTCCGGCATTTGCTGCACTGCACTAATTGGGGGCGGTTGCAGCGCAGCAAAGGGGGACCCTACCGAGGGTGAGGCGGCGGGGGCAGATGGCTAGGCGACTGGTGATGTGGCGGCCCCTGCCCCCAACTTTCTGGCGACAACAAAGGGGAACTATCATGTCCATGCGTATGTCGCGCCGGCAGGCCTTAGCCGGAATGGCGGTTCTAGCGGCCAAACCGGCATGGTCCTGCGGCACCACGGCAAGCTTGCGCGACACCGCCTGTCGGCGTGGCGTCCGCTTTGGCACTGCAGTCGCCAGCGGCGATTTGGCCCAGCCGGCCTATGCCCGGCTGGTGGCCCAGGAATGCGCGGTGCTGGTGCCCACCTGGGAGATGAAATGGGGCGCGGTGCAGAAACAGTCGGGCCACTTCACCTTCGGTCCCGCCGACGCCATCGCTGATTTCGCCCGTGCCCATAACATGATGCTGCGCGGCCACACCATCGTCTGGCACGTCAGCATGCCCGACTGGCTGTCGCAGCGCCTGACCTCACGCAACTGGCCCGCTATGCTGGCGCAGCACATGGGCGCGGTGCTGGGGCGCTACCGCAACGAGGTCGCCGAGTGGGACATCGTCAACGAAGCAGTAGAGCCCGACGATGGCCGCACGGACGGCTTACGCGACAGCGCGTGGCTGCGCGCCGCCGGGCCGGCCTATGTGGCGGAAGCCTACAAGATGGCCGCCCAATACGCCCCCCAGGCCCGGCTGACCTATAATGAATACGGCATCGAGCATCATGCCCCTTGGACCATGAAGCGCCGCATCGCCGTACTGAAACTGTTGGAGCGGCTGAAGAAGGCGGACGCGCCCATTCATTATTTGGGCATGCAATCCCATCTGCGTGTGGGCGACACCTTCGACGCCGCTGCGTTCAGCGCCTTCCTGACGGAGGTCCGCGATCTCGGCATCAAGCCCCAGGTAACGGAAATGGACGTGCGCGCCGACCGCATCCCCAACGGCGCCGAGAAGGATGCCAAGACCGCCGACCTCGCCCGCGCCTATCTGGAAACGGTGCTGGCAGCGGGCTGCGACACGGTGGTGTGCTGGGGCCTAAGCGACGACAAGAACTGGCGGGCAGCGGAAGAACCCGATGACCGCCCGTTACCGTTCGACCGCAATCTAATGAAGAAGCCGCTTTACGACGCCATCCAGGCGTCGCTAGCCGGGACGAGTTTGTAGGACTCAAGCAGTGGCGATAACCGCCCGCAGCTTTTCCAACGCCTCGTCGCGCCCCGGCTGGTAATCGTTCTCTTCCCACCAGCGATCCACTTCGGCCAGCGCGCGACCCACCGCCGGGCCACGGGGCACGCCCAGCACCAAAGCGTCGGCACCGCGCACCGGCAGTTGGACCGGCTGCCAGTGATCGGCCAAGTCCAGCAGCTTGGTCCAGCGAGTGGTTTCCATGCTGCCCGGACCGCTGATGGCGCGTCGGTCGGCCCAGGCGGTCAGCACCAGATCGCGGAATTCGTCCACGCCCACTTTGCGCAGGGCGCGGCGGGCGGCGCGGGCGTCCATGGTCACGTCCACCGCCACGCGGGGCACCGCGATGGCGGTCATGCGGGTGGTTTGGGCCACCGACAGTTTCAGGCGCTCGCCAATGGCCTTGGCGCCCTCGGCGTCGGTCTTGAGCATGGCGCCCAACCGGCGGATGGGGTCGGGGTGGATGCCGAGGCGGACCATGGCGCGGCTTTCCAGCCAGGTCAGCACCTTGAGTCGGCTGAACGCGCACGCCTCGGGTAAAATGTGCTCCAGAATGCCCTCGGCATGCATGACGATCAGCACACCAGCCGGGTCCGGCGCCTGCAACAGGCGGATCAATTCACCCGCCACCCGCTCGCCCGACAACTTGACCAATTGCGGCGCCGCCTTGCGGCAGGCCTCCAGGGCAGCGGGGTCCATGGGCGGACGGCCATAATGGGCGAAAAAGCGGAAGAAGCGCAGCAGGCGCAGCACGTCTTCGTCGATGCGCTTGGCGGGATTGCCCACAAAACGCACCCAACCGGCGCCCAGATCGGCCAAGCCGTTGAACGGGTCGTAAATGCGGCCGTGGGGGTCGGCGCACATGGCGTTCATGGTGAAATCGCGCCGCGCCGCGTCGGCGGTCCAATCATCGGTGAAGGCCACCGTGGCGTGACGGCCAAAGGTTTCCACATCGGTGCGCAGCGTGGTGATCTCGAAATGCTCTTTGCCGATGATGGCGGTCACCGTGCCATGGG
>JACMLB010000088.1 GCA_014379805.1 Rhodospirillales bacterium | reverse complement strand
TCATGGTGGTGATCCTCGGGGGTCTGGGGGTTCGTATAGAACCCTGTCTTCGCGGCGGCAATGTGTTAGATCGTAGGCATGACCGATTTCATGGCCCATGCCCTGACCGAAGCCCGCTCCGCCGCCCTGCGCGGCGAAGTGCCGGTGGGTGCGATTGTGGTCAAGGACGGCCGGATCATCGCCGCCGCTGGCAACCGGGTCGAGGAACTGGCCGACCCCACCGCCCATGCGGAAATGCTGGCCCTGCGCGCGGCTGCCGCCCAATTGGGCCAGACCCGGCTGGAAGGCTGCGACCTTTACGTCACGCTGGAGCCCTGCCCCATGTGCGCGGCGGCCATCAGTCTGGCCCGCATCCGGCGGCTATTCTTCGCCGCCTACGACCCCAAGGGCGGCGGCGTCGAGCACGGTGCCAAGGTCTATGATCACGCCACCTGCCACCACCGCCCCGAAGTGGTGGGCGGATTGGGCGAAAGCGCGGCGGCGGATGTGCTCAAGGCGTTTTTCCGCGAGCGGCGCTAACCTGCCTCTTCACAAACATTAGAATATGCTTATATTAAATCCAGCTCATTGACGGAGTTGGATCATGTCTCACGATTGGCCGGGCACGGCGAAGGAACTTTCTGGCCTTATCGGTCAGCTGCGCGGCGGAATCCCCGAGGTGATGAAGGGCTTTTCCGCCATGGCCAAGGCCGCCGGCGCCGAGGGCGCGCTGGACGCCAAGACCAAGGAATTGGTGGCCCTGGGCATCGCCATCGCGGCCCGCTGCGACGGCTGTATCGCTTTCCACACCCGCACCGCCCGCGAATTGGGCACCACGCGGGAAGAGCTGATGGAGGTCGCCGGCATGGCCATCTATATGGGCGGCGGTCCGTCGCTGATGTATGGGGCTTTGGCCCTGCAGGCCTATGACCAGCATGTGGCTGGGGTGGTTCCGGCCGAGTAACCGTATAGGCCTCCTTCTCTACATCGTCGTGGCCGGGTTTGACCCGGCCATCCACGTGGGGCCGCAGAGAATGTAATTGAAATAATGGACTAGTTGCTGACACGTGGATGCCCGGATCAAGTCCGGGCATGACGGTCTAGTCTGGGGTTACTATCCCCCTCACCGCGTCCCACACCTGATCCACCGTAATCTCTGCGACGCACGGGAAGGCGTCGGCGCGGCTGGCGCGCTTGGGGCAGACCCATAGGCAGTGGTAGCACTCCATCTCATGGTTCAGGAACGCCGTGTTGGCCGGGCGAATTTCTTCCGGGTATGGAACGAAGCTGCCGAAATGGCCGCCGCCCGCCAATAATACGGTGGGTGCCCCCACGCCGAGAGCCAGATGGCCGGGGCCGGTGTCGTTGGTGACCACGCAGGCCGCGTGCTTCAACACGTCCACCAGTTCGCCCAGCTTCAGCGCGCCGATGGTGTCGATGGCGTTCGGATGGTTCAGCTCGGCAATGCGCGGCTTGGCGAAGGCTTCCTGGCCGGCGCCCACGAACACCACCCGCAAACCGGCCTCAAGGCATTTTCGCGCCACGCCCAGGAATTGGTCGAACGGCCAGCGCCGGCCCGGTTCGTTGGAGCCGAAATTCATCACCACGTAAGGCGCGCCGCCAGGGAGCGCGCCGTCCGGCAGCTTGGGGGCTTGATCGCGCCACGGGAAGGACGGCACTTCCGCCTTGTGCTCGCGGCCCGTCAGTTTGCTCAGGAAGGTAAAGTGGCGCAAACCCTCATGGGTGGGATAGGCGCCGGTGTCGATAACCTGGGTGGCGCGGCGCAGATACCAGCCGTATTCGGCGCGGGTCTTATCGGTAATGAACGGGGTGCAGACGATGCGCTGGTCGGCGCGGCTGTGCCACACCAGGGTATCGGCGGTCATCACCTTGCGCATGAACATGTCGCACACGGCGGTCTTGAAGCCCTGGCGCCGCACCCACAGGGCGATCTTCAGGCGGTACAGCCACTGTTTTTCGAAGGCGTGCTCGTCGATGGTGACTAGATTGAAGCCCTCGAACACCTCCGGCCCCAGGCCCTTCCACGAATAGCAGCCCAGTACGGTGATGTCGGATTTTTCCACCCCGAAGGCGGCGGGGTAATGTTCCAGGGCGCGGCGGAACATGACCATGTCGCCGATGCCGTCCATGCGCACCACCACCACGCCCTTTTTCTGGCGTGGGGCGGGCCACAGCGCCACCAAAGCGTCGATGGGGCGGAACATCCACCAGCGCCGGCGCATGCCGCGGGGGAACAGCGTATCCAGACTCATTAAATTCCCCGCGCGATGATGTCAGCCACTTGGGCCAGGATGGCGTCAGAATCCAGCGCGGCGACGCACGGATACATGCCGCGCTCGGGCGGGAAGCGGCAGGCGCCCAGACAGCCCTGGCAGTCCATGGGCTGGTATAGAAAATGCGCGTTGGCCGGGGTGATTTCGGCTGCGTAAGGAACGATTTCGCCCACATAGGCGGCAGAGGCCAGACACAGGGTGGGTGCCCCCAAAGCGACGGCCAGATGCATGCAGGCGGTATCGACGCTGACCACCAGCCGGCAGCCCTGGATGATGCCGGCCAGCCGGTCGAACGGGGCGCCTTCAAATTCCACATGGGGAAGGTCAAGCAGGCGGCGGAAGTCCGGGTTCTTGTCCAGATCGTTGGGATGCCCGGCCAATTTCACCCGCCAGCCTTCCGGCAGGGCGCGGGCGATGGCTTCCCACAATTCCGGCGGGCTTTGCTTCAGCGTCACCGCCGAGAACGGCTGGAACAGCACCGTGGGAAACGGCTGGGCTTGGGCGGGCGGGCGTTCGGACAGCAGCACCAAGGGCGGTGGCGCCGCGCGACCCGTCAGGAAATCGGCAAAGCGCGCCCAGCGCAGCACCTTGTCGGCATGGGCCGGGCCGGAGTCGAACAGGCTGGTGTACAGTCGGCGGTTGGCCTCCAGCCGGGGGCCGTGCTTGGCCGAGGGGCGCGGCTCCATGGCCACGGCCTCGGGGGCGTGGGCGGCAGCGATCAGGAATTCATCCAGATCGGGATGGCGCAGGAAGTCGGTGTGCACCACCAGCCGGTAATGGGCGTCGTACAGGGCGCGCGCCAGCTGGCTGCGATAGCCCGGCTGGCGCAGGCGGGAATAGTCCACCTTGCGCACAGCAACGCCGTTAGGGAACAGGAACGACATTTTGGCGCCGTCCGACCGCAGCAGCACCGTCACCGTCTCACCCGACTGTGCCAGCTCCAGCAATCGCGGCAGCACCAGGGCGAACAACACGGTGTCGCCTAAGCCCCCGGCACTGACCAGCAGCACGCCCCGGGCCGGGCCGGGCCGGCGACGCAGCCTCAGCCCCAGAAGCAGGGCCGGGTCAAGCAGGCGGTGCAGGCGCAAGGCTCTCGGCTCCGTTACGAATAGGCGGCGTAGGACTTTTCCTCGACCAGGGTCGAGCCCAGCAGGTCATTGACCTTACGCTTGGACTGGGCGCGTTCGTCATTGGTGTAATAGACGGCACGGGCCAATTCCACGAACTTGGCGCCGAAATCCTTGGCCCGTTCGCAATCGCGGATGTCGTCCTCGATCACCCACAGCTTCTCGTTGATGGCCTTCAACTCGCCGGCCAGGATGGCCAGACGGCGATGGTTGGGGAACTCGCGCTCGCGCACGGCCACCAACTCGTCCAGCTCCTTGGTGACGTTGGCCCGTTTGGCCGCGTCGGTCAGGCGCTCGGCCTTGATTTCCAGGATGGTGATCTTGTCGATCACCTCGCCCCACGACACCGGAACCAGCACGGACATGGCATTTCCTCACATTTTCCAGAGGCTCGACGCTCGTGCCGGGTTCTAGCAGAATTTCGCCAGCGTGGGAAATGTACTCAATACGGGGTCAACGTTACCACCTCATCAGCATGTTCAACCAGGATCCGGCGCACCCGGTCCTGCCAGGATCGGGCGAAGATTGCGGCGTCCTCGGGCGTCTCAATGCCCGCCAGGATGCGCTGCAAGGCTGGGCGCATGGCGTCGGACGGCGGCACCAAGGCAGGATTGTAGGCGGCCAGTATGCCGGCACCGGTATCGGTGCGGCGAAACCCCAAACTGGCCGGGATGGGTTGGGCGAATTCCACCAGATTGGCGCGGTTGAAGCGACCGCCGATGCCCTTGAAGCCGCCCGGCCCGGCGGCGCCGGTAACCAACCCGGCGACAGCGGCAATCACGCCGGTAACTCCCTCGTCCTGGCCGTCGGGCAGCAGCAGTTGAACGGCGCCCCGTTCGGGCATGGCATCGGGCCAGAGGGCGGTCATGGCCTTGATGCTCATCAGCCAGGCGCCGGCTACGGTGGGGCAGGAATGCCCGGCAAGGCGCACCGCATCAGCATAGGCATAGGTGATGTGGCCATGAACGGGGGCGCCGAGAAACGCGGCCAACCGGTCCTGCACGGTAATGGTTGGGGCAAGCGCGAAGAATTCTGGGAAAGGCATAACCGCTCCGGCAGTATGGTGGGAGCGTCAGTGAAGCGTGGTTGACCAAGGGGGCGCCTTGAGCCCGGTCAACCCTCTTTGCGCCGCAAAGCTTGTGTCTTATAGTAATCGTACCAAGATAAGAGCTTAGAATTTTATCGAATTTCACATAACCCCTTACGCGTTAATGCCTTTGCCTTATGCCACATGGTTCGGGGAAAACAGATGCCGCGGTCGCGCTTCAATTTGCTGTACGCTTTGACTCTGGTTGCCATGGCAATGCCCGCGGCGGCGGAAGACATCGGCAGCGTCT
Source organism: Rhodospirillales bacterium (assembly GCA_014379805.1). Taxonomy (GTDB): domain Bacteria; phylum Pseudomonadota; class Alphaproteobacteria; order Rhodospirillales; family Magnetospirillaceae; genus Magnetospirillum. The sequence continues at coordinate 7,593 of JACMLB010000088.1, read as the reverse complement.
CCACTGTGTTCAAAATGTTGGGCCCCAACGATAAGATCGTGGTGGAAGCCTTTGACGACCCCAAGGTGGATGGCGTGACCTGCTATCTGTCGCGGGCCAAAAAGGGCGGCATGTCGGGCGGGCTGGGCGTGGCCGAGGACACCGCCGACGCCTCCATCGCCTGCCGCCAAGTGGCCCCCATCAAGATCAAGGCCACCTTCAAGGAAGGCGAAGAGGTGTTCAAGAAGGACACCTCGCTGCTGTTCAAGACCATGCAGGTGGTGCGGTTCCACGACAAGAAGCGCAACGTGCTGGTCTATCTGGTTTATTCTGACCGCATCATCGAAGGTTCGCCGAAGAATTCCATCTCGGTGGTGCCCATCCCCGCCGGTCAGGGAGGCTGAGCCCCGTGGATTTGCCGGCCGACCAACGCCTGCTTTATCGCGATCTGACCGCCAAGCTGGACGCCCAGGCCGATGAGGCGCAGCTGATCCGCTTCATGGGCGGTGTGCTGCACTCGCTGCTGCGGCGTAAGGGCGATGCCGAATTTCTGAAGGCGGTGCAGGATTCCTTCACCACCGGGCTGACCGGCCGCTCGTGGCACGACCAAATCACCTTGGCACGCGAGGTCATCGGGTTGGTCGTCACCAAACGGCCCGAAGTGGCCGTGGCATGGCAGACCCTGAACCATCAGGAGCCCCGCCCCTATCAGCGCCGTGCCGCCGATCAGGGTGACGCTTCAGTGGCGTCCGATTTGGACGATTTGCCCGATTTCAGTTTGGCCCCCGACGAAACCGACGAAGTCGTGCCGGGCGCCCGGCCCGAGGAACTGGTCGCCGATTACGTGGCCAGCGTGCTGGAGCGCCGCCTCGCCTTGTTCCCCGCGCCGGTGCTGCGGCTGCCCTCGCCGGTCTACAGCCATGAACAGCCGTTCTTCCTGTTCTCGCCGCAATTCTTCGATTTGGCCCAGCGCTTTGTCAGCCGCGTGTTGCTGGGGCTGATGCGCCCCGATTTGGACCGCGTGCTGTACCACCATATGGACGCCGCACTGCTGGCCGATGAGGACAAGCTGAAGGCGTTTCTGGCCGAACGGCGGCCCGATTTGTGGGCGGTGGTGCTGGCGCGGCTGGGCCGCTTGGCCGGCGATCTGCGCTCGGTGCAGTCCAAGCTGGCCGCTGGGCATGCCGGCGATGACGATTCGGAATTCCAGATGGTCGAAGTTCCGGTCACCCAGCCACGGGTGTTCCGCGTGTTGGGCGTCGCCTTCACCATGGGCAGCCGCACGGACGTCAAATACATGAAGGTGCGGGTCAACCCCTCGTCCAAACCCGACAATGACGAGATGCTGGCGCTGGACGTGATCACCCAGCTGCGCGACATGGCGGCACGGGTCGGTCTGGAATTGCCCGAAACGTGTGACTTCGCCTTCCTGCGCACCCTGCTGGACTTCGACGCCGCCCGTTACGCCAACGATCTGGCCGAGATGCAAGCATTGGCCGCCAACAAGGACACCCCGCGCGAAACCCTGCTGGCCCGCCTGAACAAGCTGGACGAGGTCTATCCCGCCGAGATGACCGACGCGCTGGCGCTGACCCTGTTTTACAACGGGTCCGACGGCGCCTTCGGTTTCGCTGAGCTCTACGATTTGGGCCTGGAGTGGAGCCGCACTGCCCATCGCCCCTTCCTGCTGGCGGAAATCGCCCGCCGCCCCCGCGACCTCGCCTTCCAAATCCGCGATTGCCTGCGCAACCGCGTGGACCGCAACGGCATGGGCCTGTCGGTGGTGATGCTGTTCGAAGTCTGGCGCGTCATGGACCGCGCTCGGTTCAAGGCCGAAATGGACGCGGCCCTGACGGTGTTCTCCGCCTTCCCGGTGGCCTTCGCCGGCGATCGGGACGAAAAGGTGTTCACCGAAATCGGCGCGGTCCTGTTCAAGACCTTAAGCACGGAGCCGTTGGAAGCCGCAAACACCATCGAAACGGTGATCCGGCTTTATACGCCGGTGGCGGAACGGGCGAAGCGGTAGGGCGTTTCGGGGGAGTATCGGGCTATCGCCCGAACCCATCTGGGGCGATGCCCCAGGCCCCATTTTTGTTTATCGGGGTTTGTCAGAACATCCGGAAATGGTCGCTGAGTAGGCCGTTTTCCTCGACCCAGCGGTGTTTGGCCGCTATGGCGTCCTTGTTTTCTTCGATCTAAGCCTTGGCTTTGGCCTCACGGACTTTATCCGTCAGGCTGGTTTCCAAGGTTTGGCTGAGATCGATGCCCAATTTACGCGTTTGCCTTAGCAAGTCCTCGTTGATGGACAACGTGCGGACTGTCTTGGGCGCTTTCGGATCGAAGATGGGTTTCATGGCGTGCCCTTGTTTCAAGTGGCGGGCTAAGGCTGGAACTCGCCCAGCTTCTCCAGCCAACGTTCGAACCCAGGCTGCCGCCAAACCTCGCGCATCTCAGCCACCAAGGCCGCACGCTCCTCCCCCTCAGCCAAACGGGCGAGCCGCAGCTTGATCTGGGCGATCCAGTGGGGGTTGGGGAATTTGCCGTAATGGTCGATGGCGGTATCCCACGCCTCCCGCGCTTCCGCCATCTGGCCCTGCGCGCGTGCCGCGTCGCCCAGCCCGCGCAAACAATCCCCCGCAATGTCGTCACCCCGATGGCGTGGGAACAGCGCAATGGCGGCGATGAATTGGGTTTCTGCGTCCGCCCAATCCTGCCGGGCCAAGGCGATCTCGCCCTGCACGCAGAGGCATTGGGCTTGGTGGCGGGGGATTCCTTTCCCCGCCAGGATGGACAAGGCTTGGGCAATGGCCTCAGTGGCAATTTTAATGCCGGATGGCTCGGTTAGGGCAAGGCGCGCGGTAAGTACAGCAGCATCGACGTTGTAAAGGAGATTGCTGGCTCGTTTTAATAAAATTATTGTCGGTGACAATAACTTCCGGGCTTCGGCCCAATCGCCCCACTCCAGCGCTGCCGATGCGGCCATCAGATGGCAATGGGCCTCGCCGCCAATGTCGCCGGCACGCCGGTATAGCAGCAGCGCCGCCTGTGCCGAGGTTGTCACTTCAGTAATGTCGCCTCGGCGCCGCGCGATTTCGCCCTCAGCGGCACGGCAATGTGCTAAACCGTTGACGCCCTTGTCTGACTCAAAATGCTCTCTAGCACGAGAAAGATGACGAACGGAAACGTCAAGCTGGGATACCCGTAGCCGCAGTTCGCCGAGTTGGTATTCGCAATTCCCAAGCGTCGACAGGCGACGGGCATTCTTAAGGGCAAAATTAACTTTTTCTTCAGCTTTATCTATATCCCCTCGATGCAGCGCCAAACGCCCTGAGTCTAGGATGCATCGTGCTAGGCCATTAGCGTTGCGTTGCTCTTTGAATAAGCGGAGTGCCAACTCAATTTGCTGCTCACTAAGCTCAAATCTTAGGTTTTCTGTATTCCAATTTGACAACTCCCATAGGGAGTTCGCCCTTACTAATGGGCGTCCTCGGGGCGGCAATTGTTTCATCATGTGCTCGAGGAGGATGATCCCCTGGCCTAGGCCCGTGAACCGATGAAACTGACCGTAGTTTATCGCGGCACTGGCGTCAGTATCGCAGATATTACTATTCAGCACCGGAACGAGCATGGCCTCTAGATTACCCGTTTCAGTCGCCAGTATCGGGTAGGCATCGTGGCGAGAAGTTCGTAAGCGCTCTAAAATAAACTGTCGGCAGCGTTCCAGCATTTTGGGTCGCGGCTTGACTGCGCGGGCGAAGTGCTCGCGGATCGGGGCTAGAGTGCGCACGCGTCTCAACTCACGGTCCCAGAACGCGAGTCCGACGGCAATTGCCTCCTCTGCGGCAGAGTGGCCGTCCTTACCTACTAAGGCTCCAAGATCGTCGGCGCCAATGCCATCGGGCAATTGGCCCAGTAGGGATAACAACTGGCGCATCGGCCCTTTATTGGGGACTGACACGTTAATGCAGGCCGTCAAATCATATTGGCGCCCCTCGTCGAAGCGCAGGGCGCGCTTGCCGTCACCGTCTAACTCGGTTAGCAGCCAGCGGATATCCAGCGCATCGCTCGCCTTGCGGCCCAGCAGGTAAAGAGGCAGCGGCATGCCCTCCATCCGCCCAAGGAGGAGGCCAAGATCGGGATCGTCCGCCAGATGGCCGCCGGCGAGGTCGAGGAAAACCGCCCGGGCGTCGTTATCGTCAAGTGGCTTCATCGTCAGGCGCTCGGCGATGTGGGCGGGAACGTCAGTGCCGCGCACACCCACCGCCAGGGCCACGTTCGGCAGTCCGGCCAATGCCGCCAAGACCTGTTCGGTATTGGCCCGGTCCGCCTTCAGCGGGTCCTCGGCATTGTCCAGAACAATGGCACCGCCCTTCTCGGCCAACTCGTCCATTACGACGCGGGGGCGGCCAGGGTCCGGGGGCATGCCCATTTCTTGGCCGATACGGCTCAGCAGGGTGTTGGCGTCCTTTACAGCGTCCAGGCGGACGAACCAGCGACGATCGCCGAAGGTCTTCGCTACCGCGTCTGAGCGGAGTGCCTCCAGCGACAGGGCACTCTTGCCCATGCCCGCCAGCCCAATGACGGCAAAGGCCTTTCGGCTGACCATCCAGTCGATGGCCTGCGTCAGCTCGGTACCGCGGCCGCGCAGGACGCGGTGCAACGGGTCGGGCAGTTGTGCCGATTGATAGGGAGCAGTAGGATTTGTAACGATTGGGCAGGCGGCAGGCTTGCCCAAAGGGGCCAGCGATCGCAATAACGGCACCAAATCGCCATGGGCAGCATACCTAATTGAGGTGATCCCGTGCGGGGTGGTCGCTGCTTCGCTTTCCAGGCACAGGCGGAAATGGCCGCCATTAGAAAAAATTTTGCCATAGCTATTGAAGAACGGCCCCAGATCGGGATCGTTGAGGCCATCAGCGCCGCAGCCGACAAAGATGAAGGTCTTCATGGTTGCGAGGGAGGATTTCAGCAGGGTGCTGGCGCTGTCTTCGGCGACGCGGTTATAGGAGGCCCAGCCCAGCACAACCGAGTGAGGGGCGGCATAGACTCCGTGCAGGTGCAGGATATGGGGCGCGTCGCCTCGGGCCACCGGCAGCAATTGGTCAACATTGGTCCACGGAACCCCGTTCCGGCCAAGGCGGTTTGCGATCAGGGTGTCGTAATTGGTGGTCAGGATGGGGACGCCCAGCTTGCCGAGGGCATCGATAATTTCGGGGTTGTGGCACGGCAGCTTTCCGACAGTGGCATTTAGCCAAGCGGTCATCAGCTCCTGCCGTTTTGCAAAGGCGGCTTCCACCGTCGTTGCCGCGTGAAGGAAGCAGTCGAGGCCGCCCTCTTCCTTCATTCCCTCTACGTGGAAATCGTGGGTTCGCGGGCTGATCAGGCCATGCTTCAAGCATTCGGCAAGACCGCTTTCCAGCAACCCCTGCCACCCGGCGAAAGCGGCGGTGGGGCCACCGCCGCGTACCACAGCCAGAGAAACCCCGGTGCCAACCACAATTACAGCCGACTTGGCCGCGATCGCCGCTTTGAGGTCGTCCAGCAAACCCAATGTGTGCAATTTAAGCCTCGTGCCCGGCAGCTTCCCCACGACCTTTAGGATAGGGGAAACACCAGCACGGGTCCAGGGGCCCCGCCCCTGGCCAGAGAGCGCGAGAGGCGGCGCCTCTCGCTATCCCCCTACTCCGTCAAATCCTTCCACAACTCCTTCACCTTGGCGAAGAAGCCATGGCTTTCGGGGCTGTTGTGTTTGCCTTCGCTGGTATCGCTGGCGGCTTCGAATTCGCGCAGCAATTCCTGTTGGCGCTTGGTCAGGTTCACCGGGGTTTCCACGCTGGCCTGGATGAACATGTCGCCGCGCGCGGGGCTGCGCAGGACGCTCATGCCTTTGCCTTTCAGGCGGAACTGGTTGCCTGACTGGGTGCCCGGCGGGATGGTCACCTTGGTCATGGTGCCTTCGATGGTGGGCACGTCGATGGTGCCGCCCAGGGTGGCGGTGACCATGGGGATGGGGACGCGGCAATAGATGTTGGCGCCGTCGCGCTGGAAGATGCGGTGGGCGGCCAGGGATAGGAAGATGTACAGATCGCCCGGCGGGGCGCCGCGCATGCCGGCCTCGCCTTCGCCGGACAGGCGGATGCGGGTGCCTTCCTCGACGCCCGGCGGGATGGTGACCTGCAGGGTCTTGTCCTTGCGCACGCGGCCTTGGCCGCCGCACACCTTGCACGGGTCCTTGATGACGCGGCCCATGCCCTGACAGGTCGGGCAGGTGCGTTCGATGGTGAAGAAGCCCTGCTGGGCGCGGACCTTGCCGGCGCCGTGGCAGCCGGGACAGGTCACCGGCTGGCTGCCGTCCTTGCCGCCGGTACCTTTGCAGGAGTCACACTGGGCCGAGGACGGCACCGAGACATTGGCGGACTTGCCGGCGAAGGCCTCTTCCAGCGTGATTTCCATGTTGAAGCGCAGATCGGCGCCTCGGCCCGAGGCTTGGCCGCGCCGGCCACCGCCGCCGCCCATGAAGTCGCCGAACATCTCCTCGAACAGATCCGAGAAGCCGCCTGCGCCGCCACCGCCGCCGAAGCCCCCGCCCCCACCAAAGCCGCCGCCGCCGTCGAAGGCGGCATGGCCGAAGCGGTCATAGGCCGACCGCTTCTGCTCGTCCTTCAGGACGTCGTAGGCTTCGTTGAGTTCCTTGAACTTGTCGGCCGCGTCCGGATCGTCATGATTGCGATCGGGATGGAGCTGCATGGCCAGCTTGCGGTAGGCCTTCTTCAAATCGTCGGCGCCGGCGTTACGCTCGCAGCCGAGGATCTCGTAGTAGTCGCGCTTGCTCATGCAATCTTTCGCAATCGATCTGGATAGGCCGTAGGGGCACTGTGCATGCGAACGGGCGCCCCGGGGAAGAGTCTTCCGCCGGGGCGCCTGCCCGATTTGGCACTAAAAGGGCTTACTTGCCCTTCTTGTCGCCGTCCACTTCCTCGAAGTCGGCATCGACCACCGAGCTGTCGGCGCCGGCACCCGAGGCCGCGCCTTCGGCACCCGGCTGGGCTCCGCCGGCGGCTTCCTGGGCCTTGTACATGGCCTCGCCCAGCTTCATGGACGACTGCATCAGGGCCTCGGTCTTGGCCTTGATGGACTCGGCGTCGTCGCTGTCCATGACGCCCTTCAGGGCTGCGATGTCACGTTCCACATCGGCCTTCAGGGCAGCGTCCACCTTGTCGCCGTACTCGGTCAGGCTTTTCTCGGTGGCGTGCACCAAGCTGTCGGCATGATTGCGGGCTTCGACGATTTCCTTGCGCTTCTTGTCGTCGGCGGCGTGGGCTTCGGCCTCCTTGACCATGCGGTCGATGTCGGAATCGTTCAGACCGCCCGAGGCCTGGATGCGGATCTGGTGCTCCTTGCCGGTGCCCTTGTCCTTGGCCGTCACATTGACGATGCCATTGGCGTCGATGTCGAAGGTGACTTCGATCTGCGGCACGCCACGCGGGGCGGGCGGGATTCCGGTGAGGTCGAAATTGCCCAGCAGCTTGTTGTCCCCCGCCATCTCGCGCTCGCCCTGGAACACCTTGATGGTGACCGCGGTCTGCCCGTCATCGGCAGTGGAGAACACCTGGC
>JACMLB010000087.1 GCA_014379805.1 Rhodospirillales bacterium | reverse complement strand
ATGTTCGAAAAGGCGGCGCGCGAGGCCGGCAAGAAGTACTATCTGATCCCCTATTTCATCGCCGCCCATCCCGGCACCAGCGACGAAGACATGATGAATTTGGCGCTATGGCTGAAGCGCAACGGCTTCAAGGCCGATCAGGTGCAGACCTTCCTGCCCTCGCCCATGTCGCTGGCGACCGCCATGTATCATTCCGAACGCAACCCGCTGAAGCCCATCCGCCGCGAGGGTTCCGAGGTGGTCATCAGCGCCAAGGGCCTGCGCCAGCGCCGCCTGCACAAGGCCTTCCTGCGTTATCACGATCCCGAGAACTGGCCCATCCTGCGCGACGCGCTGAAGGCCATGGGCCGCGCCGATCTGATCGGGCCGGGCAAGCACCAGATGATCCCGTCCTATCAGCCGGGGCCGAGTGCGGGATCTGCGGCCAAGGGCAAACCGTTCATGACCCAGCATACGCGGCCAGCGCGGGGACCGGCGCCGAAGCGGCGTTGAGGGCTGGAGTGTGCCCCCTGCCCCCTCATCGTCATCCCGAACGAACGTGAGGGATCTCATCCTGGCACAACGGTTGGGGGGTTCGCACTGGCCGATGCCATGCCAGGATGAGATCCCTCGCATACGCTCGGGATGACAAATTCTTTTGAAAACAGCCACCTATTCTCTGGCAGGCGCCTCAATTGAACTACGGAGACACGGAGATGCCTCGCCAGACGGAGCCCGAATCAAGTCCCGATTAGTAGCTACCTCCGTGTCTCCGTGGTTCAAAAATCCCTGTCCATTTTTTGGACGCAGGGTCCGCAAGGGCACGTTGTGCACGATGCCCACCCTCTTACGAAGTATTCTAAAAATTAGTTTACAGCCCATCCCTCTGAACTATGCTGTGTGGCAATCACAGATGGAGCCCTAAAGGGCTTTCATGACCCATAAGAGGTCCAAGGCGGGGAGGTCGGGCAGGACGATGACGACGTTGTTGTTGACGCATTCGGTGTGCCTTAAGCACGACACCGGGGATTACCACCCGGAATGCGCGGAGCGCCTTTCCGCCATCCTGCACATTCTTGAACACGAAGACTTCTTCTACCTGGCACGGGACGAAGCGCCCAAAGCCACCCGCCAGCAATTGCTGCGCGCCCACTCGCCCGAGCATGTGGAGCACGTGTTCGAATCCCCGCCCGATGGCGATGAAGTGATCGAATTCGCCCCCGACACCATGATGTCGCGGCACTCGGTGGAAGCCGCGTTGCGCTCTGCCGGGGCCGGTTGCGCCGCCGTGGACGAAGTGGTCACCAAGCGCTCCACCAACGTGTTCTGCGCCGTGCGCCCGCCGGGCCACCATGCGGAGGCCAACGAGGCCATGGGCTTCTGCCTGTTCGCCAACGCCGCCATCGCCGCCCTGCACGCCCGCGATGTGCACGGCCTGAAGCGGGTGGCGGTGGTGGATTTCGACGTCCATCATGGCAATGGCACCCAGAAAATCCTGTGGGACGAACCGGGCATGTTCTATGCCTCGACCCACCAGCTGGACGCCTTCCCCTATACCGGCGTGGTCGAGGAGACCGGCGGCGAGGGTGGCGCGGTGGTGGTCAACGTGCCCCTGCGCCAGGGCAGCGGCGGCACCGAATTCCGGGCCGCTTTCACCGATATCATCCTGCCCAAGCTGCGCGACTTCGCGCCGGAGCTGGTCATCATCTCGGCCGGCTTCGACGCCCATGCCGCCGATCCCATGGCTCATTTGCGCCTGCAGGTCAGCGACTTCGACTGGGTCACCCGCCAATTGCTGCAAGTCGCCCGCGACTTCAGCGACCGCAAGCTGGTATCGATCCTTGAGGGGGGCTACGATCCCCGCGCGCTGGCGACCTGCGTCGCCGCCCATGTGCGCGCCTTGATGGATGCCTGAAAACCTTGCCCGCACGGGCCGCTAAATGTGGGGATATCATGAGCTTTGTTGAATGGACCGAGGCCATGTCGGTCGGGTCGTCGACCCTCGACACCCATCACCAGATGATCTTCGACTGCCTGAACGCACTGCACCCGCTGCTAAACCAACCGGGCCGCGACGAGGACGTGCGTGCCGTGCTGGCAAAGCTGGAGGACTTCGTCCTGGTGCATTTCAGCGAGGAAGAGCAGGCCATGAAGAAGGCCGGCTATCCCCATTGGAAGGCCCATAAGGAACTGCACGACCGCATGTACGAAAAGGTCTTCAATCTGAAGGCCGATGTGGAACATGGCCGCGCCCTGGACGCCGTCCATCTGTTCGAAATGGTCAATGACTGGCTGGTCCAGCACATCATGGGCGAAGACAAGAAGTACATGCCCTTCCTCGCCAACGGCCAAGCGGCGCCGTCGGGAGTGTGGAAGCGGGGCAACGGACGGGAGTTCTAACGGGGCGCGGCGCCTACTCCCGCGCCATGGCCTGCGTTGGGAAACGGGCCAGGATGTGGCGCATGAGTTCGTCGCGGACCTGACGGTAGGCATCCAGACGAGCCTCGCGGCTGCCTTCGATCAAAGTGGGGTCGAAGGTGGGCCAGAACTCGACCTCGCAGGCATTGGTGCGGGTCAGTTCCACCGCTTTGTGCTGAGCCTCGGGGCTGAGCGAAATGATGACGTCGAAGCTGTCATCCTCCAATTCCTCGAAGGTCTTGGCGCGGTGCTTGGAAATGTCGATGCCGATTTCGTCCATGACCGAAACGGCGAAAGGGTCCATTTCCTCGGTCTTGACGCCCACGGAATCCACGAAGATGCGGGCGCCGTGAAAGCGGCGGAAGATGCCCTCTGCCATGGGTGAGCGGATGGCATTGAAGGTGCAACAGAACAAGACGGCGGACGGAAGATCGCCCTCCATCGCCTAGCCCCGGATATGCAGGACGCAGACGAGCGTGAACAGCCGACGCGCCGTGTCGAAGTCCACGTCCACCTTGCCGGCCAGCCGTTCCTTCAGGAACTCCGACCCTTCGTTATGCAAGCCGCGCCGGCCCATGTCGATGGCTTCAATCTGCGACGGCGTGGACTTCTTGATGGCCGAGAAATAGCTTTCGCAAATCATGAAGTAGTCTTTGACGATGGACTGGAACGGCTTCAGCGACAGCCCCACCTCCAGCAGCGGATCGTTCGCGGGCGTCCGCACGTCAAAGACCAGACGGTTGTCGTCCAGCCTGAGATGCAGGTGGTACGGCCCCACATACTCGCCATGGGGGGCGAAGTAGTTTTCCTCCAGCAGATCGTAGATGGCGATGTTGCGCTCGTGCTCGACCTCGGCGGCGCGCCGCACCATGGTCTTTTCGTCCAGTTGGACGTGCGCGATGCGCTGCCGGTGTGGCATGGCCGTCAGGCCCCGCTCACGGGTAGATTAAGGCGCAACGCCACCGACAATCCATGGGCGCCCAGTCCCTCGGCCCCGGCCAGCTGCACCGCCGCCGGGCCGATGGCGCGTAGGGACTCGGCGTCACAGCCCAGCAGGGTGGTGCGCTTCATGAAGTCGTGCACACCCAGGCCCGAGGAGAACCGTGCCGACCGCGCGGTGGGCAACACATGGTTGGGACCGCCGATATAGTCACCCACCGCTTCCGGGGTGTAGCGGCCCAGGAAGATGGCGCCCGCATTGCGAACCTTGGCGGCCAGGGCATCGGGCTCGGCCACGGCCAATTCCAGATGTTCGGCGGCGATACGGTCCATCAGGGGGACGGCACCGTCCAGGGACGGCACCACGATGATGGCGCCATGCGCTTCCCAGCTTTCGCGAGCGATGACGGCGCGCGGCAGCACGGCCAGATGACTTTCCACTGCCGCCGCAACGCGGTCGCCGAACGCGGCGTCATCGGTGATCAGGATGCTTTGCGCGGCGGTGTCATGCTCAGCCTGAGACAGCAGATCGGCGGCGATCCAGCTTGGGTCGTTGGCGCCATCGGCCACCACCAGAATCTCGGAGGGGCCGGCGATCATGTCGATACCGACAGTGCCGAACACCTGACGCTTGGCGGCGGCCACATAGGCATTGCCGGGGCCGACGATCTTGTCCACCGGGCGGATGGTGTCGGTGCCGAAGGCCAAGGCGGCAACCGCCTGAGCGCCGCCAACGCGATAGATTTCGTCCACACCGGCCAGACGGGCAGCAGCCAACACCAGCGGGTTGAGCTTACCGTCGGGGGTGGGCACCACCATGACCAGACGGTCCACCCCGGCAACCTTGGCCGGAATGGCATTCATCAGCACCGAGGACGGGTAAGCGGCGGTGCCGCCGGGCACGTACAGGCCGGCAGCCTGCACCGCCGTCCAGCGGCAGCCCAGGCGCACACCGGCGGAATCGGTGTAGGCATAGCCCTCGGGCAATTGGCGGGCATGGAAATCGCGGATGCGCTCCGCCGCCAGTTCCAGCGCGGCAATCAGTTCCGCCGGCACTTCGGCAACGGCGGCATCCACTTCCGCCGCCGAGATATGCAGGGTGGCGGGCGTCAGCTCGGTCAAGCGGTCGAAGCGCTTGGTGTATTCGATCAGCGCTTCGTCACCGCGCGCCTTCACGTCAGCGATGATGCCGGCGACGAGCGTGTTCACGTCCGCATCGGTCTCGCGCTTCATATCCAGAAGCGCCAGGAACTGGGCCTCGAAATCGGGCTGACGGGCGTCAAGCCGCAGCATTGGCAGCCTCACAGGCAGAGCGGAAGCGCTCGATCCAGCCGGTCATTTCTTCCGGGCGGGTCTTGAGCGCAGCGCGGTTGACGATAAGGCGGGACGTCACCTGGGCGATGACCTCCACTTCCTTCAGGCCGTTGGCCTTCATGGTGGAACCGGTGGACACCAGATCGACGATGCGCGAGCACAAACCCAAGGACGGAGCCAATTCCATGGCGCCGTTCAGCTTGACGCATTCGGCCTGCACGCCGCGCTCGGCAAAGTAACGCTTGGTCACTTCCGGGTATTTGGTGGCAATACGCACGTGGCTCCAGCGGCGCGGGTCGTCGCCTTCGGCCAAATCGGTGGGCTCGGCCACGGACAGGCGGCAGGCGCCGATGCCCAAATCCAGCGGCGCATAGATTTCCGGGTAATCGAATTCCATCAGCACGTCGTTGCCGGCGATGCCCAGATGGGCGGCGCCGAACGCCACGAAGGTGGCCACGTCGAACGAGCGCACACGAATGATATCGATATGCGGATGATTGGTGGCGAACCGCAAAAGCCGGGTCTTGGGATTGTCGAATTCGGCCTCTGGCTCGATGCCAGCCGCCCGCACGAGCGGCATGCACTCGTCCAAAATCCGGCCCTTGGGCAGGGCAATAACCAGCTTGTCTTCCATCACCACGTTCGGCAACTCCGCGAAAGGGGAGCCATGTTTACTCAAATTCGTCTCGCTACACCAGTCCCGCCAGCTTCCCCGCGAGCCAGCGGCCAACCTTCTCGGCGCCTTGGGGCGAATTGTGCAGATGGTCGTAGAAATCGCCGGCTTCAAACGTCACCTCGCGCGCCATGTCCAGGCACAGCAAACCGGCCTCCTTGCAGACGTCGCGGGTGGCATGGTTGAAGTCGGCCAACCGGCGCGCAGTCAACTCGTCAGCCCAAACACCCTGGACCACGAACACCGGAACCGCGCCCATGGCATGGGCCAGTTGCGCAAGGCGGGTCAGGCGCTCCTTATAACCGGCGATGCTGGCGCGGTTGGGCCGTCCCTCGCTTGGCTCCACCGGTTGGGCTTCGACCGGTTTAGGCTCGGACAATCGCTCCACCATGCGCAACAGGGCAGAGTGGCGGCGAACCACACTGGATTCGTCTCGCACCACATTGGTGCTTTCGTCCAGGCCGACCGAGAACAATACAAAGCGCGGCTTCAGCCCCGGCACATGGCTGAACCAGTCCTCGAAGGCCCTCACATGGCCCAAAGTGGCTTCGCCGTCGATACCGGCATTGGCCACCACCGCGTCCACACCGGCGGCGCGGAAGTCGCGTTCCATCACGCTTTGCCAGGTTTGGTCGTCGGGGAGGTAATGCTGATCGGTGGTGCCGCCACCCACGGTCAGGATGGTGATGCTGGCCGGGTCGCGCCCAATGCCGCGAAAACCCCAGGCATCGCGCCGATAGGTGAAGTCCTGCCCACCGGGATACAGCGCCGCCGCCGCTACGGTCACAGCGGAATTGCGGCCCAAATCCGATTGGTCGAGCGGGTCCTTGCTGAACCACGTGCCGAAGCTCAGCTCGACGATGACCGCCAGAACCAGCAACACGGCGAGGACGGCGGAGATTGTGCGCATGGGGGCGTTATAGCCGGTCGCGCCGGGATGGGTCAAATGAAGGAGGGGGCGCAAACAGCCCCCTCCTCTCATCGCACCTCAGCCGGCCACACTTAGCCAGGCTGACCGCAGCCCATGCCGCCGCCCATGCCCATATGCCCGTGCTTACCGCCGGGGCCGAAACCACGGCCCTGGGGGCTCAGCGCGCCAGCCGGGCGGGCGAAGGCCTTGTCCACCAAAGCGTGCTCCTGGATGGCGCCGTCGGGCTTCACCAATTCCACGTCATAGGTCTTGGCGTCCTTCTCGGTCACCTTGCCGACCTTCAGGTCGCTGCGGTGCATGATCAGACGGCCTTCGACAACGGTCTTGACCTGAGCGGGGGTCAGCGGCGCCGGGTCCACGGGGGCTTGCTGGGCCTGAACCTGCGTGGCGGCCATGCCCAAAGCGATCAGGGCGGCGGCGGCGATCTTAGTGGTGACGTTCATGATGTCCTCCTCGGGGGAAACTTGATGCCACCATGAAGCGCCCACCGTGTAACCGGCGTGTTGGGAAAAGGGTAACGCAGGGTATCATCTCTGTTACCCATCGTTACCAAGTGGGGCCGCGCCTTTTCGCCTCTGCGCGCTATAATCAACGCCATGGACACCCAGCCGCACATCCTGGTGGTCGATGACGACCGCGAAATACGCGACCTGTTGGCCCGCTTCCTGGCCAAGCACGGTTTGCGCGTCACCACCGCCAAGGACGGCGGCGAGATGGAGCGCGCCCTATCCGATTGGGCCATCGATCTGGTGGTGCTGGACTTGATGATGCCCGGCGAGGACGGCCTAAGCCTGACCCGGCGGCTGCGCGGCCAGGGCGTGGCGGTGCCCATCGTCATGCTGACCGCCATGGGCGAGGACACCGACCGCATTGTGGGCCTGGAGATGGGCGCCGACGATTACGTGGCCAAGCCGTTCAATCCCCGTGAGCTGCTGGCCCGCATCAAGGCGGTGCTGCGCCGCGCCCAAGGCCCTGTGCCACGCCCCGCCCAAACCGGCAGCGGCAACCGCTATAGCTTCCACAATTGGGTGCTGGACGTGACCACCCGCGACCTCACCAGCCCCGATGGCGTGGTGCTGACCCTGTCGGCGGGCGAATTCGACCTGCTGCAAGCCTTTGTCGAGCACCCCCGCCGCGTGCTGTCGCGCGACCAATTGCTGGACTTCGCCCGTGGCCGCCAAGCCATCCCGTTCGACCGCTCCATCGACATCCAGGTCAGCCGCTTGCGGCGCAAGCTCAATGACGACGCCAAGGACCCGCAGATGATCAAGACCGTGCGCGGCGGCGGCTATCTGTTCACCCCTGCGGTGGAACGGTCATGAAACGGCGCCGTCTGTTACCCGACACCTTGCTGGGCCGCACCGCCGTGGTGCTGGTGGCGGCTATCCTGATGGCGCTGTCGGCAGCCCTGTTCATGTTTGCCGGCCAGCGCTCCGAGGCCCTGGCCGCTTTGGGCGGGCGCAATGCCGCCGAACGTGTGGCCTCCATGGTCAAGCTGCTGGAGGCAACCCAGCCCGACAGCCGCCGCGCCACGCTGCAAAGCATGGACACACCCGGCTTCCGTGCCGGCTGGGGCATCAAACCGGTTGTGGGCGACCCGACCGAGCCGGACGGCATCGCCGCCACTGTCGCCCACCATCTGCAAGCGGATTTAGAAGACCGCGAAGTGCGCGTCT
The DNA here is from genome assembly GCA_014379805.1 of Rhodospirillales bacterium. Lineage (GTDB taxonomy): Bacteria > Pseudomonadota > Alphaproteobacteria > Rhodospirillales > Magnetospirillaceae > Magnetospirillum. The sequence goes on along the minus strand of JACMLB010000087.1, from coordinate 1,102 downwards.
CCACCCGTCTTCCGCCGGAACCGCCGCCCGGGGGCGGATTTGGCGGTGGGCTGCACGGCCGCGGCCACAGCATGGGCGGCGGCTTCGGCTTCGTCCACGGCCCAGCCCTTCGCATTTCGGTGCGCTTGGCGGACGATACTTGGCTGAACGTGCTGGCCCCGCTGGATGGCGGCGAGCCGTTGTGGCGCCCACGCTTCCTTGGCCCCCTGCTGGCCGCGCTGATCGCCGTGACCCTGGCGGCATTGTGGGCGGTGCGCCGGGCCTCGCGCCCCTTCGCCACCTTCGCCGCCGCCGCCGAGCGTCTGGGCGTGGACGTGGCGGCGCAGCCCTTGGTCGAAGCGGGACCGCGCGAAATCCGTTCCGCCGCCCACGCCTTCAACGTCATGCAGGGCCGCATCCGCCGTTTCGTGGAGGACCGCACGCAAATGCTGGCGGCCATCAGCCACGATTTGCGCACCCCCATCACCCGCATGAAACTGCGCGCCGAATTCGTCGAGGACGAGGTGGAGCGCGGCAAGATGCTGGCCGATCTGGACGAGATGGAGCGCATGATCGCCGCCACCCTGGCCTTCGCCCGCGACGACGCCGCCCGCGAGGACCGCCGTCAGGTGGACGTGGCCGCTCTGGTCCAGGGCTTGTCCGAGGATCTGGGCGCCGCCTATGACGGCCCAGACTCCCTGATCCTGCCGGCCCGTCCCATGGCGCTGAAGCGCGCCGTCGCCAATCTGATCGACAACGCGGTGAAGTACGGCGCCCCGGCGCGGGCGTGTTTGACCGAAGATGACGGTCAAGTGGTCATCACCATGGACGATAACGGCCCCGGCATCCCCGAAGCGGAATTCGAACGCGTCTTCGCCCCCTTCGTCCGCCTGGATGCCAGCCGCAACCGCGAGACCGGCGGCACCGGCCTGGGCCTGTCCGTGGCCCGCGCCGCCGCCCGCGCCCATGGCGGCGACATCGTCCTGACCAACCGACCGGAAGGGGGGCTGCGGGTGCGCCTGTCCCTACCGCGTCCCCGTGCTTGAATGTGTCATCCGGATGATTGCAGCGCTTAAGTCATCTGCGTGCGGCTCTTCGGCGGCGGCTTTCTCTCCCCCTGCAT
>JACMLB010000086.1 GCA_014379805.1 Rhodospirillales bacterium | reverse complement strand
CTCATGGCATATCCCTGAAATAGTGGTGAGGCGAACATACCGCGTTGGCCCAAGGTGTCAAATGTCGGCAACGCATCCGCCCCTGTTCGTGGCGCGCGGGTCAGGGGGCGGGCGCCACCCCCTCCAGCCACCCCACCAGATCGTCGGTGATGTGGTGGACATGGGACAGATCGGTATCGTCCTGGCCCAGCACATGAAAATCGGGATGGCCCGCTTGGCGCACCCACACCGTGGTCATGCCCATGGCGGCAGCCGGAACCAGATTGCGGTGGATGTCTTCCACCATGGCCGAACGGGCCGCTTTGATCCCCAAACGCTTCGCCATGGTGACATAGCATTCCGGCTGCGGCTTGGGGATGAAGCATGCTGCGGCAATGTCGAAGATGGCGTCGAAATGATGGGCGACGCCCAGGCGCTCCATGACGTTGACCGCGTGGCGCTCGGACCCGTTGGTGAAGATCAGCTTGCGTCCCGGCAGGCGCGCCAGCACCGCGTCCAGGGCCGGGGCCACGTCGAGGACCGAATGGTCGATGTCGTGCACGTAATCCAGGAAGGCGTCCGGCCCTAGCCCATGCACCAGCATCAGCCCGCGCAGGGTGGTGCCGTATTCGCGGTAATAGCGCTTCTGCAGGGCGAATGCCTCGTCCAGGGGCAGCTTCAGCTGCTCGGCGATGAACTGGCGCATGCGCACGTCGATCTGGGGGAACAGGCTGCTTGATGCCGGATACAGGGTGTTGTCCAAGTCGAAGACCCAGGATTCAACATGGCGCATATCGGTCGGGGTTTGGCTGTTCATGACACAACACCTACCCAGTGGCGGCGGCGAACGCAAGGCCCCGTCCCGCCAGGGCGTTTTTAGCACTTTCGCCATCGTTAACCCTTGCCGTCTATGTTAAGGATTGAGTGGCGCAAATTGGGGGGAATCGAAGGCCATGACCGCCTCGCTGGATGCAAAACGCGGACGCCCTGTGGGAGCTTCGCGCCAGACCGTCGGTCTGGGAGCGACGGCGCTTTCCGCCTATCCGGGACCGGCCGTGGTGCTGACCCGCGACGGCACCGTGGTGGCCGCCAATGGCCGCGCCGAACCCCTGAGCCTTGCCATTGCCGAGAACCGGCTGACCAATTTGGCCCTGCTGCTGGAAGCGCCGGGCAGCCGCACCATGGTGGAGACCCTGCCGGGCATTTCCGGCGGCACCATGATCCTGGAACTGGCCGCCCTGCCCACCGAGGACGACCATATCCTGCTGCTGGGCCGCGACGTCACGCTGGAGCGCAATCTGCGCTCGGCCCTGGTGGAATCGCGTCAGCGCTACAAGGATCTGGTGGAGATCAGTTCCGATTTCGCCTGGGAAGTGGGCGCCGACGGACGCTTCGTCTTCGTCAGCCCCAAGGGCGCCCTGGGTTTTTCCGCCGACGATCTGGTGGGCCGCAATCCCGCTGATTTCGTCTCGTCCATTGAATCGTCCCAATTGGGCTCGCCGTTTTCCGCCAGCCTGCCGGTGGAAGACGCCGAAGTGTGGATGAAGCAGGCCGAGGGCAGCGAGGCCTGTCTGCTGTCGTCGTCGACCCCCATCACCGGCGAGCACGGCGAATGGCGCGGCGCCCGCGGGGTGTGCCGCGACGTCACCCAGGAACGCCTGCGCGATGCCGCCCTGTCGCGCGCCAATAACCGCGAGCGGCTGCTGTCCTATATCGTGCGCACCATCCGCGACGAGGTCGATCCGGTGGACATGCTGCGCGCTGCCGCCGAGGCCACGGCGCGCGCCTTGGGCGCCACCGGCTGCCAGATATTCCGTATCCTGCCCGAGGCCTCGGACTTCGCCTTGGCCGCGCAATTCGGCGAGGGCGGCGACGAAAAGCCCATTCTGGATTGCTTTATCGAGACCGACCATTTCGACGAGCAACTGGACGGCTGGCACGTGTTGTCCACGGTCAGCCGCTATCGCCATTCCATCAACGGCGCCATCCTGCTGTGGCGCGATTCCAGCCGCACCTCGTGGAGCGACGACGACCGCCTGCTCATCGACGACGTGGCCACCCAAGTCGGCCTCGCCAACGAGCAAATCGCCAACCACGAGCGCATCCTGCGGCTGTCGCGCACCGACCCCATGACCGGCCTGTTCAACCGCCGCGCCTTCTTCGAAGAAATCGCCCGCCGCTTCAGCCGTTTGGCGCGCGAGCATCGCCCAGCGGCGCTGATCTATGTGGATCTGGATAATTTCAAGCTGGTCAACGACAATCACGGCCACCACACCGGCGACCAAGCCCTGCTGGCCGCGCGCGACCTGCTGTTGCAGCACACAAGGCCCATCGACATCGTGGCCCGCCTGGGCGGCGACGAATTCGCCATCTGGCTGGAAGGCGCCGAGGAAGCCATCGCCGTGCAGCGCTGCCAGGATTTGTTGAGGGCGGCGGTGGGGCTGCACCATTATTCCGGCAATGATGAAAAGCCGTTGAACATGTCGCTGGGCCTTGCCGTCCATGGCGGCCCCAGCCACGAAAGCCTGGACGAACTGGTGGCCCGCGCCGACAAGGCCATGTACGAGGTCAAGCGCGACGGCAAGGGTGCCTGGCGCATGGCGCCGCCTCCGGAGGCACGCAGCTAGAATGGTGGTCGTCGATCTGATCAAGCGCCTGCTGGGAGCGGGCAAGAAAATCTCGTATGAGGAGGCGCGCGCCACCGCCGCCGCCCAGGACGATGTGGTGCGGGCCGAGTTGGCGGCGCGGCGCGATATCAAGCCCGAGATTCTGTATTATCTGGCCGAAGATGCCAGCGTCGAGGTGCGCCGCAACGTCGCCCGCAACGCCCAAACCCCGGCCCAGGCCAATCTGCTGTTGGCCCGCGACGCCGATGAGGACGTGCGCACCGGCTTGGCCGCCAAGATTGCCCGGCTGGCTCCCGGCCTGACCGCCAACGAGCAGGACCGCCTGCGCCGCGCCACCTATGAGACGCTGGAGCTGCTGACCCGCGACCAAATCGGCAAGGTGCGCGAAATCCTGTCGGACGCCTTGAAGGATGTGGCCGACGCCCCGCCCGACGTGATCCGCCGCCTTGCCCGCGATGCCCAGCTGGCGGTCTCGGGACCCGTGCTGCAATACTCGCCGGTGCTGACCGACGAGGATTTGCTGGAGATCATTTCCACCAGCCCGGTTCCCGGCGCCTTGTCGGCCATTTCCAAGCGTAGCGTGGTCAACACCAAGGTGGCCGACGCCATCGCCGCCACCGACGATGTGGACGCCATCGCCGTGCTGCTGACCAATCCGTCGGCCCAAATCCGCGAGGAAACCCTGGACCGTCTGGTGGACCGCGCCGCCGATATCGAAATCTGGCACCAGCCTTTGGCGGAACGCCCCCACCTGCATGCCAAGGCCGCCAACAAGCTGGCCCGCTTCGTCGCCGCCAATCTGCTGCAAGGCCTCGCCGCCCGCCAGGATCTGGAGCCCGACGCGGCGGTGGCGGTGGCCGCCGTGGTGCGCAAGCGCTTGGACGAACTGGAAGCCCCCACCGGCCCGGCTAAGGCCAATGCCCGCAAGGCCGCCGACGAGACCACCGCGCTGATGCGGGCTCAGCAGTTGAAGTTCCAGAACAAGCTGGACGAAAGCACCATCGACACCGCCCTGTCGGGCTCGGACCACGCCTTCGTCATTGCCGCCCTGTCGGTGCTGGCCGGATTGTCCGTGGCCACGGTGAGGAAAGCCGCCAATACCCAAAGCGCCAAGGGCATCGTCGCCATCACCTGGAAGGCCGGCCTGTCCATGGGCCTGTGCACCCAGTTGCAGACCAAGCTGCTGCGCCTGCCGGCCAGCCGCCTGCTGCATTCGCGCGGCGGCACCTTCCCGCTGACGGCGGATGAGATGACTTGGCAGCTGGAGTTTCTGGGGGAGTAGACCCTAGGGATCAAACGCCGCCTGGGCCAGTTGCCGCTCGGACCCGTCCTTCACATTGAAGAACACGTGCTGCCCGATGACCACACGGGTGCCATAACGCCCGCGCGCCCATTGCGGGCGCTCCTCCACATGGTGGAAGTACAGGGCGCCGCCGGTGGGGTCGGGCTCACCGGCCAAGGCGCGTTTGGCGACGTCCACCGACTCGGCCCACGCCGCCGCGTCGGTGGGCTGGTTGCCCTTGCCGTCGCAGGTCCAGCCAAACTGACAGCTTTGATGGACCACACCGCAAATGGAGGCGGGAAAGCTTGGTGAACTGGCGCGGTTCAGGGTCACATGAGCCACCGCCGCCTGACCGGCCACGGGCTGGCCGCGCGATTCCCAATAGACGTTCATGGCGAGGCAGCGCAGTTCGGCGGGGCTGACGGTCTTGGCCGGTTTCAGCGCAGGGGCGGCCACCGGCTGCAGCTGGGGGATCGCGGCACTGGGCGAAGGCCGGGGAGCCCAGGCAGCGCCCATCGGGCTGGCGACGACCAGAGCTGCGACCAAGGCGAGAGAGAGGGGTGTTCTTCCATCCATGGAAGCGATAATGGCGATCGCACTTGTTGATCGCTATCGACCGGAAGCCCAAATTACCCCTCTCTGGCGGGGTAAGCCTTCCAGTTTGGCTAGATCAATACCCACACAGCGTATGGGGGCCGATGTCCAAATGGAGGTGGTCCTGATGGAAGCGGTCGTGGTTGGGCGTCAGCACCACGTTGAAGGTGCTGCACGATGCCCGCGCTACATCATGCAGGAAGGCGGCCTTATCCGCGCCGCCGCGCCAATCTTTTTTCACCGACACCATGGTGCCGTCGGCCAGCTCGAACGCGGTCACGTCGATGGCTTGGCCCTTGGAATGTTCGCTCAACCGCCCGCCCCGGCTGCCGCCCAAACTGGCCGCCACCTTGGTGGAATTGTTCCGGCGCACCCGGCAGTCATAGGTGCCGGCATGGTGGAGGCGTTTGACCGGTTGGCCGAAGCGACTTTGGGCCACGGGCTGCACCACCTCGGTCTGATAGCGCACCAGGGTGCGGGCCATGGCGCAGGTCAGCACGCCGGCGCGGTTCCACGGCACCCCGGCGCCGGAGACCTTGACCGCATTGCTGATGCCACAGCCCTGCTCGGAATCGCCGAACGAGGCCATGGGCTGAAAATCCACCCCCAAGGTGGCAAGGTCTTGCAGGCAAACTGAATCGGGATCGAGGATCTGCGGTACTGCGACCATGGGCGGCGCAGCCGGCATGGGCGCCCGCGCACAGGCCGACAGACCCAACAGCAGCACCGCTATGACCGCTAGACGAATGCGCAAAGTCCAGACCCCTTCGCGTGATCCAGACTTATAGGTACCTAATCCGACCGAGCAATGTCACGGAAAAAACGCAGGAAACGCAGGGCATTGTCGCCCACTGCTTAACCATTGGTTAAGGCAGCAAACTCCAGACGAGAACACCCACACCCAAAATTATGCGCCAGACCGCGAATGGGGCGAAGGTGTGGCGGTTAATCCACGCCATCATGGCCGCCACCGCGATCAGAGCGACGATGAAGGCCAGACCGGCGGCCAGCGCCAAATCGGTGGAAAAAATCAGCGGAGCTTGACGCGACAACTGCGCCACGATCAGGCAGGCCTGACCGGCAATCAGCGGAATGCCCAGCAGCAGCGAGAAGCGGGCGGCGTCCTGGCGTTCGAACCCCATGAGGCGGGCGGCGGTGATGGTAATGCCGGTGCGCGACACGCCGGGAATGGCGGCGGCGGCCTGGAGGATGCCGATGATGGCGGCGCCCAGCCAGCCCAGATGCTCGACCCGACGCACGGTGACGCCCATGGCATCGGCGGCCAGCAGAAACAGGCCGAATACCACCAGCGCGGCGGCGGCGGTGGTGGGGCTGGCGCTGCCGCCGCCCAGTTCGGCGAAGCCCCAGGTCAGAAGCAAGGCGGGCACCGAGCCCACCAGCACCTGAAACAGCAGCCGGGCGCCCGGCTCTACCCGGCCCTTGGCCAGTTTGACCACGGAACGGCCCATGATGAACAGGTCACGCCAGAAATAGGTCATTAGGGCGGCGACGATGCCCACATCGGCGGCCACCACCACGGCGGCGCGCCCTTCGGCGCTGGCGACCAAACGGGGAATCAGGGCGAGATGCCCGGAAGCGCCGAGCGGAAGTACCTCGGCCAGGCCCTGAATCAGGGCGACGAACACAACATCAAGGAAGGTCACAGCCGCCTCACACCAATGGCTAGGTCTGTATAGCAGGCGTACAGGCCGG